>DASRPN010000027.1:0-38951 GCA_035646355.1 Pyrinomonadaceae bacterium | reverse complement strand
TCCTCGCTGGCGCGATATTTTTCTTTCTCCTTCTCGCGTTGCAGGAACGGGATGCCTTTTTCCATCCACTCCGGCGCGGGAGCACCCTTCAGGTAATGATCGAAGAACTCCTGTAAACGCCGCGTGTAGTCTTTCTGATTGATGCGCTTCCGCAACCCGTGCTTCTCGCCGTTGTAGTTGAACATGAACACCGGCTTGCCGAGACGCCGCAGCGCGAGGAAATACTCAATACCCTGGTACCACGGCACCGCATCGTCTTCGTCGTTGTGCAGCATCAACAACGGAGTGTCGACTTGATCCGCGCGGAAGATTGGAGAGTTGTCGAGAAAGCGCAACGGATAGTCCCAAAGACTTCCGCCAATGCGCGACTGCGAACGTTCATATTGAAACTGACGCGGCAGTCCCGTGCCCCAACGAATGCCACTGTAAGCGCTCGTCATGTTGGCAACGAGCGCACCCGGTGCAGCGGCTTTGAAGCGATTGGTTTGCGTCACCATGTAAGCGATCTGATAACCGCCCCAACTGTGTCCCTGAATGCCGATCGCGTCTTCATTCACGTAGCCTTTGTCGACCACGGCCTGAATTCCCGGAAGCACGCATTTCAAAGCACTCGCACCCGGATATCCAATCGTGTACGCAATGTCAGGCATGTAGACCAGATAACCATTGCTCACGTAGAAGATCGGATTGATCGACGTGCCTGGACCAGGATTGCGGAACTGGTGCAAGCCCTGCGAAAGCCGCTCGTAAATGTAAACGATCATCGGATACTTCTTCTTCGGATCGAAGTTATCCGGTTTCAAGAGCAAACCTTTGAGCGGCACGCCGTCGGTATTCTTGAAACTGACTAATTCCGAAGTGCCCCAGTTGTAGGTCGCGCGTTGAGCGTCGCCGTTACTGACGCGCTTCAGCTCGCGAAAGCTGCTGTTCGTGACCCAGATGTCAGGGAACTGATCGAAACGCGACGCGCCGACGATAAGCACGTCAGCATCTTTCGCTTTGATCGGATTGTTGAAGTCCTTCGCCGCCATCAGGAGTTTTTGAGGTACGAGATCGCTGTTGACCTTGTCGCGATAGAACCCGGAATCGCGCGTCTCCTGGTTCTCGGCTTGCAGCAGCATCGACTTGTCAGGATCGATCCAGCGTTCACGCGGATCGAGCCGCACGTAACGCAGTGTCGTCTTTTCTTTGCGCCCGACGCCGTCGGTCAGATTCTTTGTGCGGCTGCCGTCGGGTGCGACTTGCCAGATGTCGTATCGATCGTAAATCAGCACGTCGGCGTCGTCCTTGGTCCAACCGGCGAGGCCATACGAACCGGGCGTCGATGGAAGGTCGTTCAACTCGTTGTAGAAGATCGCGTCAATGCCCCTGGTGAGATTTGTAACCGTGCCATTCGCGACGGAGTAGGAGTGCCAGTCTTTGCCGTCAAAGAAGAGCCCGTACTTCGCGTTGGGTGAAAGCGAGACGGCGCCGCGTTGTTTTGTCAGTATCGATTTCCGCGATCCGTCTGATGTGTTGACGAGGTAGTAATCGGTGAAACCGGGATCATAGTCGTTCATCACGCGATACTTCCGGTTGTCGGAACCGATCGCGTAACGGCCGTCGTTGGACGGATTGATGGTTTCCATCGACTCGTCCGCGAGTTGGACAAACTTCTTCTCCTTCAGATCGTACACGGCGCGATACGAACGGTTACGTTCCTGTTCGGCGCGGACGCGTTGAATCGGCTGTATGAAGTCGTCTTTCCAGTGCCATAGATCCACCAAGACTTTTTCGTCAGCGGGGATCTCTTCGTCGGGATTTCGCTCCGGTTCCGGCGGCGGCGCAGTACCGAAAAACAGATGGCTGCCATCAAGTGAAAAATTGAGATTAGCGCGCTCGCTGACGACGAGATCTTTGCGAAAGCCGGTCGCGTTGATCGATACGACTTCAGTCGCTTGGGGATCTTTGCGGTTCCAGTGATAGACGCGGTACTTCGGCTGTTTAGCTTCGGCGTCTTCTTTGTCGCTGGTGAATGCGAGTTGAGTGTTGTCTTCATCCCACGTCAGACGTTGATACTTACCCTTTCCGTTAAGAAGCGTGATCGGCGCGCCGTCGCCCTCGGCGGTCATGACTGCAAACACGCCGTTGGTCGGTTCGTTGCGCGCGGACGTTGTGAACACGAGCGTCTTGGCGTCTTTGCTGATCGTGAAGTCGAGGACGTCGCTGAACTTTCGTTCGGTGCCAGTGGAAGTGTTTCGCAGGACCAGGTCAGTGCCGTACTCCTTTTTTCTGGCGTTGCGGCGAGGCGGCTGTTGCGGTCGTGGTGATTCTGATGCTGCTGGAGTTGTTTCGGGCGATTGACCCGGTTGTGCAGGTCGCGTTCCGGATTCAGTGGATTGCGTGCTTGGCGTTGCTGGACCAGTCGGCTTGTCTTCAGGTTTTGGTCTCTCTTCAGGTTTCGCTTCCAACTGATACGCGATGAAACCACCGTTGTCTTCCGGAACGCGGAACGTCTTCACTTTCTCGATCCGCGTTACCGTGCCGTCAGCGAGGTCCATGATCGAAAGGCCGTTCTTCGGCATGTCCTCGGGTCGTTTCTTCTCTTTCTTTGCTTTGTTCAGCTCGGCTTTGGTGGGCTCAGTGCCGAAGACGACAAAGCGAGTGTCAGCAGTGAACACCGGTCGCAAAAGCCGTCCCTGCGCTTCGATAAACTCTGCAACGTTCGCGCCCGGATCGTCGGGCGGCGGGACCGGCGGGCGATACCCGCGCGGTGCTTTCCAGTCGACGCCCGTCGCTATGTTCCTGACGATGATCTCACCGTCGCCATCCTGCGGCATGTAAGCGTACGCAACGAAGTTTCCGTCGCGCGAAATCTGCGGCGCCTGTATCGATCGCCACGAGTCGTAATCGCTATGTGTTAACGCCCGTTTGGCTGTAGCAGGCGCGGCGGCCGGGGCCTTCTGTTGGGCCTGGATGCCAAACGTTGTGAACAATAAACAGAGGGCGCAGAGAAACGAGACGGATCGTTGGAGTTTCATGACTTCACCTCACAAATTGGCAGGAATGCTACTGAAGACGAGGCGGGGAGTTTAACACGGATGACACGGATTCGAGGAATTTATCCGTGTCATCCGCGGTTGGTTGTTTAGAAGAACAAAGTGTACAGCAACCGGTTCGGCGAGCCGGTGCCGGCGTTGGTGATCACGTTGGTCGTAGCGTTGTTGACGAGCGCGTTTCGAATCGTCGTCGACGAAGCTGACGGGTTGGCCTGCTTGTAAAGCGCAGCCGCGCCTGCAACGTGCGGTGAAGCCATCGACGTCCCGCTCAAAGTCGCGGTCGCCGTGTTTGACGTATACCACGCCGACAGGATCCCTGAACCTGGCGCGAAGATATCCAGACACGTGCCGAAGTTCGAGAAGGATGAACGTGCGTCGCTGGTCGTCGTCGAACCAACCGTGATGGCATTGGCCGCACGGGCGGGCGACGAGTTGCACGCGTTGGCGTTGCTGTTGCCGGCGGCAACGGCAATCGTCACGTTCGCATTGTGCAGGTTGTTCACCGCCGTATCCAGGGCACTGGAGGCACCGCCTCCGAGGCTCATGTTCGCCACTGCTGGAGCGATGTGGTTCAGACGAACCCAGTCAACACCCGCGATCACGCCCGAGTTAGAGCCCGAGCCTGAACAGTTGAGCACGCGGACGCCGCGCGGCAGTGAGCTCTTGGCGACGCCAAATGTCGAACCGCCGACGGTACCGGCAACGTGAGTGCCGTGTCCGTTGCAGTCCTGACCGTTGCCGCCAAACGCGTCGAAGACATTCGAAGCACGTCCGCCAAACT
This sequence comes from Pyrinomonadaceae bacterium, assembly GCA_035646355.1. GTDB lineage: Bacteria > Acidobacteriota > Blastocatellia > Pyrinomonadales > Pyrinomonadaceae > PSRF01. The sequence continues at coordinate 35,132 of DASRPN010000027.1, read as the reverse complement.
CATTGTGCGCTGTGCGAATACCGGTGTCGATCACGTAAACGCGAACGCCCGAGCCGGTCCAGTTGAACGTGTAGATCGCGTTCAGTGGACGGTTCCGCTGATCGATGCGATCGAGTCCCCACGGCGGATTGCTTTGCGTGGCATCCGCGGTGACGACACTGTCCTCTTCAACATACTTAACTCTGTAATCCTGACTCAGAGCCTCCGCGTCCGCTTCAGTCATCTCGACTGCGAAGCCGTTGATCGCATGCTGATAGACGTGCTTGATTTTCCCCTTGTGGTTTGTTGCCAATTCCGACGCGATGTAAGGTGCGATTGAGAACAGGCCTTGTTCGCCTACCCAATCATTGTCGAGTACGACGATGTAGTTGTTCTCAATTTTGTTCGCGCTTTTTCGGAGTTTGTCTTTCTTCGCCTGCGTGGTCGGGACAGGAGAGGAAATAAAAATCACCGCGGTAAGGCCTGTCAAAACAAATAACGCGAAAATCTTTCTCATACTCTGTTCTCCTTCAGCTTTGGAAAGTACGTGGTGGGTTGGGGGGTTCAAGCCCGCCCCTACATCGAGCGGGCACGACACTGCCGCAAAAAATTCCTAATTGTTCTCGCTTTGGGAGTTTCTTTCTGGGACAGGAGGGGCGCAGTATATCCGTGTTTCTGTTTGTTGTCTACGAAGATTCCTTGGTCCGCGTTTTCACGAAAACCGCCGATTAAGCACCGTTCCTTGCATGAAACCCGTCGGCTGGTGCATCATAAGTACTGTTAATCCCTTCTCTCGCGCATCAACGGTGATGCGCCCCGTGCCTCGGTGAGTTGGCGGCGGCGTTTTGGATGATTCGAGAGCAGGCCGACCTAAACTACAGAAGCCGCTCATTTTGAGCATCCGAATCCGAGCTTTCGCTGCTGCCGTTACAACGGAGCCCACTTCGCGAATCCAGAGCTTCTTTCACACTCCTGAGCAACGGGAGAGGAGCGTATTAATCAATGAAACTTTACGTTGGCAATCTCGCCTTCCAAACATCGAGCAGCGATTTGCAGGAGTTGTTCGCGCAAGCAGGCACGGTCCAGTCGGCTTCAGTTATCGAAGATCGCGACACCGGCCGCTCACGCGGTTTCGGCTTTGTTGAAATGGCCTCCAAAGAGGAAGGTGACGCCGCAATCGCACAATTCAACGGGAAGGAATTCAACGGCCGCAATTTGACGGTCAACGAAGCTCGTCCCCGCGAAGATCGCGGCGGTAATCGTGGTGGCGGCGGCGGCGGCCGTGGTGGTTACGGCGGTGGTGGCAACCGCGGTGGCGGCGGCCGTGGTGGTTACGGCGGCGGCGGTAATCGTGGCGGCGGCGGTGGCGGCAACTACGGCAATCGCGAACCACGTTGGTAATAAGTTAGAACGAGCGGCGTCCCAAGCTCATCATTGGGACGCTGCCTTAACAACGAGGCCCAAACGAGGAAGGTAAGATGACGAAGATCGAGAAGCCCGTATTTACTGTTGGCGAGCGTGTCGAGAAACTCTGTGTTGTGTGTAATGAAGTGCGCGGTCACGTCGTCGTCTCCGTCACTAAGCGCGGACAGATCTCACGCGTCAGTTGTCCGAAGTGCGGTGAGCGTAGCGCGTACAAAACAGGTATCGCGGCTGACGCCGGAGCGTCGCGATCGGCGGCAAAGGCGGGCGCACCTTACGATCGGACACGCACTTATCGCGCAGGCCAGTCAATGATGCATCCCACCTTTGGCCTGGGCGAAGTTACGAAGGTTATCGAACCAGGGAAGATCGACGTGCTGTTTGCAGATCGCATGCGGCGGCTGATCCACTCGCTGCCCGCAGCCGAGTAACGGAATTGTGCTTTGTGTTTAGTTCTTTGTTTTTTGTTCGCAGTTTGAGCCGAGCGCTATTGAATACAACCACTGGCAGGACAAAGTACGAAGTACTAAGCACAAAGCACACTGAGCTGTTCGACTAGTACACACTCAAACTAAACATCAATGAGCATCGATGCTGTTGTCGTTCGCCGTGCGGCGCTACTGACACTGACGGCGCTATTAAGTCTTTCCGTATTTTCACCTGAATCCATAGCACAAAACGGCCCGGGGCTGGCCACACGTCTGCGCAGTTGGGTCGCGCTCGACGCACCACCGGGATGGGAGCACCGCGCGACCGATGTGATCATGCGCGCGATGTCCGGGTGGCAGCGCGATGCGCTCGGCAATCTGATCATGCGCAAAGGCAGCGGCAGTCCGCGGCGTGTTGTTGCGTGCGCACTGGATGGGCCGGGATTCGCGGTCACCGAGATCACCGAGGAAGGTTACTTGCGATTGCGCGAAGTCGGGGGTGGACGATTGCATCCGCTGTGGACCCAGTCTCATGAAGGACAGCGACTCAGGGTGTTGACGCGTAGCGGCGGTATCGTGCCGGCGGTCGCAATTGTTAAGAGCACTCACTTGCAACGCGGCCGAGCTGCGGCTCCAGTTACAACACTCGACGACATGTGGGTTGACGTTGGCGCTACGTCGAAAAATGACGTCGCTCGACTCGGCATTCAAATGCTCGATCCGGTAGTGCGTGAGACGTCGGGTTGGGCGTACGGCGATTTTGTTGCTGGTTACATGGCTGGTGTTCGTGTTGGTTGTGCGGCAGTCGCATCGGCTGCGACAGGGCAGGTTACGTCAGGCGAGACGATCTTTCTGTTAACGACGTTGCGAAGTTTCGGACACGACGGTCTTGAGGCGGCGCTGCGATCGCTCGGACGCGTCGATCAGGTGACGTTGATCGAGCCATCACCTCCAGTGGATTCAAAAATGGGCGTAGTCTCGCTGCGGCAACTTGACAAGCCTTCATATCTTCCGGCCTCGACCGGTCTCACTTCGGTCATGGTTCTTTCGACGATGGTGTTTCATCAGGGCTCGCTGGTCGAAAGCGTTAGCCTTGATAATGCCATTGCTCTGTTGGAAGAAGTCGAGAAAGCTGCTGGTGTTGTGAAGCAGACGCGTGAGTGGCCCATGCTGTCCTACGGGCCGGACCCGGCTCCCAATTCAGATGCGTTTTCAGCTACTGCAAAACTGCTCAAGAGTCTGGCGGATGAATATTCCGTGTCGGGACACGAGCAGAGCGTGCGCCATCAAGTACTTGCCTCGCTTCCTTCGTGGGCCCAAGCGAAAACGCACACTGATAATGAAGGAAATCTGATCCTCGAAGTTGGACCGGATCGCGATCCGGTGATGTTCATCGCTCACCTTGATGAGGTCGGATTCGAGGTCTCAAACATTCTACCCGACGGTTCAGTCTCGCTGCGCACGCGCGGTGGACTCTTTCCATCACTCTGGGAGGGCCAACCGGCGCTGTTGCACTTCGACGGGCGTGGGAGGATTCCGCTGCAAGGCATCTTCGTCCCACGTGATACGGCAACGACCAAACAACCGGAAGCGCTTACTGCGTGGTTTGGAATCGACGAAGCTGCCTTGAAGAAACTCGGCGTCGTCAACGGTCTCGCCGTTACTGCTTACAAAGAGGCCACGCGAATCGGGCCCACTCGATTCACCGCACGCGCGCTTGACGATCGCGCTGGGTCAACGGCGCTGATTCTCGCCGCGAAACGCATCGAGCCCTCGACGCTAAAACGCAAAGTCATCCTCGCATGGGCCACCCGTGAAGAAACCGGACTCGAAGGTTCGATCGCGATGGCGAAGAAATATGGACCGATAGTGAAGCGCGTCTTCAGCGTAGATACTCTCGTTTCTTCTGACTCGCCGCTGGAGACGACGCGATTCGCGCATGCGCCGTTGGGCCAGGGCGCGGTAATTCGCGGACTCGACAACTCGTCAGTCGCTCCGCCCGCGGAACTCAATCGTGTGCTGAACATTGCGCGGACACAGAACATTCCGCTGCAAGTCAGCGCGACGAACGGCGGCACTGATGGTTCGGTGTTCATTCCGTACGGCGTATTGCATCTGGGGTTATCATGGCCGGGCCGTTACAGTCATTCGCCGGTTGAAGTGCTCGATCTCAGAGACTTACAGGCGCTGGAGCGATTGGTCTACGCGATCGCCACCGCGCCCTGAGTAAGTTCCCGCAAAGGCGCAGAGTCCCAAAGAAAGGCCAGTTTCAAAATTTAAGTGCCATGAAACCTTTGCGTCTTTGCGCCGTTGCGGGAAAAGCAATTGACATGACCTTGAAGACGCTAACGTTAGTTTGTTTACTTTTCCTGCCTACACAGATCTATGCCCAACGAGATCTGACGCGCCACGTCAATCCTTTCATTGGCACCGGTGGCCACGGTCACACCTTTCCGGGTGCGATCGTCCCGTTCGGTATGGTCCAACTCAGCCCGGACACGCGCCTAACAGGCTGGGACGGCTGCTCGGGTTATCACTATTCGGATTCCGTTGTTTACGGATTCAGTCACACACATCTGAGCGGTACCGGCATCTCGGATTACGGCGATGTTTTGTTGATGCCGACCGTCGGCAATCGAAAAAACAATTACACGTCGCGTTTCAGTCATCAGAATGAAAAAGCGTCGCCGGGCTTCTACTCGGTGCGGTTGGACGACGACAACATCTTCGTCGAACTCACGGTAACCGCGCGCGCCGGAATGCATCGCTACACTTTTCCCGCGACGAACGAAGCGAACATCATTCTCGACCTCGCCCATCGCGACAAAGTCCTCGATTCAGGAGTGAAGATTGAAGGCAAGACGGTGCTGGGATGGAGACGATCGCAAGCTTGGGCGCGAGATCAAATCGTTTACTTCGCGATCGAGTTTTCTGAGCCGCTGCTTGGGCACGGATCGGATGACCTCAAAATGTTCTTCCGATTTGACGCGCGGAACCGTAAACCGATTCTCGTACGCGTGGGGATCTCCGCCGTGAGCACCGAGGGCGCGCTGCGTAATCTTCGCGCCGAACTCAACCACTGGGATTTCGACAAGGTTAAAGCCGACGCCGCAGCCGCATGGAATCGCGAGCTCAGCAAGATCACCGTCACCGGCGGCACCGACGCCCAGCTCACAAACTTCTACACCGGCCTGTATCACGCGATGACCGCACCCAACATCTTCATGGACGTCGACGGCCAGTATCGCGGACGTGATTTCAAGATCCACAAAGCCACTGACTTCACAAACTACACTGTATTTTCATTGTGGGACACGTTTCGTGCGGCCCATCCGCTTTACACGATCATCGACACGAAACGCACGCGTGATTTCATCAAAACCTTTCTCGTGCAGTACGAACAAGGCGGGCGTCTGCCCGTTTGGGAACTGGCCGCGAACGAAACCGACACGATGATCGGTTACCACGCCGTATCCGTCATCGCCGACGCGGCTGTAAAAGGCATCGACGGATTCGATTTGAAGAAAGCTTTCGAGGCGATGGACCACAGCGCCGAACTGCGTCACTATGGTCTCGGCCCGTACATCGATAACGGTTTCATCAGCACTGAAGACGAACGTGAATCGGTTTCAAAAGTCCTCGAATACGCTTACGACGATTGGTGCCTCGCGCAAGTCGCTAACCTCGTCGGAGACCGCGGCAATTATATCTACTATTTGCTCCGCGCTCAGAGTTATAGGAATGTTTTCGATCCCCAGACAGGCTTCATGCGTCCACGCACGAATGGCGACTGGACCGAGCCATTCGATCCACGCGAGGTGACGTTCCATTTCACCGAAGCGAATGCCTGGCAGTACACCTTCTTCGTTCCCCACGACGTTACCGGCTTAATCGACCTGATGGGCGGCCGCGAAAAGTTCGCGAGCAAGCTGGACCAAATGTTCGAAGCGGAGAGCCGGACCACCGGTCGCGAACAGGCCGACATTACTGGTTTGATTGGCCAGTACGCTCACGGAAACGAGCCGAGTCATCACATGGCGTATCTGTACAACTACGCCGGACAGCCGTGGAAGACTCAGTTTCGCGTTCGCCAGATCATGGACCAGTTCTACAAGCCCACGCCTGACGGGCTGATTGGCAACGAAGACTGCGGACAAATGTCGGCGTGGTACGTCTTGAGTGCGGCGGGTTTTTATCCCGTCACGCCAGGTTCGACAACATACGCGATTGGAACACCGTTGTTTCCGGAGGTCGAATTCAATCTCGAGAACGGAAGATCATTCAGAATCGTCGCAAAGGATGTTTCTGACAAGAACATCTACATTCAATTCGCGGTGCTCAACAATCGGCCATATCGAAAGTCTTTTATCGACCACGCGGATTTGATGGCGGGTGGCCAGTTGGTTTTGCAGATGGGTCCACGCCCGAATCAGCATTGGGGAACTGGACCAGGGAACGAGCCCGTATCACGGATCAAATCTCCTTCGATCGTTCCAGTGCCGGTAATCAAGAGCGCCGGCCAGACTTTCAAAAACAATCTCACAATCGATATCCAGGCGGTTGGTCCAGCCGACAGAATCCACTACACAACTGACGGCTCGGCGCCGACCCCGAAGTCACGTCGATTTACGAAGCCATTCGCGATCGACAAGTCCTCGACGGTAAAAGCAATCGCGATTCAGGTCACGCGACAGAGCCTTGCTGCGACGGCGAAGTTTCATAAGATCCCGCACGACTGGAAACTAACTCTACTTTCAAAGTACAGCCACCAATATACAGGCGGCGGTGACGATGCATTGATCGACGGCATTCGCGGCACTACGAATTGGACCAGCGGAGCATGGCAAGGCTACTGGGGCAAGGACCTCGTCGCGGTTGTCGATCTCGGAAGGCCGCAGTTGATCTCAAGACTCGGCGCAGGGTTTTTGCAGGATGCCGGTTCATGGATCTGGATGCCGCGCACCGTCAGCTTTGAGCTTTCGCTCGACGGTCAGAATTTCGTCCCAGCCTTAAGCATCCCGAATGATGTTCCTGATGGCAGCAATCCAGATTTCAATGTCGGCATCCTCGCGAAAGACTTCGTCAAAAACATAACGCGCCAAGAGGCGCGTTACGTGCGGATCACCGCCGTGAACTTCGGCAAGATTCCGGCATGGCATCCCGGCCACGGCGGCGACGCCTGGATATTCGCTGACGAAATAATTATCGAGTAGTTCCGTAATCTCTGCGTCCTCTGCGCCTCTGCGGTTTACTGCTCTTACCTAACACATTTACCGCAGAGCCGCGGAGGAACGCAGAGACTTCAAACGGTTACCAGCTCAGCTCAAACTCGTATTCGGACGCTCCACCGCGCGGATCCTTGATCCTTATCACAGCAGTGAAGTTGTTCTCGCGCGTAGGCTGTTCTTCGATGTAAACCTGCCCACGTGCTCTCCTGACGTTCAGCCGCACGGTGACGCGTCGAGACGGCAGCGAACCGGAGAAGTTGGGCTGCGAGTCGTTGTAAGCCGTTCCGCCAATCGTCTCGACCTCCGCTTGGCCGCCACGAATCGCGATGCGCACATCGTCGTCAACACGACCCCTCCAGGTCATGCTCCCCCCGCGTCCGCCACCCGGTCCCTGTCCGCCACCGCCGCCATCGGATGAATCGAGATTGAGCTCGCGCCCGAGATCGGTCAACGTCCTTTGAACGTTGAACCACGCGGTTCGTTGCTGGTTGTTGCGTTCGACTGAACGCGCCAACTCCTGCAGAAAACTGAACGCTTCTCGCAAGTCCTGATTGCGGCGACGATCGACGACCATGCGATAAAAGATCCGCGACGCGCCTGCGAACTGTTGTGACAGCATCACCGCTTCGATCTCGTTGCGACCGCCGCGAAACGAATTCGAATACGCGTTGTAAGTTGTATCCGCAAACGAGTCCGCGTCGCGCGAGAGCCGATCGGACAGGTCGTTGAGCCGGTTTGATTGATTGAACTGCGCCGGCGCGGGCTGTGCGACGAAAAGCAGGGCTGAAAGTGCGATTAGAATTCTTGTGATCCTCATGGGACCTCCTAGTTACGTGGGTGAATTCTCAAACTTGCCAACTAACATACCTCTACACTACTGTGTCGCGGGTCTTCAAGCGTAAATATTAATCAAAACACAATAGGAGCAGAGCATGTCAGTAGAAAACAAGCAAAAGATTGAAGGAATGTACGCAGCCTTTGGAAAGGGCGATGTGCCTTACATCATCGGTGCACTCGATCCGGAAGTCGAATGGTGGGAAGCGGAAAACTTTATCTACGCTGATAAAAACCCGTATGTTGGACCACAGTCGGTGCTTGCGGGCGTGTTCGGGCGGATCATGCAGGAGTGGGAATGGTTTACCGTCACCCCCGAAGAGGTTTTAGACGCAGGCGACACGGTGGTTGGCCGTGGAATTTACGCCGGAAAATACAAGCAAACTGGACGTGAGGTGCGCGCCCAGTTTGCTCATGTATTTAAACTTCGTGACGGTAAGGTGGTGAAGTTCCAGCAGTACACGGATACTGCCCAGTTTCTACAAGTTACGACTTCGCAATAAATCCGCGTTTCTTCATTAGCGCGTCGATCTTCGGGTCGCGTCCGCGGAACGCGCGGTAAGCGTCTGCCGGATCGACCGTGTTGCCTACCGAGAAAACGTTCTTTCGCAGCCGTTCAGCTACCGTTTTGTCGTACGGACCTTTGCCTTCGACGAAGGCGCCGAACGCATCAGCGGTCAGCACGTCCGACCAAAGATAGCTGTAGTAACCCGCGGAATAACCGTCGCTCGAAAAGACGTGCAGAAATTGCGGCGTACGATGTCGCATCACGATCTCTTTCGGCATGCCGAGCTGCGCGAGGGTTTCGCGTTCGAATGCGTCGGCGTCGATCTTTTGATCGCCCGCGAGGTGCAGCTTCATGTCGACCAGGGCCGCCGAAAGATACTCGACTGTCGCGAATCCCTGGTTGAACGTCGCCGATCGGTTGATCTTGTCGACGAGTTCCTGCGGGATCGGTTTGCCCGTTTGATAGTGAAGCGCAAATCGCTGCAACACTTCTGGCGTCGGCAGCCAGTGTTCCAAAAGCTGCGACGGAAACTCGACGTAGTCGCGCGGAACGGCAGTGCCGGCCACGGACGGGTAAGTGACGTTCGAACTCAGGCCGTGCAACGCGTGGCCGAATTCATGGAACATCGTAAGCGCGTCGTCCCAGGAGATCAGCACCGGCTCGCCGGGCTTGCCTTTCACGAAGTTCGAGTTGTTGGAAACGATCGTCGTGATTTCGCCGTTGACGCGTTCCTGCGAACGATACGCATTCATCCACGCGCCCGAGCGCTTGCCGGCGCGAGCGTAGGGATCGAAATACCACAGACCGATGTGCTTCTTGCTGGTCTTGTCAGTAACTTCCCAGACCCGAATGTCGGGATGGGCCACCGGGACGTTCGTTACCGGCGTGAAATTGAAGTTGAAGAGTTCGCCGGAAACCCAAAAGATGCCTTCACGTAACTTCTCGAGCTGTAGATAGGGTTTGACTTCGTTCTGGTCGAGATCGTATTTCGCCTTGCGGACCTTCTCCATGTAGTGGCGATAGTCCCACGGTTCGATCTTGATCTTCGCGCCTTCCTTGTCGGCGAGTGCCTGCATGTCGGCGACTTCCTCGTGCACGCGCGCCACCGAGGGCTTCCACACAGCTTCCATCAATTCGAGAGCGCGCTCGGGAGTCTTGGCCATTGAATTTTCGAGACGCCAGTGAGCGTGCGTTTTGTAACCCAGCAACTTGGCGCGTTCGGCGCGCAGTTGCAGGATCTCGGTGATGATCGCGTTGTTGTCGTGCTCGCCGCCGTTGTCGCCGCGGTTTACGAACATGCGCCATGCTTTTTCACGAAGGTCGCGACGATCGGAGTAGGTCAGGAACGGATCGATCGACGAGCGAGTGTTCACGATCACCCACCCGCCGGGTTGTTTCTTCGATTCGGCTGCGGTTTTGGCCGCGTCGCGCAATGACTGCGGCAGTCCGGCGAGCTCGTCTTCGCTCTTCAGCACGATAAACTGATCTGTTTCCTCGGCAAGCACGTTTTGGCTGAACTTCGTGAAGAGTCCGGCGAGCTGCTGATTGATCTGCGAGAGTCGCTTCTTCGCTTCGGGTGACAGACGAGCGCCGGCGCGCACGAAGTTTGTATAGTAAAGCCATGTGAGACGCTGTTGCTCAGGCGTCAGTTTCGCCTTCGCGGGTGAGTTGTAGACGGCCTCGATGCGTTTGAAGAGCGCTTCGTTTTGCGTGATCTGGTCGTTGAAAGCAGCCAGTCGCGGCGCCATTTCGCGTTGCACGGCCTGGTATTCAGGACTGGCCATCGTCGCGCCCCAAACTCCGTAAACCGTTGTCACGCGATCGAATGTTTTGCCGGTGCGTTCGAGTGCCGCGATGGTGTTTTCGAAATCGGGCGCAGCCGTGTTCCTGGCGATGGCGTCGGTCTCCGCGAGCTGTTCCGCCATGGCTGTCTCGAGCGCTGGTTTGAAGAGCGGAATCTGGACGCGGTCAAACGGCGGCACGCCACCATGCGGCCCTTCCCACTTCATCAGCAACGGGTTTTCGTTGGTTGAAAGTTCGGTTTCAGGGTTCATTGCATTGGAAATTTGGGCAGTCTTAACGACGACGACCGAAACGATCATCGCGATAACGGCGAGCAGCGCGAGGCTGCGGATAGTCAGAACGCGCATAATTAGACTTCCTATCAGGGTGTATTCGGGAGAGTTATTGCAAGTTCGTTAGTATATTGGGGGGCCTCTGAGGTTGTACAGGCAAGGCGAATCGTCCTAAAGTGGACTTCACGAAATCCCAGATTACTTGAAATATTAAGCGGCCAAGACCTCAATTAATTATGAGCCAGGATCTGATCTGGGTCGCAGGGAGGACACTCAAACTCCGATGAAGATCTACATCTCATCTACCTACCAGGACCTTATCGAGCATAGAAGTGTGGTCGATCGGACGCTCCGGCGAATGGGCCATGACGTGATCGGAATGGAGCAATATGTGGCTGAAGGGAATAAACCTTTGGATCGCTGCCTCGCGGACGTTCGTCTATCGAATCTTTACGTCGTCATGGTTGCGTGGCGGTATGGCTATATTCCTAACGACCAGCCTCCACCTGGAGCACCGGGCGCGCTCTCGATCACAGAACTTGAATACAACGAGGCTGTAAAAGAGAAAAAGCCCATCCTTGCCTTCCTGCTTGATACCGACACTCCCTGGCCAACCAATCGCATCGATGCGATGAGCACGGAACCTCAACGCGGCGAGACTAAACCAGGATCCAACATCGCACGATTCCGTTCAATGCTCGGGACAAACTACCTCGCTGGAATGTTTCGCACGCCGGATGACGTCGCCAGCCAGGTTGCAGCCGCAGTCGCAGCTCAGGGGCTCAATCGGTTCATGGTCGATCGCGTGCTTGTTCAGACGTCGGTCAGTGCCGGAGAGATGGGTGGGTTCGGAGAAGGTCAGGCGTTGTTCGACAGCGCCATTGACGCCATCAAGACAATGGTCAAGGGAGCTGGTTCGACACGAGCGATTGTGGTTGATCTTGGCGATGGCGATCTTTGGTGGTCCACCCGGCTTTTTCTACTCTCCAGTCTCTTAGACGCACTCACGGGAGTAAGACAGTTAGTGTTTCGTGACGCTACCGGCCGGTTCTGCGGAATGGCCAGTCCAAGCGGTGTTCTTGATCGTTTTTCCGCCGCCTTTCCGCTGTGCGCGAAGTTTCTCAACGAGTTGCGGCAACAAGAGGCATCGCTCGACATTGAGCGAGAGACAGATCGACAGCTTGCGTTGTGGTCCGTCGTGCACATCCCGCCCGCAAACGAACCTCAGGTAAAAGTAGGCGTACGATCCGAGCTGCTGCAACGACTGCTCGGTGAACGCCTCGTTACGCGGTGCATAAACGTCGATGCGCAAGGACTTACAATGGCCCAGGTGCAACAAATAGTGGAATCTCCGTTGGCTGACGTTCCGGTCGATCGTTTGTTGGGTGACGAATCCGAAGCGGATCACGTGCTGCAAGTTGTCGACCGGGATTCGTTTGCGCTCGAGTTGGCCAGAGAATGGGTCAAAACAGGCCTCCCGCGGAACCCCATTCGTTAAGATTCGACTGCTGTAATTAGTACGGACAGTTCCGGCAGCCGCTGTCGCAGCAGTAACCACGGCGCTGCAGGTAGCTGGAGGTGAAGACCATCGCGCCGTTTTGGAGGTGGTAGTCTTTTCCTTCGAGCAGAACGCCGCGCAGTAGCTCTATGTCGACGCGTTGAAATGAGTCCGAATGCGTGTCGTCGAATAGTTCTGGATGGATTAGGTGGGCGAGGAGTTCGGCGCCTTCGACGACGCGCGGGCCAGGGCGAGCGAAGTAAGAATTTGCGTCGACCGCGAAGACACGGTTGTTTTTGACTGCTGGCAGATTGAAGAAATGAGATCGGCCGGCGCCGGAACCATAGGGAGCAAAGACGCTCCAAATCTGTTTCATCGTCTGTTGCAGGTTAAAACCGCACGGAATGATGATCAGTATTTCAGGCGCCCACGCTGCGACGTCGTCCCACGACACACGCACCGACTCCCCGCGCTCACTTCCCAACTCGTCGATGCCGCCGGCGATCTTCACGAGCTCCGGCACCCAATGTCCGCTGGCATAAACCGGCTCGAGCCACTCCATGCAGAACACGCGCGGACGCGTGGCCGCTTTTGACATTCGCTCCGAAAGTGTTGCGAGTCTCGCCGTGCAACCGTTCACGAGCGCATCGGCTTCCGTCGTCCGTCCAGTGGCAGCTCCGAGATCGCGAACGTTGTCGAAGATCTCGCTCAACGATCGCGGCGTCATCCACAGGATCTGCGGTGTCTTCGGCAACGACTTGAGCACCTGCGAGACCTCGTTCCCCGAAGGAGCACACACCTGACAAAGATCCTGCGTGAGAATCAGATCCGGCGCGATTTCGCGCAGCAACGACTCGTCAATCTGATACAGACTAAGGCCCGCACGCATTCGTTCCGCCACCGCGTGATCGATCTCGCTCTGGCTCATCTGCTCGATGGGCAACACGTTGCGCACGACGACTGGCTTCGTGCGCACTTCCGGCGGGTAATCGCATTCATGCGTAATGCCGAGCAGCGAATCCGAGAGACCTAACGCACACGCTATCTCGGTCGCCGATGGCAAGAACGAAACGATACGCTGACTGTTCATGGTTCTTGTCGAGCGCCGTTAGTGCTTGTCGTCCTCGCTGGACCAAGCACTTGATCGACTTCGGCGCGTATCGCATTCAACTCCTTCTTCAATACCTCGTAACGCTCGATAGCGTCGCGGCCTATCTTTTGATCGACGTTTGCTGTCATGCCCGCGAGATAAGTGATGTGCGCCTGGAGTCCGGGTTTACCATAACGTACCGGCTCGGTCATGAGTTTTGAAGCGATCGTTGTGAGCCGTTTTGCGGTTTCGAGATCATTTCCGGCCGTGTTCTGTGCCTGACGTACCCTCGTCATAAGTTGGTTGACGGTGGAAACCATTTCGCGCATGCGCACGTTGTGTTCGAACTGCTCCTGTAGATCAGCCTGCGTCACACCATCCGCTGCGACACGCGGATCGATCAAGACATTGAATGGCTCCGTGAAGACGGCGCCGCCTGTCTTAATGCGGGCCTGGTAACGACCCGGCGGCAACGTCACGCCTGCCTGGTTCCGAATGTCCCACACGAAACGATTGAGTCCCGCAGTTTTCGTAACACGCGGAGGTGGCGTGGACCGTCGCACCGGCGCAGCATCAGGATCCGGCGGCTGCGACTCCGGTCCCGCGCCGCCAACGCCAGGCATCGCACCGGGCATCGCTGGTCCAACGCCACTCCCGCGAGGATTGCGCAACACAGGAACTTCGCTGCTATAGGAGTTGAGCACATTTCCTTTCGCATCGAGAATCTCGATCACAACGCCGATCCCCTGCGCAGGTGCCGAGCGCAGGTAATAGTCAATCGTCGGTCCCAGACTACTTGCACCGACGCGCGTCCGGTATCCATCGCGCGGTTTGAACACGTGGAAGTCAGACCTTCTCATCTGCGACGTCAGTTGATGCAGCGGAGTGACGTTGTCGATGATCCAGAACGAGCGGCCCTGAGTCGAAACGATCAGATCCTTGCGATGTACCTTGATGTCTGTGATCGGTACGTTCGGCAGGTTCAACTGAAACGACTGCCAGTGCGAGCCGTTGTCAAAGGAAATGAACATGCCGAACTCGGTGCCGGCGTACAACAGTCCCGGACGATCGGGATCTTCACGGACGACGCGCGTCGGCCAGTCGATGGGTATGCCGTTGTGTCCGGTAGTTAACCTGGTCCAGGTTTGTCCGTAATCGTCAGTGCGGTAGATGTAAGGTTCGTAGTCGCCCAGCAACCAGCGATAAACCGCGAAATATGCCGAACCCTTGCGGTGAGGCGAGGCGTCGATGAACTGCACACGCCCGCCCGGAGGTATATCCTTCGGCGTCACGTTCGCCCACGTCTTGCCGTTGTTGCGCGTTACGTGGAATGGACCATCGTTTGCACCCGCCCAGATCACGCCTTTCTCCAGTGGCGACTCTGCAATCGCATAAAGCGTGCTGTAAAACTCTTCGCCCGTTACGTCGCGCGTGATCGGCTCACCACTGACACCCTGGCAACAATCGGGACGAGCAGTCAGATCGGGCGAGATCCTTTCCCAGCTCACGCCTTTGTCGCGCGTGCGATGGACATACTGCGATCCGTAGTAGAGCACTTCCGGATCATGCGGCGAGGTCGCCATCGGCGAAACGCGTTGCATGCGGTAGATCAGATCGCTGGCGGGGTTTCCGTAGAGCGACTGCCCGCCAATCCAGTAATTCTTCTCCTGCCCGGTCTTCAAATTCATCACGCCGTACTGGCCTTTGCACGATCCGTAAACGATCTCGGGATTCAGCGGATGCGGCATGATCGGTCCGGTTTCGCAACCTGGACCAGTTCGCCAATCGGCAGTTGAATTTGGTTCGGCGACACTCGAGATGATGAGCGTCGTGTTGTCCTGTTGAGCGCCGTATAGCTTGTAGGGAAACTGGTTGTCGACCCAGACACCGTAGATCTCAGCCGTAGGCTGGTTCATTTGCGTGGACCACGTTCTTCCGCCGTCGAACGAGACATTAGCGCCGCCGTCGTTTGCCTGGACCATCGTCTGACTGTTCTTCGGATTGATCCAGATATCGTGATTGTCGCCGTGAGGCGTGCGCATGGCGCTGAATGTCTTGCCGGCATCGACCGACTTGAAGAAACCTTCAGCACCGGCGTAGACGAGGTCGGCATTCGAAGGATCGGCGCCGAGTGTCGTGTAGTAAAACGGACGCTGAATCAGCGAGCCCTGCGAGTTGATCAAAGCCCATGTTTGTCCGGCGTCTTCGGATCGATAAAAGCCACCACCGGGTTTCGCTTCGATCAATGCGTAGACACGATTCGGGTTTGCAGCAGTGACGGCGAGATTACCTTTGCCGATCAAGTCATTAGGCAGACCGGCGGAGATATTCGTGAAGGTTTCGCCGCCGTCAGTGCTTTTGTAAAAGCCGCCTTCGCGCGAGCCGCTGATGATGGTCCATGGTTTACGTTCCAGTCGCGACATCCAGGCGTAAACGATATTTGGATTGCCGGGTTGTATCTCAACGTCCATGGCGCCGACGTTGTCTGAGATAAACAAAACCTTGCGCCACGTTTTACCGCCGTCAGTGGTTTTGAAAATGCCGCGTTCCGCGTTCGGTTTGAAGATGTCGCCGCCGGCCGCCACCCAAACGATGTCCGGATTCGTCGGATGAATACGCACCGCACCTATCTGTCCCGCGTTGTAGAGGCCGATGAACTTCCATGTCTGGCCGTCGTCCGTCGATTTATACATACCGCGTCCGGTTGAGACGTTGCTACGCACACCGTCGGAACCCGTTCCGAGATAGATGACGTTCGGCTCCGAATCAAAGACTGCGACGTCGCCGATTGATCCTACCGGCACTTTTCCGTCGGTTAACGGCGTCCAGGTTGTGCCGCCGTCAAGCGTGCGAAAGAGGCCGCCGCTGGCTACGCCCATGTAGAAGGTTCGTGGTTTTGAAGGAACGCCGGTCACAGTCGTAACGCGCCCACCGCGCGATGGTCCAACAAGGCGATAGCGCAGACCGTTATAGAGTGACGGATCTGGCGCTTGCGAGTAGATAGGAAGCGCCAGGAAGAGAAGCGTGATCAACGCGAGAGAACCAGACCGGAGCATAGCCGTCCTCCTGAAACTGCGCGAGCTTTTTTGAATTAAGACGTGGCCGGTGCAAACCATCCGCGAACGGTCCTCGTCACCTGTTGGAAGAACCGGCGAATGCGTTTGAAAACCATGAACGATATCACTAAACCGACGCCGACGATGATGAATATCAGTACTGGCACGAACACAGAAATCACTATCGAAACAACCGCGATTATGTCTTCAATAATGCTGGCGACCGAGTTTGAAACTGGTTCTGGGCTTGCGTTCAGCGCGAGGCGCGTCGCCGCTTTTGTTCCATGAGACGAGAGGGCCAGTCCGCCGCCTAAGAGCAGCGCGATCACCTGAATGCCGCGATCGAAATCGCCGAAAGCGCCCGCTGCCAGGACTGCGCCTGCGGGGACGCGAATGAAGGTATGAATCACGTCCCAGGTGCTGTCGATCCACGGCACCTTATCCGCCACAAACTCGATCACGTATAGAGTGACAGCGACACCGATGACCCACCAACTCGTCAACACCTGAAGTTCGCCGGGAAGTTGCAGGTTTGCGAAACGGCCCAGCAGACCGAGCGTGCCGACGCAGGCGTAAAGATTGATGCCTGAGACCCACGAAGCGCCCATTGCTATGGCGATGGTTGAGATTAGCTGCGTCACGGATTTGTGATTATAGCGGTTTTTCAATTAGTTTAGCGGCATCCCATGCAGTTGTTGAGGCACACGCCTGTTTTCGATGTGGAATCCGCGAGTCGGATCGCGGAGGAGTTGTTTGGTGTGCGCGCGAGAGCGAGTGTGTTGCCGAGCGAGCGTGATCAGAATTTTTTGCTCGATGCAGCAGGTGGACGTTTCGTGTTGAAGATTGCAAACGCGATGGAATCGCGCGTGTTGCTCGAGGCACAAAATGCAGTTCTGGAGCATCTGGGAACACGGATTTCCTTTTGTCCACGCGTTGTGCCGGCCTTGAACGGCGAACTAATCAGCACTGAAGCGGATCATCTTGTTCGGCTGGTGACGTATCTCCAAGGAATGCCACTGGCGAAAGCGACGCACACACCGGAGTTATTAGGTGATTTCGGGCGAAAGCTCGGGCAGTTGGACCGTGCGCTAGCGGACTTCGATCACCCGGCGGTGCATCGTGATTTTCATTGGGACCTCGCGAATGGCAATCGAGTAATCGATGAGCATGCGGGTTTAATCGAGGATTCAAGTTTACGTGAGTTGGTTTTTGAATCCCGGTTTGAAGTGACTTTGGATTTGCGTCGCAGTGTGATTCACGGGGATGCGAACGACTACAACGTTCTGGTAGACGCGGACCGCGTGACAGGTCTGATCGACTTTGGTGACATAGTCTATAGTTGGACCGTCGGTAATCTGGCGGTTGCCCTTGCGTATGTCGTGCTTGGAAAAAAGGATATAGCCGCCGCGGCCGCGCACGTGATTGATGGCTACACGAAAGAGTTTCCATTGACGGTTGAAGAGCGTGGTGTGTTATGGCCGCTCGTACGTTTGCGATTGGCGATGAGTGTTTGCCTTGCTGCGCACCAGCTACAACAACGACCTGACAACGAGTACCTGCGGATTAGCCAACGAGCCATAGTGGAAACGTTGCCGAAGTTGAAACACAAATGAAATCGATAATTGAAGCCCGAAAGCGGTTGCTTGGACGCAATCTGGGCATCGCATACGACAACCCGATCAATGTCGTGCGTGGCTCGATGCAGTATCTCTACGACGATGCGGGACGGCAGTATCTCGACGCCTACAATAACGTCGCGCACGTGGGACATTGTCATCCGAGAGTGGTGGAAGCCGGTGTGCGACAGATGCAGGCGCTAAACACCAACACGCGTTACCTGCACGATACGATTCTGAATTACGCCGAACTTCTCACCGCCACATTACCCGACCCGTTGAACGTCTGCTATTTCGTCAACTCTGGCAGCGAAGCAAACGAGCTCGCGATCCGTCTGGCTCGCGCACACACGAACGCGCGCGACACGATCGTTCTCGATCACGCTTACCACGGAAACACTACGACGCTGATCGACATCAGTCCGTACAAACACGACGGTCCGGGTGGAAACGGCCCGCCATCATGGGTACACAAAGTTCCGCTTCCCCGCACAGCCGAGGATGTGCAACAGGTTATCGACGTCATCAAGACGAACGACAAACTTTGCGCTTTTATCGCCGAATCAATGCCTAGCGTCGCCGGTCAGATTGTTCTGCCTCAGGGTTATCTAAATCGGGTTTACGACGCGGTACGCGACGCCGGCGGAGTGTGCATCGCAGACGAAGTGCAAACGGGCTACGGGCGTATCGGCACGCACTTCTGGGCGTTTGAGAGTTACGGCGTCATTCCCGACATCGTCGTGCTGGGAAAGCCGATCGGCAACGGACACCCCATCGGGGCCGTGATAACAACACCCGAGATCGCGGCATCATTCGATAATGGTATGGAGTTTTTCAGCACGTTCGGCGGGAATACGGTGTCGTGTGCGATCGGGTTAGCAGTACTCGAGGTTGTGGAGGAGGAAAACCTTCAAGCTCACGCACAAATAGTGGGCGAGCACCTACTCAATGGATTACGCGATTTGCAAAAACAACACGAGGTGATCCGTGACATCCGCGGCTCCGGATTCTTTCTTGGTGCTGAACTAAGAAAAAAGGAAGACGCCGATCGTATCGTGAATGCAATGCGTGACGAGGGGATCCTGATCGGCACGGATGGTCCATTGCACAACGTCTTAAAAATCCGACCGCCAATGCCATTCGCAACGAATGACGCAGACCACTTGCTCACGACGCTACGAAAACTGCTTTAGCGCGGTCCAAGCAAAGCCATTAGACCGTCAGCGAGCAAGCCACGCCAGCTCAACCCATCAGGGCCGCCGACGAATTGTTGATAGTGCACGTCATAGCCTTTTGCCCGTAACACGTCGCGCAGATGACGCGTGGCTTCCAGGATGCCTCGCCTCCACCCTCCCTATCGATTTGGTGCGCACCGCTCTTCTACGAACCGGTTTAATGAATGAGAAATCAAAATCCGGGAACGGCTTCGTCAGCCGGATCAGAAAGCGCCCATACGGTGGAGTAAGGGCGCTTGTTTTCTTTTCCATCGGGAGAAATCCTACTTCTTCGCCGGAAACAGCGAGACCTTCACGTACGACGACGTATTCAAGTATTTCTTCGCTGCCTCTTTGACCGCTGCCGCGTCCAGCTTCTTGTAGAACTCAGGCATCAGCCAGATGCCTGCCGGATCTTCGCCGTTAAAGAACCGCGACGAAATCTGGCCCAGAAGATACCCGTTCTGTTTGCTTTGCGTTTCAAACTCACGAAGCAGCGCCTCTTTCTCATCCGTAAGTTGTTTCTCCGTGGGTCCTTCCGCTTTGAACTTCTCAATCTCCGTAAACACTTGCTTGATCAGATCCTCGGTTCGCTCCGGCGAGCTGCCGAACTGAATCGAGATCGAATACTCAGGTTTCGGATACTTCTGATAACTGTCGTTGACGCTCACGCTGTAAGTGCCACCGAGTTCTTCGCGTAACTCCTGGAGGAGTCTCATTTCGAGGATCTCCGCCATCGCTCGGAACGCTACACGACTTTCCTGGTCGAAAACGAATGGACCGTCGAAAACAATCATCGACAGACTCTTCGGCTCGATCCCTTTCTCGACTCGCTTCTCAATAATGCCCGTAGGAGATTTGACGCCCACGTCCTTCCACGTCTCTTTGCGCTTCAACGAAGGCAACGAAGCGAGATAACGCTCGACGAGCGGCTTGAGCGTCGCTTCGTCAAAACTGCCGACGAAATAGAACGTGAAATCACTCGCATCCGCGAAACGGTCCTTGTAAAACGCGAGCGACTTGTCGAGGTTCCACTGATCAATCATCGGCGCGGTCGGTCTTTGTCGTCGAGGATGGTCCTGGAAAAGCGCTTTCGTAAGCTCGGTGTAAAACTCAAACTCCGGCACCACGCTTTGATTCGCGAGCAGCGTTTTCATCTGCGTCGTCTGCGCGGCGAACGCGTCCTTATCGGCCCGCGGTTGCGTGAAGCGCAAATGAATAAGCTGGAACATCGTTTCAAGATCTTTGCGAGAACTCTGCCCGGTCAGTCCCTCTTCGAGTTCACCTATGAAAGCACTCGCAGACGCGACCTTGCCTGTCAACATCTTCCCAAGATCGATCACGCTGAATTTGCCGAGGCCGCCCGCTGATAGCACCTGCGTCGCAGTGCTGGCGGGAATATAATCCGCATCGCTTGCGAGTGAAGTTCCACCCGGACTCGCCGCGCGAAACAGGATCTCATCCGCTTTGAACGTCGTCGGCTTGAGCACCACTTTGGCGCCATTGCTGAGTTCCCAGATCGTCAGACCTGCTTTCTCGTTGGTAGTAACGTTCGTGATCTTGCCTGCTGACGGCGGCGACTCGATCAGCGCCGTACTCGAAACGGTATCAACGTACGCCTTCAAATCGGCCGGCGGTGGCTCTTTGATGATCGCCGCAAGCTTTGCTTCATCGGGTATCGTCAAACCGCTCTTCTCCGGCGCCGTCAACACGACCATCCGATTCTTAGTGCCCTCTGGAAACCACTCGCGCGCGAGTTTATTGATCTCTGCGAGTGTGATCCCCGGGAGGAACCGTTTGTGTAACTCATACTCGTCATCGGCGCTGGGCAACGTCTCACCTTGCAGGAAGTTACGAATGTACTCGGCCGCCTTTGCGGACGACTGCGTGTTTGCTTTTTCTGCGAGGTACTGTTCGTAAGCTCGCAGGATATCCGTCTTTTGACGCGCGAGCTCGGTTTCGGTAAACCCGAAACGCGCAACTCGTTCCGCTTCAGTGCGCAGCGCGCGCAACCCGCGTTCAACGCCGTCGTCTTTCACGACCGCCGACAGAAACGCGATCTCTTTCGTCCGTGCGAGAAAAGCGCCGCGACCTGTGAAGCCAAAGAGAAATGGCGCATCAGGTTTTTGCGTCATCTCGGAAAAGCGCGCGTTCAGCATTCCGGAAAAAAGTCGGTCAATAGTCTTTTGCCGGTAAACGCCGATGGTGCCTTCTTCTTCAGCAGGCAGTAGCGTGCTGAACTCAACGCTCGTGTTAGCGGTCTCTTTGTCGGTGAGAATCGCAAAACTGGTGTCGGCGCGATCCGGCACGTCGTAAGTTGTACGCGGTCGTGGATTGGTCGAAGCGGGCAACGATGCGAAGTGCTTATCGATAAGTTTTTGAATTGCTGCTTTGTCGAAATCGCCGACCGCGACGACGGCCATCAAATCCGGCCGGTACCAGTCTTTGTAAAACTGGACCAGACGTTCCGGTTTGGCGTTTTGGATGATCGCCGGTAGCCCGATCGGGATCCTTTCCGCGTAACGCGATCCCTTGAACGCGATTGGAAACAGTCTTTCGACGGTGCGCATTCCGGCGCCGCGACTCCCGCGCCACTCTTCCATGACGACGCCGCGTTCCTTCTCGATCTCAGCCGGTTCAAATGTGACGTTGTGTGCCCAGTCTTCCAGCACTTGGAACGCCCGCTCGATCGCTCCCGGTTTGTCTGTCGGGACCTGGAGCATGTAGACGGTTTCGTCGAAGCTCGTATAGGCATTCAGATCCGCGCCGAAGCGCATGCCTAACGACTCAATGAACGCGATCAGGTCGTGCTTCGGAAAGTTCTTCGTTCCGTTGAACGCCATGTGTTCGACGAAGTGGGCGAGTCCGCGTTGATCGTCCTCTTCGAGAACGGATCCTGCTTTCACCACCAGTCGAAGCTCAGCGCGCTTCTCCGGTTTCTTGTTGGCGAGAATGTAGTAACGGAGTCCGTTTGGAAACTTACCCATCGTGATCGCGGGATCGACGGGCATCGGTTGTTTCAGATCTGGTGCCTGGGCTGCGGCCGTAAGACACACTGCGGCGACGAAGAGGAGGATCGGAAGGATCCGTGTAAAGAATTTAGTTTTCATTAGGCAAAATCACGATTGAGAATGAACGACAAAGAGTGTCCACGCGCCGTCCATCCTTCTTTGGAATAAGCAATGGGGAGATCGACTGAGCCGTTACCTTCACCCCTTGTATCATTGGCCCAGGTGCTGCCTGAGACCTGTTCACATCGAAGCAGGTAATGCTCGATGCCGGTGAATACGCTGCGCCAGTAGCCGCCGTACAGAGTCTTATAAACAACTCCGTCGACTTCAACATACACTCGTTTGCCGCTGATGATCCGGTAGTTGATGCGGCCAAGGAGATCGAGCAGCCGGCACTGGTCGAAGACGCTTGGGTTCGACGCAGTCGGAGAACCCGGCAGGGTGTCGTCTACCGAATCGTCGCAACGCCATGCTTCAGGTTTGTACATCGGGGCTCCCCGGAACGTCCCAGCATTATATTCCTTCGTCGGTGTTTAGAGAACTCGTTTCGCGGCGTAGAGCCCTAAAGGTACTTTCGCATCGTCCGCCGCCGGATGTGAGGCGAGGCTTGCCTCGCCGGCGACTAATTGAAATTAGTTGGGCTCTGCCCTTTGCTACCGCCTTTGGCCCATAAGCCGGGCAAAGCCCGGACCATGGGCGCAGCCCAACATTTACTCCCGAGCCATCGGCGAGGCAAGCCTCGCCTCACATCGGGCGGCGGAGCCGCTTCAAAATAGACTTTTTGTTCAAAGCCGTTTCGCGGCGTAAAGCCCGGTGAAGATAAATTCGATTTTCCCGCTCTTACCGGGCACGAAAACGACCTCGTTCTCATTGTTCGCGCCAAAGCTGAACTTCCGGTCGCCGCTCTTCGACATCTGGTGCTCGTTGCCATCCACTTTGACGAACAGCTTTCCCTCTTTGACTGAAACGTCCCAGGTCTGCGGCGCGTGCGAGTATGATCCGGCGTATTCCTGCATTTCAGCGGCTGTCAGGGGAGTGACGGCGGCAGGTTGCTGCGGCTGGTCTTCCTTCTGACCGAGTCCTATCTCCATCGCTTTGTTCAGGCTCTTGCGCATCGTTTCGCCGCTCTTGTTGGTCAGGACGATCACGGCGAACTTGCGCGACGGAGCCATCTGGATCATCGAGCCGTAGCCACGGCTAAAACCGCCATGGCCGACAAACTCGACATCCTTAAACTTGAACACGGTCAAGCCATAAGCGTAATAAGAATCCGTCTCGCCCGGGACGGCAATATGATGCCCGAACATCTTGCCGATCAAAGTTGAAGGCAACACCTGTTTGCCGTCGACACGTCCGTCGTTGAGAAGCGCAATTACCCAACGCGACAGATCTTTCGCATTTGAGAAAATCGATCCCGCTGGCCACATCGCCACGTTGTTGAAAAACGGTCGGACGATGGTTGGCTGGCCCTGCACGGGTTGATGAGGACTGGCTAACGGATAAGTCATTGCCATCAGCGGGCGAAGCGTCGTTCTTTCCATGCCAATCGGTTTGAACAGAAGCTCGGTCATAGCGTCGCCGTACGGCTTGCCGTAAATGTCCTCGACTACAAATCCCGACAGCCAGAAGCCGGCGCTGGAATACGAATAGATCTCGCCTTGCCCGGCAAAGAAGATGTCGTTTTTCCAGTTACGGACCATGTTGCCGAGTGCGGCATCGTCGTTTGAAATCACTGGCGCCGCAAAATCTCGGATGCCCGCGGAGTTGCTCAACAACTGGTGTGGCGTCAACGCGCCGATTCGCGCGTCCAATCCCTTCACACGATTTCCGACGGGCTCGTTCATGTTGATCTTGTTCTGTTCGGCGAGACTGACGAGCGCAGCAGCGGTGAACATCTTCGTTGTCGAACCCAGGCGGAACAACATCTCGGGCTGCATGGGAGCGCCGGTTTCGATGTTGGCCACACCAAACGCTTTGTGATAGACGAGGCGATCGCCGCTCACGATTGCGATTACTACGCCGGGCGTGTTTCGTTCCTTAAGTTCTTCCGGTACCAGCTTTTCAAGTTCGGTGAAGTCAGGCGGTTTCGCGTTTAGTTCCGCAGGAACGAGCAGTAACAAACAGAGGCAGGCGTATCTGATCCATCTCATGTGATTGTTCTTCATGCGCGTTCTTGATTATTCTGCTAATAACGCAAAGTCAAGAGTTATGTGAGGAAACGATTGCAGGCCCACGGAAAAAATGAAACGTAGACCAGTTTTTTGGACAACGTGTGTATTGTTCGTGGTTCTGTTGCTCGTGGCGTGCAATCGTGACGGTGCAGCGCCGGCCGTATCAAGGGGTGTGAATGAGATGAAGTCTGGTCCAATTGTGTATGTGGCGTTAGGGGATTCGACTGGTTCCGGTGTGGGTGCTCGGAATGGCGGCTACGTTGCCCGTTTGTTTAGACGGCTGCTGGAGCATCGTGGTGGATCGGAACTCGTGAATCTTTGCGTTAGCGGTGCGACGACGGACGACGTACTGCGAGCGCAGTTGCAACGCGGCGTGCAGCGGTCGCCTGATCTTGTGACGTTGGGGATCGGTATCAACGACATCGGTCACGGTTTCTCTATCGAACAGTTTGCGAAAAACTACGATCAGATTTTGAGTACGTTGAAAGAGAAGACAAGCGCAACGATTGTCGTGACGAACATTCCCGACATCTCAACCGCTCCGCGTATTCCGTTTTCGATGCGTGCCGAATACCAGCGTCAGATCGAGAGCTTCAACCAGCGTCTTGAAGAAATCGCTCGAGGCCACGAGGTTACGATCTTCGACGTCTTTACGATCACACGTCGCGAGCTTCCCTCTCATCCGGAATACTTTTCAAACGACGGCTTTCATCCATCCGATGAAGGATATGAACTCTGGGCCGATCAGATGTGGCCCACGCTTGCGAGCGTAATCGGTGCGCGGTAAGTGGGATGGTTATGTGCGGCAAATTGGGGTGCTTCTGATCGAGCTATGAATGTTTATTCAGTTTCTCTAGATGTTGATCACTATCAGAGTCTGGAGCTTGTGGACCTCGATTCTGACTGGGAAGCGATGTACAAGTTCGACGGTAATCCCATAGAAGAGTGGCAACCACTCAGAGCCAAGGTTTTCTTTGATGACGAACTTGAAACGCAACTTCCTCCCGGTGATTTTACTTCTTTGTTTGCAGATGTGCCTGCGCTAAACGAGCGAGCGGTTCAAATCCTCCGACCACTGATTGAGGGCAATGGGCAGTTATTACCTTTGCAGTGTACGGGAGGTGAGTACTTTATCCTTCACGTCACAAACGTTGTGGATGCTCTTGATGAAAGGCAGTCTGAAATCGTCAGGTTTCCTGACGGCAAGAAAGTACTGGATATCAAACGGTTCGTATTCGTACCTGCAAAATTGCAGAATGTAGATATCTTTAAGCTTCCCCAACAGCCACTTGGCCACGTATTCGTAACCGATCGATTTGTTAAGAAGGTTAGAGACGCAGGCCTTGTTGGCATTAACTTTGAGTGGCTCTGGTCCTCGGAGCAGCAGGTCTCTACAACGGTGCAGACCTCACAACGCGTACAGTAACCATAAAACCTAGCCATCCGTACCCAACCTCGGCTAGAATCCGCGGAAAAATTTACGTGGGTCCCCACCCTCAGGAAAAGAAGGTTCCGGAGAAGCTGATGAAGAAGACTACTTCCGTCGTTGTTCTAGCCTTTCTGTTCGCACCGATCTTGTTCGTTGCCGCCAATGCTCAAAACGCGGCGCATTGGCCGCAATGGCGTGGACCATTCTTTAACGGCATGGCCCGTGGCGATGCGCCGACGACGTGGAGCGACACCAGTAACATCAAGTGGAAGACGGAGATACCGGGGAAAGGGCATTCGACACCGGCAATTTGGGGTGATCGGATTTTCCTCACCACCGCGATTGCAGTCGGCAAGCCGCCAGAAACTAACCCGAGCACCGATAGCGCACCAGCCGCGACTGGTGCGCAACGCGGTCGAGGCGGCAACGTTGCTCCACAAGTCGAACATCGCTTCGACGTTCTCAGTTTGGATCGCAAGACCGGAAAAATTCTCTGGCAGCGAACGGCGAAAACCGGAACGCCGCACGAAGGCTTTCACCGCGCGTATGGCAGCTTCGCTTCCAATTCACCCGTTACTGACGGCAAGTATATCTATGCGTCGTTCGGATCACGCGGTATTTATGCCTACGACTTCAACGGCAAACTGATCTGGGAGAAAGATCTCGGCGTTCAGATGAAGATGCGGCTCGCGTTTGGCGAAGGCGCAGCGCCGTTACTCGCCGGCAATAGCTTGTTCATCGTTTTCGATCACGAAGTCGAATCCGGATCGTTCATTGTTGCGCTCGACAAACGCAACGGCAAAGAGCTATGGCGTTCTGCACGCGACGAACGCAGCTCCTGGAGTACGCCACTCGCAATTGAGCACAACGGTCGTACGGAGATCGTGGTCAGCGCAACCAATCGAGTTCGCAGCTACGATCCGGAAACCGGTAAAGTGCTATGGGAATCAGGTGGTCTCGGCGCGAACGTCATCCCTGTACCTGTTCATCAAAACGACACCGTCTACGTGATGAGCGGTTATCGCGATCCGAAACTCATGGCGATCAAGCTCGGCAAGCAAGGTGATTTGACCGGTTCGGACGCAATCGCCTGGAGTCACACGCGAGGGCTTGCCTACACAGCGTCGCCTGTTCTTTACGACAATAAACTCTACGTCGTAACCGATAACGGACTGATCACTGCTTTCAATGCCACCACCGGCGAGCCATACTATGCGCAAACGCGCCTCCCGAAAGCGTACAACCTGAAATCATCGCCGGTCGGCGCGAACGGCAAGTTGTACCTGGCCATGGAAGACGGCGACGTAGTGGTGTTGAAGATGGGCGAGAAGTTTGAAGTGCTTGCGACCAATCACCTGAACGATCAGATCTTTATCGCGACTCCGGTGATTGCGGCGGGCGAGCTTTATTTGCGGGGACAAAACACGCTGTTTTGTATTAGCGAAAAGAAGTAGGTTCCCGCAAAGACGCAAAGTGAAAGACACTGGACCTTAAGACAACCTGCTTGGCGCCTTTGCGCCTTTGCGGGAAACTGTTTTAACGCTATGGCTGAGCCCGCAATTCAGCGTGGTCGGTTCGGCGCATCGATGCGACGCGATGCGTGGTGGGTTGAGCTTGTGCCTGTCATCGTCGTTCTCGGCGCTTTCAGCATCTACGCCACCTGGCGCGCGTTTGAAAACAATTACTACGAATGGGGACCATACCTGTCTCCATTCTATTCCCCGCTCCTTAAACCAAGCTGGTGGCCGCTCTCGCCGGCGTTGCTCATCCTTGGTGGTCCACTCGGCTTCCGCGCAACCTGTTACTACTACCGCAAAGCTTACTACCGTGCTTTCTTTCTCGATCCGCCGGCATGCGCAGTCGGCGAGGGTCGTTCGCATCGTTATCGCGGCGAGACCGCATTTCCACTGATCCTGCAAAACCTGCATCGTTACTTTCTCTACGTCGCGCTTATTTTTCTGATCATTCTCTGGTACGACGCGATTCACGCGTTCTGGTTCGACGGCCGACTCGGGATTGGTGTCGGTACGCTGGTCCTGCTCGCCAACATCATTCTGCTTTCGCTCTACACGTTCTCGTGCCATTCGTTGCGACACATCGTCGGCGGTAAAGTCGATTGCTTTTCGTGCGTCGCGTTTGGTGGTCCACGGCACAAGGCGTGGAAAGGTCTCAGTTTTCTCAATGACCATCACATGCTGTTTGCGTGGTTAAGTCTGTTCTCGGTTGGTCTCACCGATCTTTATGTGCGACTGGTCGCGAACGGCACGATTCAGGACTTGAGATTGCTGTGAACGAAAAGTTCGAAACTCACGAACACGACGTACTAATCATCGGCGCCGGCGGCGCTGGACTGACCGCGGCGATCGAGGCGTTGGGCCATGGCGCGCGTGTTGCCGTTGTGTGCAAGTCGCTGCTTGGCAAGGCGCACACGGTGATGGCTGAAGGCGGAATTGCTGCGGCGATGGCGAACGTCGATGCTGCCGACGACTGGCGCACGCACTTCCGCGACACGATGCGCGGCGGAAAGTTTCTGAACAACTGGCGCATGGCCCAGATTCACGCGCAGGAGGCGCCGGATCGTGTGCGTGAGTTGGAACAGTGGGGCGCACTGTTCGATCGCACCAGCAGCGGCGACATTTTGCAGCGCGCCTTTGGCGGTCACACGTACAAGCGACTCTGTCACGTCGGCGATCGTACCGGGCTCGAGATGATTCGCACGTTGCAGGATCGCGGCGTTCATCTCGGCGTCGACGTTTACATGGAATGCGCCGTTACACGTTTGCTGAAGGACGGCGATCGCATCGCTGGCGCATTCGCTTACTGGCGCGAGACGGGCCGGTTTGTGGTTTTCAAAGCGAAATCCGTCGTGATGGCGACCGGCGGGATCGGCAAGGCGTGGCGCATCACGTCGAACTCGTGGGAGTACACCGGCGACGGAATGGCGCTCGCCTATGACGCTGGGGCTGAACTGATCGACATGGAGTTTGTGCAGTTTCATCCGACGGGAATGGTTTGGCCGCCGGGCGTGCAGGGAATACTCGTCACCGAAGCAGTTCGCGGCGAAGGCGGGATACTGCGCAACAAAGAAGGCGAACGGTTCATGGAGCGTTACGATCCCGAGAAGATGGAGCTATCCACACGCGACGTCGTGGCGCGCGCCATCTACACAGAAGTGCGCGAAGGCCGTGGGACGGAGCATGGCGGCGCGTATCTCGACATTTCGCACAAACCGGCGGAGTATGTGAAACGAAAACTCCCCAGCATGTATCACCAGTTCAAGGAACTTGCAGACGTGGACATCACGCAGGGACCGATGGAAGTTGGACCAACGTGCCATTACATGATGGGCGGGATCCGCGTCGAAGCGGAGACTGCGCAAGCCACCGTGCCGGGCTTGTTTGCTGCGGGTGAAGCAGCGGCCGGACTTCACGGCGCCAATCGACTCGGTGGCAATTCGCTTTCCGATCTGCTTGTCTTTGGAAAACGCGCGGGCGCCGCAGCCGCCGAGCACGCCAAACGATCCGCACCGGTGAACATCGACGGCGGCGACGTCGAAAAAGCGACGCGCGAAATGCTCGAACCATTCGAACGCTCCTCGGGCGATAGTCCATACCAGATCCATCGCGAACTGGAAGAGACGATGCAGAACTACGTCGGCATCTTTCGCAACGAAGAAGATTTGCAAAAGGGACTGTCGGAACTTGAAAACTTGAAGCAGCGGGCGGCTGGCGTGAAAGTCGATGGGTCGCGTTTGTTCAATCCCGGTTGGCACCTTGCGCGAGATCTGAAGTCGATGCTGACGGTTTCGGAGGCCGTTGCGTTGAGTGCGCAGGAACGGAAGGAGAGTCGTGGCGCACACAGCCGGATCGATTTTCCCATGTACGATGAAACGTGGGCCAAACAGAACAATGTGATTTTCCGGGTCGGCGACCAGATGAGGTTGAAACAGACACCGATCTCCGAACTGCCCGCGGAGTTGAAAGAGATAGTTGGTGTTTAGAGCCTGGTGCTTTGTACTTCGTTCTCTAGTAAGGGCCGCCGGAAACTGAACGGTTCGAATCACAAAGCACAAAGAACAAAGTACAAAGCACAATAAAGCGAAACCAATGCCGACAAACGCAACGTTCAAGATTTATCGCGGCGATCGCAACGGCGGCAAATTGCAGCAGTACGAAGTTCCAATCGCGCCTGGAATGGTCGTCCTTGACGCGTTGCATTATATCCAGGGACACGCCGCGCCGGATCTCGCTGTGCGATGGAACTGCAAGGCGGGAAAATGTGGCTCTTGTTCAGCGGAAGTAAACGGCCGTCCCCGTCTAACCTGCAAGACTCGTTTGGATGATCTGCCGCTCGCGGAACCAGTGACTGTTCAGCCGATGAAGAGTTTTCCGATCATCAAAGATCTTGTGACTGACGTGTCATGGAACTATCAGGTAAACCGCAAGATCCCGCCGTTCAGCGCGCCGGCGAACGTCGAATGGAAAATGGACCAGCGCGATGTCGATCGCGTGCAGGAGTTTCGCAAGTGCATCGAGTGCTTCCTTTGTCAGAACGTTTGCCACGTGCTGCGCGACCATGGCCGTCAGGATCGATTTGGCGGCCCGCGTTTCTTTGTGCGGGTCGCGGGACTGGAGATGCATCCGCTCGATAACGTGTCGCGAACTCAATTATTGAAAGACGAGCTGGGAGTTGGCTTTTGCAACATCACGAAGTGCTGCACCGAGGTTTGTCCGGAAGACATCCACATCACTGACAATGCCATCATTCCCCTGAAAGAGCGGGTGGTTGACGACTATTACGATCCAATTCGCTGGTTCTTACGTAAATTGAAAGGAAAGAAAAATGGAGCTTAAACTCAAGCCGATATCACGGGCCGGAATCAGCGAAGCGATCGCGAAGGTTGAGCTCTATCGTTACTTGAACGAACCTGGCGAAGCCGAGTCGATCTGTCGCGACATACTCGCGGTCGAACCAACTCACCAGGGGGCATTGCGCTTACTCGGACTGGCGATCACCGATCAGTTCAAAGGCAACATGACAGATCGATACACTGAAGCGATGAGCGTGTTCAAGGCGCTGTCGAGCAACTACGACCGTATCTATTGCTGCGGCCTGCTGCACGAGAGAAAAGCGAAAGCACAACTACGCGCCGGCTTTCCGCCGCCAACAGTCAAACCCGAGTTCGAAGAGGCGATGAGGTTCTTCGAAGACGCTGAGAAGATTAGTCC
This sequence comes from Pyrinomonadaceae bacterium, assembly GCA_035646355.1. Classification (GTDB taxonomy): domain Bacteria; phylum Acidobacteriota; class Blastocatellia; order Pyrinomonadales; family Pyrinomonadaceae; genus PSRF01. The sequence continues at coordinate 4,345 of DASRPN010000027.1, read as the reverse complement.
GCCTGAAAATGATGATGCCATCCTGCGTTGGAACCGTTGTGTTCGTCTGCTACAAAGCCTGATGCCCGAGGCATGGGAAAAAGGTCTCGACGAAATTGAGGTAGACGATGGTCCACCCGTGAATCGGTCTCCGTTTTCCGCGGTCTGAAAGCAAACCATTTTCCATTTTCCATTTGTCGTCTTTCATTTCTCATTTTGGCTGAAGTCGGAAGCGGAAAGACGCGGAGCGCCAAGAATGGAAAATGAGCAATGACAAATGGAAAATGTCCATGCCCCTCGCCCCCAAAACACAAATCGATCGCTATGAGATTCGCTCGCTGCTGGGCGCGGGCGGCATGGGAGAGGTATACCTGGCCCAGGACACCAGCTTGAATCGACGAGTTGCGTTGAAAGTGCTACCGCCGGAAGTTGCTTCAAATCACGACCGCATGCGCCGTTTCAAACAGGAAGCAAGTGCGGCCGCGTCGTTGAATCACCCGAGCATCGCGCACATTTATGAGATTGGCGAATCTAACGGGCTCAACTTCATCGCGATGGAGTACGTCGCAGGCTTGACCCTCCGCACGAAGATTCATGAAGACGGCGAAGAGCTCCCGAAATTACTGCGCGCGCTGCAACACGTCGCCGAAGGACTCGCGAAAGCACACGATGCCGGAATCGTCCATCGCGATCTCAAACCCGACAACGTAATGATCACGTCTGACGGTCATGGCAAGATTCTCGATTTCGGTCTCGCGAAGTTGCTGGAGAAATCGGTTAACTCGGACTCCGTTAGTGTCAGCACTGAAGACCCGACGAGGCTTCAGCACTCAACTCCCGGCGTGATTCTCGGAACGGCTGGATACATGTCGCCGGAACAGGCGCAGGGCAAGACGAAAGAGATCGACCATCGTGCCGACATCTTTTCGTTTGGTTGCATTCTGTTTGAAGCGGTCACCCGGCGCAGGGCGTTTTCGGGTACTGACACGATTGACACGCTAAACAAGATCATTCGCGAACCCCCGCCTTCGATTTCGCAGTTCAATCCTACCGCGCCCGCCGATCTGCAACGCATCGTTCGTCGTTGTCTCGCGAAAGATCCAAACGAGCGTTACCAGAACATCAAAGACGTCGCGATCGAGTTAAAAGATATCCGGCGTGAACTGCAAGAGAGTGCGATTGAAACGTCGTCCTCGTCGAGCAGCGAAGCGAAGATGTTGTGGAACTCCGAAGCTACTGTAATCCAAAATCCGTCCGCTAGTACGACGACAGCGCCGCAGAATTCGCCTTCGACGCGCGCTTCCAGCGCCGAGTTTATCGTCAACGAGATCAAGCGACACAAGTTTGCCACGGTGCTTGTTGTCGCGCTCGTGTTGGTCGTTGGCGTTGCTGCCGCGTTTGGCATTCGTTCGTATTGGCATGCGGGCAGCACGGAAGTCGCGGTTGAGTCGATCGCCGTCATTCCGTTTGTTAATCAGAATCACGACGCGGGTGTTGATTGGATCTCCGATGGTCTAACTGAAAGCATCATCAACAATCTGACGCAGCTTCCAAACCTCAAGGTGATCGCGCGCAGTTCGGTGTTTCGTTATAAAGGCCGGGCAGACGATCCGTTGGCGATTGGTAAGGAACTCGGCGTGCGAGCGGTGCTGACGGGCCGCTTGATGCAACGTGATGACGCGATGCTGATTAGCGTCGAACTGGTTGATATTCGCGACAACAAACAACTTTGGGGTGAGCAATACGAACGGAAGCTTGCCGATATGCTTTCGGTGCAACGTGAGATCGCCCGCGAGATTACAAGCAACTTGCGGCCGACGTTGTCCGGTGTCGATCGTTCGCGCATGGACAAGCAGTACACGGCGAATCCGGAAGCGTATGAGCTTTATTTGAAGGGGCGTTTCTTCTGGAACAGGCGCACGCCGGATGACTTCAAAAAGGCAATCACGTTTTTTGACCAGGCAATCGCGAAGGATCCGAACTATGCGCTCGCGTATTCAGGGCTGGCTGACGCGTACACGCTCCTGATTGTTTACAGCAACGAGCCGCCGAGAGAGCTAATGCCCCTGGCGAAGACGGCAGCGCTCAAGGCGCTGGAACTGGACGACAAGCTCGCCGAGGCTCACGCTTCATACGGACAGATAGTGGCCTATTACGACTACGAGTTCGCGGCGGCTGAAAAGCACTATCGCCATGCGCTTCAACTCAACCCGAATTATGCGACGGCGCATCAGTGGCTCGCGGAACATCTCTCTACAGTGAAGCGATTTGACGAAGCGCTCGCAGAGATAGACCGGGCACTCGAACTCGATCCCTTGTCGTTGATCATGAATCGGAGCTACGCGGACATACTTGTTGACGCGCGGCGCTATGACGAAGCGATCGAGCAGTATAAGAAGACGATAGAACTCGATCCGAATTTTGTAACTGCTTACTATTTTCTCGGCCGCGCTTACGAAGCGAAAGGTATGCACGATCAGGCCGTCGCTCAGTTCGACAAGACGGGACAGATTTCAGGTTTGCCGCGTGACGCCCTGGTAGAGGTGAATGAGGCCTATGCGGAATCCGGTTGGAAAGCCTACTTGCAAGCGACTCTTTCTCAGTTCCTGAAGCAGCCGCCCCGTCGCGAGTTTCCTCCGTTTGTAATCGCTGCCTACTACGCGCGGCTCGGTCAGAAAGATGAAGCGATCGCCTGGTTGCAGCGAGCATACGAAGAACGGGATTTTCGTATGACGATGATTAGCGTTTCGTTTGAGTTTGATAGCGTTCGATCGGATCCGCGGTTTGTTGCGCTAGTGCAAAAGATCGGCCTGCCGCAGTAGAATCCCAGTAAACAATGCGTCAACTAATTGCCCTCATCTTGCTTGTTTTTCTGTGCACCTCGGTGCCGTTGTCGCAAACTGCCGATCAGGACGACGTCATTCGTGTCGAGACGGACATCACGAATCTACCGTTCACCGCAATCGACAAAGAGCGACGCTTCATTACCACGCTGCGCGCGGAGGACGTGCGCGTGCTCGAGGATGGCGTGCCGCAGCAAGTCTTCACGTTTCAGCGCGAAACGGATCGACCTCTCGCGATCGCGTTTTTAATCGACGTCAGCCGGTCGCAGGAGTTTACGTTGCCGGATGAGAAAGCGGCGGCGCGATCATTTATCGAGAACGTGTTTCAGTCGAGTCGCGATCTGGTGGCGATCATTCCGTTCACCGGACTGGCTTATCTCGAGCAGGAAATGACGCGCGACGTGTTGAGTGTTTACAAGGTGCTTCAGCGGGTGGAGGTTGCGTTGCCGGCGTACCTTGGTTCCGGTCGTCCATTGACTGGTATACCGACTGGTCCAGGTCTACTAGCGCCCCCGGAAGAAGGGACGACTGCGATATGGGACGCAGTGGCGCTGACGTCGAGCAACATTCTGGCTAAAACACCGGGCTTGCGGCGACGCGCGATCATACTTTTGAGTGATGGACACGACACAACGAGCAGGTTGGCGAAGGCCGACGCGGTTAACGGTACACTCGGGGCGGAAGCTGTTATTTATGTTATCGGAATTGGTAACAACAAGTATGAAGGGGTGGACAAGGGCGCGCTTCGCGACCTGGCCCAACGCACCGGCGGGCGCGCCTTTTTCCCTGACAAGAAATTCGATCTGACAGCCGCGTTCGCGGAGATCGAAAAAGAGCTGCGCACGCAATACCTCATCGCCTATTCCTCGACCAACAAACGCCGCGACGGCTCCTATCGCAAGGTTACGATCGAAATCACCAACCCCGAACTACGCAAAGAAAAACTCGAACTCCGCCACCGCCCCGGCTACTTTGCCAGGCCGGCCGCTTAATAATTTTTCTTAGATTCACCAAAAAATCCTTGACACGATCGGTGGTCCTGTTTTATACAAAACAGCTTACGTCTGAATCTTGATCGAAAGGAGCCGTGACAAAATTTGCCGATGATCAGCATGAAGCTTAGAAACTACAACCTGAAATTGCACCCGGCGGGTGCCGCGTATGGTCGTGGTCTGAGCTGGTCAATCACCGGGATATTTAACGGCGAAACGGATCAAGATACAGGCACCGGCGTGAGCCGGAATTTAAGGCAATAATCAGCGGGAGCGGACTCCCGCTCCCAAATCTCCAAGAAAAATCGCGAGAATTGTATGGAGCGGGCAGCTTCCCTCGGAGGCTTAAGGCCCGCTCTTATCGTTTTTTGACAATCGAAATACCTTTTTGCGGGATGAAGGCAGGGAGCCTTCCGGATGGCCAACTCGGTGCTTTGCGAGAGTCCGTGAGTTCGCCATCCTCAGGAGAAGTGTGCCTCGAAGTGTGTTCGCGACAACGTTTCTCTCTGCCTTCATCTGTTTTGTAACACA
>DASRPN010000026.1:0-2881 GCA_035646355.1 Pyrinomonadaceae bacterium | reverse complement strand
GAGTTTTGGAAGTGATCAGCCGGTATCCGACGTTCACCATCGTCTCGATTTGCAGGCCAAACCCCGAAAGCTTGGCCCGCAAACGGTAGATGTAAACGTGGAGACTTTCGGAATTGAGCGGCTTGTCGCCTCCCCATACCGAGCTCCAGAGATCCTCTGCGGTGACGATGCGATTCGGGGTCCGCGCCAGCCGCGAGAAGATCAGGAATTCAGTGCGAGGAAGTTTCAGCGGTGTGCCGCCGCACGCGACGTAATAGTTGCGGTGCTCAACACGGAGAAAACCGTCGTCGAACGTGTCTTCCGGCAACTGGGTTTCTCCTTTCAGTTCAGCAATCGACATCTCGTTAAGCGACATGATTCTAATCCTCCCTGGGCTAAAAACTTCGAACTCCTCTCTGCGATCTCGGCGTATCTTTGTGTGCTCTGCGGAAAATCTTCGTACCTGATACCGGTAACACAGAGCAAACAGAGATACGCAGAGATCGCCAAGAAGACGGCTTCCTTAGAACTTCAGCTTCGCTTTGAACTGCATCACGCGTGGTCCACCAACAGTGGTAACGATCCGGCCGAAGTCGGGGCTCCCCAATTCGTAGTCAGGAGCAGCGAAGTTGGCGCGGTTGAAAACATTGAAGATGTCCCAGCCAAATTCCAAAGCTACTGTTTCACTTAGTTTCGTGCTCTTCATGATTCCAAAGTCGAAGCGCGACTGCGAAGGCGCGCGCAGGACGTTGCGTCCGAGGCTGCCGTTTTGTCCGAATGGCGAGCAAAGGACCGCTCCGTTGAAAGCATCTTCCGTGATGTCCGATCCCTGTTGGCGCAGCTCGTCGAGCAAACCGCAGAGGCCCGGTCTGCCAAAGCCCAGGCGATAGAGGCCACCCGAACCACGCACCAGGTCCGCGTACTGCGGCGCAGTTTGTACTTCCGGTTCCGGCGAGAAGATGCTGAACGGTGTTCCCGTTTGTGCCTGGAAGAAGCCCGACATCTGCCAACCGGTGAAGAACTTGCTGGTCGATCCGAAGTTCGGCAGGTCGTACACAAAACTCAGACTGAAACGATGCGTACGATCGAAGTCTGACACCGCACGATTAGCTTCGAGATTACGAAGATCACCCTGGACGACGAAGCCAGTGTTCGGCACATCGGGTTTACCACCACCTGCTGTGCTTCCGGGATCGCTCGAGCTGGTGTCAATCGACTTGGACCATGTGTACGAAGCGTTGAAGTGTAGACCGCGCGAGAGACGCTGAGTCAAACCAAACTGAGCACCGTGATAGGTCGACTCTCCATTCGATCTCAGAATCAGCGCTTCCGGAACGTTGAAACCTAGAATTGGCACGCGGGACTCGAAGTTGATGACCTGCCCGCCGCCGAGCGTGCTGCCGGAACAGGTGATCGCATTCGCGAGATTCAGATCGAGAGGAGAGCCCGCGACGCCACCGAGCACGCCTCCCACGCACGTCGCCGTACCCCCAACACGAAACGGATTGGCAAAACCGAACGCTTTTCCGAGTCCGCGATCCCGCGCGCTTGAACCGGCGTTGAGTGGACCATTCGGAGCGCCGGCGGCCAGGTACGCCTGATTGAATCGCTCGTAGATGTGATCCGGCGTTGACGGATCGTTAAGATCGAAGCCCTGGTTAAACGCAAGCGACTGAAGCAGGTTCCGCCCTCGCGTGTGAACGTAACGCGCCTCGAACATCAGGTTCTTGGTCAACTCATACTGAACACCCAGGTTGAACTGCTGCACGTAAGGCGTTTTCAGATCGCGATCGATAGCGCGAAACTCAAACGTCTCAGCGATGTTGCCCGCTGGCGTGACGTTGAGTCGCGGATCCCGCGTGACGCCCGTGTTATCGCGAATCACGTACGTGCCCGCGGCACCTGCCGTACGCGTCAAGCGGAACGGTAACCACGAACTCAGGGGCAACGAAGTGTTCTGTTGACTGAACGCAGTCGTAAGCGGCACGTTTCCTGACGGCACCGTGATCTCGATCTCGCGCAGGAACGGATAGTTACTGAAGATGGTGTTGATAAATGCAGCCGACGGACGATCGTAGAAGACACCGTATCCGCCGCGGATAACCATCCGGTTATCGCTGAGTGGCGAGTACGCGAAACCGATACGTGGAGCGAAGTTATTTCTATCCTGACCGTTGAGAGTGTGCTTGTTGCCGGCACGCGCCGTCGCCGCGATGGCCCCGTCAACGTTTGTTAGCCCCGTAGTTTGAACGTTCGAGGGAATGATGAATCCCGGCGACGGGTTGTCGCAGACTCCAAGCGAGCCGCCAGACTGTGTGAAGCAAGGGTCGAAGCCGGCGAAGTCAAAGTTGCCAATGCGACCATCTTTCTCCTCGGGCCACATAAACAGCTCGTAACGCAGGCCGAGGTTCAAGGTCAGCTTCTTCGTAACCTTCCAGTCGTCTGCGATGTAGCCGGCGTAATCGCGGAAGCGAAAACTCTTTTGGGTGATACCAAACTGCGTATCCGCTTCGGTGGCGTTGCCGGTGAGAAGTTGCGTGATGCTGTCGAACTTCTCAAATTCAGTCGCCTGCTCTTCCGGCAAGCTCGAGTCGTATTGATGACGTTTGAAGTCGCCGCCAAAACGCAAGGTGTGGTTGCCTTTAATCCATGTGACGTTGTTCGCGAAGCTGAACGTCTTTTGGTCGCGAAGATTGAACGAGTCGTTTGGTCCACCAAAGGAAAACTGCGTCAGGTTCGTACCGGGCCGGCCGATAAAGTGGCCCAGGCGTAGCGTGCCGGGGCTGCTGTCGAACTGCACCGCAGGGTTGATGATGCCGGCTGCCTCATTACCCAACTCCGGAGTCAGGAAGGGTTCATCAAGCGACCGCGTGTTGTTGAGCGAAAAGTAACCGAAGACAAA
>DASRPN010000025.1:0-22931 GCA_035646355.1 Pyrinomonadaceae bacterium | reverse complement strand
TTAAGCTGCTTGACGCGAACGGGTGGTTCGCTGAGTAAAGCCAGAACCACAAAAGGCACAAAAAAGAAAGACACGAAAAGGCACAAACAAAACCCTGAACGGACGGAGAAGAACCCCTGAACGGATGGAGAAGTTAGAAAGGCCCTGAACGGATGGAGAAGTTAGAAAGATGACAAGGCGATTGCCAGCGAAGGCGCATCCTCAGGGAAAGCGGTGTTTTCTTTGTGCCTTTTTGTGTCTTCGTTTTGTGCCTTTTGTGGTTACCTCTTTGTGATGCAATGAAAGCCAAACGCTGGATCGTGCGTGGGCATAATGCCGATGAGGCCGCCTCGCTCGCACGCGTACTGGGTGTCTCACCAATCCTGGCTGCACTGCTTATTAACCGCGGATACGCCGACGCGTCGTCCGCGCGGACCTTCCTGACCCCAAACTACAACCAGCTTCACGAACCATACCTGATGCTGGGCATGAAGGAGGCAGTGGCGCGCCTTCATCAAGCGATCGACGCTCAGGAACCGATCCTGATCTACGGCGATTACGACGTCGATGGCACGACCGGCACAGCGATTCTCCTTCGCGCACTGAAACTGCTCGGCGCCCGTGCCGGCTTCCACGTGCCGCACCGTTTCACCGAAGGCTACGGCATTCAGCAAGCCGCACTCGAAAAAGCATTCGCCGAAGGTTACAAACTAGTCGTCAGTGTCGACTGTGGCATCCGCGCGCACGCGCCGCTTCATTGGGCGCGCGACAACGGCTTGGACGTGATCATCACGGATCACCATCTCCCTGACGAAACCGACGGCGCCCCACCGGCATTTGCCGTCCTGAATCCCAACCAAAAAGGCTGCGAATACCCGGACAAGAACCTCGCCGGCGTCGGGGTCGCGTTCAAACTCGTCCACGCCCTGTTTCGTGAACGCGGCCGGGAAGCGCAGGTGCCTGCGTTCATGAAGGTTGTCGCCATCGGAACGGTCGCCGATGTCGCCAAACTGGTTGGTGAAAACCGTGCAATTGTCGCGATTGGTCTGAAGGATCTTGCCAAGGCCGCAAATCCCGGTTTACGGGCGTTAATCGATGTTGCCGGTTGCGGAGACGGCAAGGGCATGACAGCATACGATCTAGGTTTTCGACTCGGACCGCGGATTAACGCTGCCGGCCGCATGGACGCGGCCAGTGCGGTTGTTGAGCTCTTTGATACCCGCGATTCCGTTGAAGCGAGGCGACTGGCCGAACACCTGGATGCGCGAAATGAGGAGCGCAAGACCGTTCAGCAACAGATAGTCGACCTGGCAGTGGCGGAACTTGCGCATGGGGAAAACGCCAGCGATTCGTTTGTTACCGTCGTCGCAGGCGAGGGTTGGCATCGCGGTGTGATCGGCATCGCCGCGTCGAAGATTGCGGAGCGTTTGAATCGCCCGTGCGTGGTGTTATCGGTTGATGGCGAGGTCGCGCACGGCTCGGGACGCAGTATCGAGGCGTATCACTTGTTGAACGGCCTGACTACGTGTTCGGATTTGTTTGAGAAGTTTGGCGGACACTCGCACGCCGCGGGTATCACGATTCGTCCCGAACGAATCTCGGAGTTTCGGCGTCGACTAAACGAGCACGCCGCGTCGTGTTTGACGCCCGAAGATCTTGACCATTCGGTAACGATAGACATCGAGTTGCCCGCGGAAAGTGTCACATTCGCGCTCGCGAAAGATCTTCAGGCGTTGGAACCTTTCGGAGCAGGCAATGCGTGTCCGGTGTTCATGACGAGGAACCTGAGGTGTTTATCGGAGCCCGTCGTGTTGAAGGAGCAGCATTTGAAGTTGAGATTGGCTGGCCCACAAAACAGGCCGCTGGAGGCGATTTGGTTCAACTGCCTCGAGCAGGGAGGGCAAACGCCCAACCTGAGCGGCAGCATCGAACTCGCCTACACGATCGAGCTAAGCGGCTGGAACAATGAATACCGTCTGCAGCTTAACGTTGCTGATTTGAGAAGTAGTCAGTAGTCCGTGGTCAGTGGTCCGTTGTACTTTCGCTGACTACTGACTACTGACAACTGACCACGGACTAAAATGCATGAACTAACGCGAAAACGAGCAATCGCAATTGGCCTACGGGCCAAGGTGCCGATGATTACGCGCCTGCTCGCTTTTGCCCTGGCGGTTTCAGGCATTGCGCTCGTCGGCGTCTCCTATTACAAGCTGCGCAACACCGAAAAGTTCAAACCACGTTCAGAGAAGCCGGAGCTTTCGAAACAAGTGACCGGCGTAATGGAAGGTTACGAGCAACGCGTAACCAAAAACGATCGACTTTACCTGCTCGTCAAAGCTTCGAAAGACACAACGTTCTCAGATGGTCATCACGAACTCGAAAACGTAAGCATGCAGGTGTTTCCCCCTGAAGGCGACGTACCGGATCAAATCTCCGCGGCTCACGCTGTTTACATTCCTGATACCAACGTCCTTTCGTTTTCCGGTAACGTCCGCATTGAGACGAAAGACAAACTGAAAGTCGGAACCGAGACGCTGTCTTTCGATCAGAACAGCGGCGTGGCCCAAACTGACGCCGCCGTAACTTTTGAACGTGAAAACGTAACCGGCAAATCGACGGGCGCCGTGGTCGAGCAAAAAGCAAAGCGTCTGGAGTTAAAAAAAGACGTCGAGATGACGGTAACACCGCAGGTTCCGGCGGCGACTGCCGCAAAATCACCAACGCGTGCTCGACCGGTGCTGATCAAGTCGGCGCGTGGCGTGTTCGAACAAGACGCGCTGAAGTTCACTTTTTCCGGTGGCGCCACGTTCGAACAGGAACGCGACATTCTCAGTGCGGAAAATCTTTACGCTTTTCTGAACCAGGAGAAACGACTCGAGCGCGCCGAACTCCGCGGGAACTCTTACCTTCGGACTATGCAACCCGGACGTTCGGCGGAAGTCTCATCAGTGGACATGGACTTCTTTCTCGACAAGGACCAGCGCCTGCAACGCGCCGTTGCGAACAACAACGTCGTTGCCCGTTCGCTCGACGCCGACGCCGACATGCAACTTAGCGGCGCGAGCATGCTCGAAGTCCTGTTTCAGGCAAGCGCAGACGGCAGTGTGCTGAAACAGATGCAGGCCGGTCAACGTTCGACGATCACGCTGAGTGCGCCGAAGTCGAAAGCAAATGACCCGCGCGCGGCGAACAAACGTCTTACCGCGGACTCGGTTCGGCTCGCATGGCGCACCACCGGCCGCGATCTCGAGAAAGCTGAAGCCTCCGGAAACGCGGAGTTGTTTATCGAACCCGTTGTCAGCAGCGCCCGCGCCGAACGCAAGACCCTGAACGCGCCCCGTTTTGACTGCGAGTTTTTCGACGCCGGCAATCTCGCGCGCGAATGCAGATCAACGGGTGGATCGAAAGCCACGATGGATCCCGTTCAGCCATCGCCAAAACGCGGCACTCGCACGATCACTTCACAAAACATGACGGCGGTGTTCGTTAAAGACACGCAGGACCTCGAACGCGTCGACGCGCAGGGTGACGGCAAGTTCAATGAGCTGGATCGCAACGGTGTCGCCGCGACTGTTTCTTATGTCGCTGCCGAGGAGATGGTCCGTCTCCGCGGCGGCGATCCGACCGTTTGGGATTCGCGCGGACGGACGAAAGCAGTCGAGCTGGATTCTGATTTGAAGAACCACATTTCTTATGCACGCGGACGGACCACGACGACCTACTACAGTCAGGAACAGACCAACGGCGCTACACCTTTTTCGAAGACGAAAAGCCCGGTCTACATCGCAAGTGAACGCGGTGAGTTTCGTCATGAAAGCGGGCAGGCGGTCTATTCAGGTAACGCTCGCGCCTGGCAGGATGATAATTACGTGCGCGGCGACAAACTGGTCCTGTACGTCAACGACAAACGAATGGAAGCTTCGGGCCACGTTCAGACCACTATCTACAATTCGAAGCGACGTGTTGAGAATCAAACTACAGTCGTGCCGGTGTTCGCGTCTGCCGATTCAATGTTCTACTCCGATCCGGATCGCACGATTCACTATGAAGGCAACGTAGACATCAAGCAGTCAACCGATCGACTGACCAGCGATGTTGCCGACGTCTATCTTCAAAAGGAATCGAACGAGATGCAGAAGACGGTTGCGCAACGAAACGTTGTGTTAACCCAACCCACTCGTAAAGGAACCGGCGATTGGGTCGAGTACACCTCCGCCGATGAGGTCGCAATTCTGAAAGGAAATCCCGCGCGAGTTGAGGACGTCGAGCAAGGCAACACGGAAGGATCGCGTTTGACGGTCTCACTCAAAGACAATAAAGTCACCGCCGACGATGCTCGTGGACCACTTTCGCCGGGACGCGTTCGCTCCAGCCACAAGGTCCGAAAGCCCTGATTAGTCAAATCTGTGTCCACCCTGTTACCACAAGTTGATCTGGAACCGGAGATCAGTAACACGGGTGTGACTGACGCCCTCCGCAGCAAGAATCTTGTCAAACATTATGGGCGCCGCCGAGTCGTCGACGACGTGAGTTTGCGCGTCGAGCCAGGTGAGGTTGTTGGGTTGCTGGGCGCAAACGGCGCGGGAAAGACGACGACGTTCTACATGATCGTCGGTCTCGAGCGTCCTGACTCCGGCAGCGTTTTGTTGGGCGATCAGGATCTTACGAAATTGCCGATGTACCTCCGTGCGCGTTTGGGGATCGGCTACCTTCCGCAGGAGCCTTCGGTGTTTCGCAAGATGACCGCGGCGCAGAACATTCTCGCGGTGCTGGAGACTGTCGGTCTGCGGCGACGCGAGCAGTTGAAGCGTTTGGAAGAATTGTTGGAAGAGTTTGGGATCGCACACGTTCGCAACACGCGCGGCGACGCGCTCTCGGGTGGTGAGCGGCGGCGCACCGAGATCGCGCGGGCACTCGCCACCGAGCCTCATTACATTCTTTTGGACGAGCCGTTTGCCGGCATCGATCCGAAGGCCGTCGACGACATACAAAATGTAATACTCTACTTACGAAATCGTGGCATTGGTATTCTGGTTACCGACCATAATGTGCGTGAAACACTTGGCGTGACGGACCGCGCCTATATAATGGCCGAGGGCAGGATTTTTCGGTCGGGCCAACCAAAAGACTTGACAGATGACCCGGAAGTGCGCCGCTTATATCTTGGCGAAAAATTCCGCATGTGAAGATTCTGCTACAGAACAAATGGAGTTGCACAGACTAGGGCGCTGATCGGTTATAATCCTCCCGTGCGGTTGAAGCCGCAATAACTACCTAAAATCTAGACGAGTTTTTTGGCAATCTGATCCGAAGGAATGTCTTTAAAGCTAACCACAAGCCTTTCCCAACGCCTCGTGCTGACGCCGCAGTTGCGTCAGCGAATCGAGATGTTGCAAATGACGACCCTGGAACTGTCTGACCTCATTCAGCAACAGTTGTTGGAGAATCCTGTGCTCGAGGAGGTGCCGAGTCAGGAAGAGGTGCAGGAGTTGGCGGAGAAGGTGCTCGATCATCTGGCCAGCTCGGATTCAGAGGCATCGTTTGGCGAGGCGCCCGAGCCGGGTAGTCCGTCGACGAATGGTTCTGGAGACGCGGATGCCATCGCGTCTCTCGCTGCTGTCCCCGAGGGGGACATTGGCGAAGCGGTCCCGGCGGGCGAAGGTGGCGAAGAGGGCGACGGTGGAGTTGATGAGTCGCGCGACGCATTTGAAGAGATCGATTTCGGACGCGAGTTTCAGGACTATCTCGATCCGGGATACAAGACACAGGAGATCGAGTACAAAGAAGACGCTCCCACCTTCGAACAGTTTCTGACCCGTCCACCCTCCCTCGCCGATCATCTCGAATGGCAACTGAACATGAGCACGCTCGACCCTGAACTCCTCGAGCCTGCTATCTGCGTTATCGGCAATCTGAACGCCGATGGCCGTCTCGGTGCGACGAACGAAGAGATGGCCGCGATGGAAAAAGTCTCCGAGGAAGTGATCGAGAAGGCGCGCCAAGTGGTGATGCGACTCGATCCGGTCGGTTGCGGCGCGCGCGACGTCAAAGAATGTCTGCTGGTCCAACTGGAAGTGCTCGGCGAAAGCGAACGGCTCGCGTCCAAATTGATCAGCGAGCACTTTGCCGATCTACAACAACACAAGTTGCCGCACCTTTCGAAACAGATCGGCGTCGAGGTCGAAGTGCTGCTCGAAGAGCTACAGTTTATTCGCACGCTCGATCCGTACCCCGGCCGACGCTACTCGTCCGAAGAACCGATCCTGATCAGTCCGGAGATTTACATCGAGAAGCTTGAAGAGGGCGATGACGAATACGTGATCTACTTCGCCGACGATGGCAGTCCGCGGTTACGCGTGAGCGCGCAGTATCAACAGATGCTGAGCCAGGGCGTCAGCAACGAGACGAAGAGTTTCATTCGCGAGAAGATGCGTTCGGCTGTCGACCTGCTGCGGAACATCGAACACCGTCGCCAGACGATCTACAAAGTCGTCGAGTCGATAGTGCAACGGCAGAAAGATTTTCTCGATCACGGCGTGCAGCACATAAAGCCAATGATGTTGAAAGACATCGCGGAAGACATTGGGATGCACCTGTCGACTGTTTCACGCGTAGTGAATCGCAAGTACGCGCACACACCGCAAGGTGTGATTGAGTTACGCCGCTTCTTCACCGAAGGTATGATGAACGAAGACGGCGAAGAGATTTCGACCCGAATTATTAAATTACAGATTAAGAAGCTTATCGAAGAAGAAGATTCCCATAATCCGATTACGGACGATCAGGTTGTTAAGATACTTGCGAAGGACGGAATTAAGTTATCGCGCAGAACAGTCGCGAAATATCGCGATCAAATGCAGATTCCCGGGTCACGCGAGCGTCGCGCCGTCGTTTAACGCCCCTCCTCCGACCAATAAAGGGCACGACGCGAAAAGTTTTAGACGTAATCAGTAATTGTTGCGCGTGAGCATACTGTCATCAGTGGGCTGCGAGTGCGCATTAGTCTCTTTTACTACGTCGAGGAGGAAGCGACTGATGAAATTTGAATACACAGGACGGCACGTTGACGTTTCGCCGGCGATAAGGCGGCACGTCGAAGAACACTTCAAGAAGCTGGATCACGTTTTCAACGGCGATTCAACTTTAAGCACTCATGTAGTTATTGATGTTGAAAAGAACCGGCAGATAGGTGAGATCATCGTTCACTGGCGCGATCATACGTTGACCGCGAAAGACACGAGCGCCGACATGTACATGGCGCTCACACGCGCCATGGCGAAGATTGAGAAACAGGCAGTCAAACTCAAGAAGAAGATTATCGATCGCAAGCAGGGCGCAAAGAGGACAGCGAGTGTCGCGCCCGAACCGGACGGACAAATTGAAGCTGCCGCCCGTCCACCACGAATCATCGCCGCGCGTCGTTACGCGGTGAAACCGATGACCGCCGAGGAGGCCGCACTGCGTCTTTCGGGCGAACCGGACCAGTTCCTCGTCTTCCGCGACGCCGACACCGACCGGCTCGGAGTGATTTACAAACGCAAGGACGGAAACTACGGACTCATCGAACCCTGAACTTCACATCGAGCTTCCAATCCGTGTTTCCGTTAATCCTGGATTCAGCGGAAACACGGATTCTGGTATAACTGTCTCCCACCGAGATGGCCCGTAAAACGCCAAAACCCCCGCCTGTTGAGAAGAACAACGTACCAGACATCGTAATCATCACCGGCCTGAGCGGGTCGGGGATGTCTTCCGCCACCAACGCGTTTCAGGACCTTGGTTACTTCTGCGTCGATAATCTGCCGATAACGATGCTTCCGACGTTCGGACGCCTCGTTACTGCGGACGACGACGAGAAGGGAATCAGTCGTGCCGCCCTCGTGATTGACATTCGCGAACGCGGGTTCCTGGGCGATTTCGAGAAACAACTCGAAGCGTTGCGAGCGGAAGGATTGAAAGTCAGCGTACTGTTCTTCGAAGCGTCCGACGACGTGTTGCAGTATCGGTTCAGCGAGACTCGACGTCCGCATCCGGCCGATCGCGGCCAGGGACTGTTGGGCGCAATTCGCGCCGAACGAAAGGCGATGGCTAAGATTCGATCGCTCGCGGATCAGATCATCGACACTTCGGAACAGACGGTCCACTCGTTGCGCAGTTTTCTGCTGACGCGGTTCAGTCCTGACCACAAAGGCACGCCGATGCGCGTCGAGGTGCGGAGTTTCGGTCACAAGTATGGCCACCCGGGGGATCTGGAGTTATTGTTTGACGTGAGGCATTTGCCAAATCCGCACTTTGTGCGCGAGCTGAAGCCGTTGTCGGGTCACGATACGCGTGTCGTGAGTTACTTGCGATCGCAGGACGAAGTGCAGGAGACACTGAAGCGTTTTACCGATCTGCTTTCGTACCTGTTGCCGCTCTACCGGCGTGAAGGCAAGTCGTACGTCACTGTCGGCATTGGTTGCACCGGCGGACGCCATCGCTCGGTGATGATCGCAAATGCCCTGGCGCGGGCGCTGCGCCGACAAGGATTTGACGCGCGCGCCACCCATCGAGATGTGCGCAAAGTGAGAACGGAACCAAGGGGTAAAAAGTCGGGGTCATCAAAGATTCCCGCAAAGACGCAAAGGCGCAAAGAAAGACGAGTTGAAACGAGCTGAGCACTGCTGGTTATGTGGAGCCTTGGCGCCTTTGCGCATCTGCGGGAAAACCTTGCGAGGTAGCGATGAGTAGTACTTTACCGCCTGAGACAAAGCGAGTAGCGGGAGTGATCGTTACCCACGG
The DNA here is from genome assembly GCA_035646355.1 of Pyrinomonadaceae bacterium. GTDB lineage: Bacteria > Acidobacteriota > Blastocatellia > Pyrinomonadales > Pyrinomonadaceae > PSRF01. The sequence continues at coordinate 14,171 of DASRPN010000025.1, read as the reverse complement.
TCATCTTGCCGGTGAGTTGCTTGCTGCTGCCGAGATGATTGTTGGTCCAATCTCGCACATCGCGGCAGTCTCGATCGGCTGGCACGACGACGTCGACGCTGCGCGTGAGGAAGTGCAGCGGGCCATCACGCGCGTCTCGCAGGGCGTAGGCGTACTCCTGCTTACCGACATGTTCGGCGGGACGCCGACCAATATCGCGTCGATGTTTCTGGAAGAGGGTTCGGTGGAAGTCGTGACCGGAGTGAACCTGCCGATGGTGATCAAGCTCGCTTCATTCTCGACCGAAGAACCCCTCGCTGAGGTCGCGCGCAAAATTTGCGAACAGGGCCGGCAGGGTATTTACTTCGCCGGCGGATTACTCGCTCCCCCGACGAAATCCGGAGCCGATTGAGAGTGGCTGAACGCAGACTCCAGGTAACGGGCCGTCTCGGTTTACACGCTCGCGCTGCCGCCAACCTTGTGCGCGTCGCGGGCCGTTTCAAAAGCAGCCTCACCATCCATCGTCTCGACGGTGATCTCGAAGCCGACGCCAAATCGATTCTTAGCATCCTGACGCTCGCCGCAAGTCGCGGCACCGAGCTGCGCGTGGTCGCAAACGGAGTCGACGAAGAGGAAGCCCTGGACGCCGTTGTCGGTCTTTTTTCGCGCGATTTTGATGAAACTGAAAGAGGCGACTTCGAATCGTCGGCGACGGCGCAGCAGCTTCGTTGTCACGGTCTCGGTGTGTCGGACGGTGTTGTTGTCGGGCGTGTTTTGCGGCTGCAGGAGGGGACTCGCGAAGTCTATCGCGCGCAGATCGCCGAGGCGGATGTGGAACGCGAGCGACGTCGTTTCCGGGCCGCGGTGAGATTGTCGCGGCGGCAACTGGAGGCGATCAAGGACCGAGCAGAGAAGGAGCTCGGCCGCGGCCACGCATATATCTTCGACGCGCACCTGCTGTTTCTCGAAGATGCCAAACTAACCCGCGACGTCGAAGACTACATCGTTAAAGAACGTTCGAACGCTGAATGGGCCGCAAAAGTCGTCGGCGATCGTCTGTTGTCGATCTACACCCAAATTAATGACGAGTATTTGCGTGAACGAGGCTCAGACATCGAAGACGTGATCCAACGTCTGCTCGCAAACCTCACCGGCGAAGGTCCAAAGTATCCGAACCTTTCCGAAGACGCGGTGATCGTCGCGCGTGATCTGTTGCCGTCGACGATCGCTGAACTGGATCTCAATCACGTGCGTGCGATTGCGACGGACACCGGTGGTTGGACCTCGCACATGGCCATTATCGCGCGCGGTCTTGGTCTGACGGCCGTTGTAGGTTTGCGAGATTTTTACCGGCAAACGCGGACAGGCGATCAGATCATCGTTGATGCGCGTAGGGGCGAAGTGATTTTGCATCCGACGACGGCGACAGTCGAGGGGTATCAATTTGCGAGCGCAGCACCTGAAGTTGCGACGACTGTGGCGAATGTTGTCGAGTCAGGACCAGTGACGACTCGCGATGGCGTGAGTATGGTTTTGCGCGCGAACGTTGAGTTGCCGACAGAGTTTCAGGCGGTGCGAGAGTTTGGAGCAAGCGGTGTGGGACTGTTCCGTTCGGAGTTTTTGTTATCGCGTCCCGGGCTGATGCATTCGGAGGAACAACAGTACGAGGCTTACAAAGCACTGGGCGAGGCGGCGGGAGGCGATGGCGCGATTGTGCGATTGTTTGATGTTGGCGGTGAGGTCGGTGGCGAGATAAAGGAACGCGAGCGCAACCCGGCGCTAGGTTTACGCGCAGTACGTTTCAACCTGCGCAACCAGCAAGTGATGCGAACGCAGGTGCGTGCGATACTTCGCGCCGCGGCTGATGGGAAGTTGAGTCTCGTGATTCCGATGGTTAGCGACGTCGCCGATGTACGATCGGCCCGTACGGTGATTGCTGACGAACTCCAGAATCTAAACACTGCCGGAACGCCGTGTGCGAAAGTGCTGATCGGCGCGATGATCGAAGTGCCGTCCGCTGTTTTGACCGCTGAAAAGATCGCCGCCGAAGTCGATTTCTTCGAACTTGGCACCAACGATCTGGTCCAATACACGCTGGCCGTCGATCGTGGTAACGACAAAGTATCCGACTGGTTTCGCACACTACACCCGGCTGTGCTCTATGGAATAAAACGTACGCTGGAAGCCGCCGCGGCCGTCCAAATCCCCGTAATTGTTTGTGGGGAAATGGCTTCCACGCCTGCGTATGCGGTTTTGCTTGCCGGTCTCGGCGCCGTCGATCTCAGCATGACGCCCGCGATGATCCCGCGCGTCCGGTCAACACTCGCGCTGATTGACACCCGGGAAGCACGGGAAGTCGCATCGCAATGTCTCGAGTCGGCAACGGCTGATGAAGTCGAAGAGATCGTGCGGAACGAATTCAAAACACGCTGGCCGGATCTCTTCACGCCGCGCACGCTGCCGAAAGCACCCGAAGCGTCAGCATGAACAAGGCCATCGCCCCAAAAGTCACTTTGCAGCGGCTTTGCCGCCGGATGTGCGGCGGGGCTTCACCCCGCCGGAAGAGAGATTGTTTACTTATCAGTCCACGGCGGGGCGAAGCCCCGCCGCACATCAGACGGCGGAGCCGTACCAAACCCACTCTTTGGGCAACGGCATGAACAAACCTCAACTCGTCAACGTGCTGATCGGCAAGTCTATCGTTGAGACGATACTGGTTGGCGCCATCGCCGTCGGCGCGTACCTGAATGCGTTCCCGCCAACGTTTCATGGTTGGGGTGAAGCGGTTGTAGAGTCGCGATCGATTGCGGGTTGGGCCGTGAACGACGCCGATCCATGGCAGCGGGTTCAGGTCGAACTCTTCATTGATGGAAAACCAAGCGGGCAACAGATTGCAAACCTTTCGCGCCCGGACGTTGTTGCCGCCGGATGGGCCAAAGATGAATGGCGCGGTTACAACTTCGTATTAACGTCATTACCGACGGGCAATCATGAGGCGCGAGTGTATGCGCGACACGCCAGCGGCGACGCGACGCGTTACACATTGCAGTTGTTAGGAGATCCGATCAGATTTGTGGTGAACACGGATGGCAGTTGGAGAACAGTTAATTCGAACTGACGAACGAACGCTCGCGCTATGGGAGATCGTCTCGGTAGTCGTTTCCTGTTTGATCGCCGAATGGGTCGTGCTGGCGTTCGTGGGCCGGAGCAAGTTGGCCCTGGCAATTCCGATCGCACTGGCTTTGATGCTGATGATCATTTCGCATCGCGCGTACGGTGAGACACTGCGCGAGATCGGATTTCGTTGGGACAACTTTGCGGCGGCTGCGAAGCTGTTGATCGTGCCAACAGTCGCGGCGATCGCAATCGTAGTTCTCATACCGACAAGCATGTCGCCAAAAGATCCACTGCGTTGGCGATTCTTGCTGCTTCCACTCTGGGCCCTGTTTCAACAGTATGTGTTGCAGGGATACATAGACCGCCGAGTTCAGATTGTGTTCGGTCGAGGTTGGACGAGCATCGTGATTGTTGGTCTACTATTTGGCCTCGTTCATCTGCCGAATCCAGTTTTGTTTGGTCTCACATTTTTGGGTGGGCTGATCTGGGCATGGGTCTATCAACGCGCGCCAAACCTTTTCGCGCTCGCACTCTCGCACGCACTCGTCTCATTAACGGTCGTCCTTTTCTTCCCACCGCAGTGGATTAACAGTTTGCGCGTCGGATTCAAGTACTTTGGTTAGTTGCAATTACGCGCTGACTATACCCGTTGAACACTTGTTGGTATAATCACCCAGCCTTGCATGAGAACAGGTCGGGCGGTCGCTGCCGGTGAAAGCCGGGAGAGGAAAGTCCGAACACCATAGGGCAGCGAGCCCGCTAACGGCGGGGCGTCTGCGGTTGAAAATTGTGAGATTTGACCCCGCGGGCGACGACAAGTGCAACAGAAAACAAACCAGCCCTTGAGATCTTAGATTTGAGATCTCAGATCTCAAAGGGTGATGGGTGAAATGGTGCGGTAAGAGCGCACCGGCGCGTGTGGTGACATGCGCGGCCAGGCAAACTCCTCGCGGTGCAAGACCAAATAGGGAGGCGTCAACCAGGGCTGCCCGCCCGAAGCGGATTTCGATCCGCTACGACCTCCGGGTAGGTCGCTCGATCCAGCCGGCAACGGCTGGGCTAGATGAATGATCGCCACGTCACGCTCTGCGGAGCTTGACTTACAGAATTCGGCTTACAGACCTGTTCCGTTATTGCAGGGTTAATCCCGACACTTGGAGAGGGCGATAGATGGCTAATAGGAAAGGTGTTTTCATAGGCGCGTACGTTCCCAACCACCTCAAGGAATCTCTCCGTCGCCGCGCGGCTGCCGAACATCGAACGCTCTCGCAGGAGATCACGCGGATTCTCGAAGAGGCAGTTCATGGGCGCGGTCTTCCGCCCGGTAGTCTTGACCGGCGGACGAAGGAGTCTCAACCGCGTCGTCGAGCTTCGGATCCGATGCCGCGACGAAGGGCGAATGACGTTCCGTACGGAGTCGCTGGCGGACGAGACGATTAATCACGTTTTGTTGCGCGGACCTGAAACGAGTACTGCTTGAAATACCTGATAATCGGCACGATCATCAGTCTCGTCGCTGCTTTTGTTTACCTGCGCCTGCGTCCTTACCTCCAGTTAATTAGAAAAGTTGTGGGGGCGCTCAACGTGTCCGCGGACGTCGCTACCGCGCATCGCGAACGATCGCCGTCGAAGAACAAACTAGTGCGTTGTGATAGCTGTGGGACGTGGGTGCCGGCGGATCGAGTGTTTCGACTCAACTCGGGTTTGGCGAACTATTGCTCGCGTGAGTGCCTCGCGAATAAAGCAGACGCAAAAGAGCAGAAGCTCGTCGGCTAGTCAGTGCTTGATTTCTTCCGGGGAAAGATGGCCCGCTTCGTGAATCCCTTTATCCGTGTCTGTGATCCACAGCAGCACGAGCCCAATCACAAAAAAGAATATCAACGATAGCAACGCTTGCCGGTAAGAGCCCGTGCTCGCGATCACGATGCTGAACAACAGCGGGCCCATCCACGACGTGCCGCGTTCTGAAACCTCGTAAATGCCAAAGAACGCTGCCTCTCGACCCGGCGGGATCATTCGCGAATAGAGCGAGCGCGAAAGCGCCTGCGATCCGCCGAGTACGATCGCGATCACGCCGGCCATCACCCACGCCTCGGGAACCGAATTGAGGAACCGGTACGCATAGATCACGACGCCCGACCAGATCACGAGCGATACGATGATCGCGTTCTTGGTGCGGATTAAATACGCGAGCCGTTCGAACAGCAACGCGCCGCCGACCGCCACAAATTGGACCATCAAAAAAATCTGTAACAAGAACTGCGGATTGCCGCCCGGAAACAGTTCCTGTTCGAGAAACGCGCTGGAAGCGAAAACTACTGTCTGGATGCCGTCGTTATAAATCAGATAAGCGATTAAATATCGCGTGGTGAGCGGCAAGTGCCGCAATTGTTTGAACGTCGCGAAGATCTCAGAGATTCCGGTCGCGAGATAGCCCTGGCCGGGTGGCAGTTGCTTCTTCGATGGTCGTGACCTCAACAGGAAGAAAGTGATGAGTGCAAACCCGCCCCACCACACGCCCGCCGACAGCAGTGATAAACGCACCGCGAGCTCAGTCGAGATTCCTATCGCCTCCGCCCTCAGCACGAGCAGCAGGTTCAGCGCCAAGAGGATTGCGCCGCCAAGGTAGCCGTACGCAAAACCTCGGCTCGAGACTTTGTCCGCCTGATCCTCGGTCGTGATTTCGGGCAGAAAAGCGTTGTAGAAAACCAGCGCGGCGCCGAAACAAACATTCGCGATGATGAACAGCACGCCGCCAAACAAATAAGCGCTGCCCTTGACGAAGAACATCAGGCAGTTAGCGATGACGGCGATGTAACAGAAGAAGGCCATCAAGCGTTTCTTGAGATTTGAGTAGTCTCCGAGTGATCCGAGCACCGGCAACAGAAACACCTGGGCGCCGACTGAAATCGACACGCACAACGTGGGCAACGACTTCGCCGTGACAGCGCCTAATGGCCCAAGATCGAGCACAACGCCGTTTTCGCCAACGGCCGCCTGGGCCAACCGCGTGATGTAAGGACTGAAAAGCGTGCCGACGACTGTCGTGTAGAAGGCCGAGTTGGCCCAGTCGTACATCTTCCACCCGAACAATTCGCGTGGATTGTTCTTATCCATTTGCGAGTTCGCTGACAATGGCTGGTGTGATGTCGGCTAGAGTTTGAATCCGGGCTGCGATTCGCTCACGGTGAGCGCCCCAGACGATCGTCGGTACCTGGTGCAGCGTGTGATTGCGCGACGTCAGATCTTCGATATTGCCGTGGTCGCTGGTGAGTATAACGGTAGTGCGTTCCAGATCAAGCCTGTTTAGTAGCTCGCGAATAAAATGGGCCAGGCTTGTCAAAACGACAGTGGCGAGGGCCATGTCCTGAGCGTGCCCGACTTTGTCGGTGATGAAGTACTCGTACAAGGTGAAGCGGTTCTGCGCGACGATCGAGGCGAGCACAGTTGCTGCTTCTTCCTCGGTTCGCTCCAGGACGTCTTCGCCTTTCTCGATCAAGAAGCGATTGGTGTAGTCCATGAAGACGGCGGCGCCTGCTTTAACGTCGTCAATCGTGCGGAAATTCAGTCCGGCGGCTTCGACGGCGGCGGTTGTGGCTGAAACCCACCGCGGGCGTTCGACAAAGAAACGCCGGCTGTAAGCATTCGCGAACGTGATCGGTGCGACGCCCGCTTCGGTAAGTTGGCGAAAGATCGAATGCGTTTGGATGATGTCGCGCAGCGCCTGGTTTGGGAATCCTTGCTTGTGATAGCCGATCTGCGCGGGAGCGTTTACGCCCGTGAGAATCGTCGTTTGACCCGAAGCACTCTGCGGCCGGCCCGGCACGCCAAGAGTCGGATCGGTCGGAACCACGATGCCGTCGAGGAACCTTGCGGGCTCCTCATTTTGAAAAACTGCGAGCGGCGTAGCACCGTCGAGATTATCGAGTGGATTGTGAGGACCACGAGTGCCGATTCCTAAACCGTCGATAAAGAACAACAGGACCGAAGACTTATTAGCCACAGGGTTGCCCTTACTCGGAACGGCGGTTTAGCCACAAAAAGGCACAAAAGGAACAAAACAAAGTACCAAGTACAAAGTTCAAAGAGCCTATGTGACTATTCGTCATGCAACAGCCCACGCTCGCGATAAAGGTTCAATTTGTTGTGCAGTGTCTTGAGGCTGATGCCCAGCAGTTCGGCGGCGCGCGTCTTGTTGTTCTTTGTCTTTTGCAGCGTACGCATGATCATCTGGCGCTCAACCTCTTCGAGCGGCGTGCCGACAGGTACGGTCAACGTATCCTCATGACGCAAGCGTTCGCGCTGTTCGATCGGATACGGTGCGAAGTGATGGCGTTCGATCTGTTCGCCGGAACAGATTATCACCGCGCGCTCGATCACGTTTCGCAGTTCGCGCACGTTGCCTGGCCACGCATGAAACTGTAACGCCTGAAGTGCCGCCGGACTCATGAAGCGAGCAGGTCGTCCGTGTTTCTCCGCGAGCTGTTTGACGAGATGTTGGGCCAACAGTGGCAGGTCTTCTTTTCGTTCGCCCAGCGACGGCAGATGAATGCCGAAGACGTTGAGACGATACAATAGATCGCTCCGGAGATTGCCCTCGGCGACTGCCTGTTGCGGATGACGATTCGTCGCCGCGAGTAACCGGACGTCGACTTCGATCTCCTTGCGACTGCCGAGGCGTCTGACGGCACGCTCTTCGATCACGCGCAGGAGTTTCGCCTGGAGCAGCGGGGGCATTTCGCCGATCTCGTCGAGCAGCAGCGTGCCCGTGTCTGCGAGTTCGAAACAACCTTGCCGTCGTGAAGCGGCGCCGGTGAACGATCCTTTCTCGTGTCCAAACAGTTCTGATTCCATTAACGATTCGGGAATCGCCGAACAGTTGATTGCGACGAACGGTTTATCGCGGCGCGGGCTCATTTTGTGAATCGTTCGCGCGACCAGTTCCTTTCCGGTGCCGGATTCGCCCGTGATCAGTACGGACGCACTTGATGGCGCAACCTGTTCGATGAGCGTGTAGATCTTGCGAATCGATTCAGAGTTGCCGACGAGCTCGCCAAATGCGCCGCGGTCCTGAAGCTCGCGGCGAAGTCGTTCGTTCTCTTTTCTGGCGATGTCTAATTCAAGCGCGCGATCGATCAATCTTCGCAGCTTAAAGGGATCGACAGGTCTTTCGAGGGGAACAACAGAGAGATCGACGTTCTGTTCGCGAATTTGCTGGACCAACCCGGCGTCGTGCTCCGGACCGCTGTCGAGAACGACGGCTGGTTTTAGTTCGTCGACGGCTTTTAGAGCGGCGGGAATGTCGTCGGCGACGATCGGAAGGTAGCCCCACGTCGCGACGAGATCGCGCAACGATGATGCACTGTGGGCGTCTCGATCGAAGATGAGCACACTGGGGGTCGACATCCGGTGTTTAGTTTAGCCCATCTTTCCTCATTTGTGTGTTGAATAGTATTCTGCGATCGCGTTTGCGAGGGCGGCTGCTGTTGTTTCTTGCGGTTGGATGTCAACGTGTAGGCCGTGGTCTGCGGCTGTTGCAGCCGTGACGTCGCCGATGCAGGCGATGGTCAGACCTTCCAACTTCTCCCCGAGATCGTGCGTGTCGAAAAGCAGGGCGAGGTTCTTCACGCTGGATGAACTCATGAACGCGATGCAGTCGGCGCTGCCGGTGAGCATCGCGCTCAACCGTCCGCGATCGAGGTTCTCGGGCAGGACGGTGCGATAGGCGGTGACGACGTCGACGCGCGCGCCTGCTTCTTCCAACGACTTTGGCAGATAGTCGCGGCCGGCGGCGGCGCGGGGAATCAGGATGTTGAGGCCGTGTAATTGCTCGGCGCCGCCGGCAAACTCACTCAACGCCGCAAAGACACCTTCGGCTTTGGCTTGTGAAGGTAGGAGGTCGAGGTGAACGTGTGCGTCACGGAGCTTGTCGGCAGTGGCATCGCCGATTGCGCAAACTTTGAGTTCGTCGAGTTCTTCGACTCCAACGCCGCGAGTCTGCAAACGTCGAAGGAAGTATTCGACTCCGTTTGCGCTCGTGAAGATCAGCCAGTCGTAGCCGTATAGATGATCGATCGCTTCGTCTAGACGCTCATAGCTGTCCGGTTCGGCGATATCAATCGTGGGGCAGGAGATAACGGTCGCGCCGTAACTCTCGAGCGCGGCTATGAAAGCGCCTGCTTGCGAAGCGGCTCGAGTTACGACAACCGTCCGTCCTGCAAGCGGTTGATTCATGGATTGAGCAGGGAATTGGCGCCACGGTCGATCAACTGCGCGGCAAGTGACGATCCGATAGCCTCCGCATCATCTGGTGATCCCGCGTGCTGAGCGCGCAGCATCTTCGCGCCGTCAGGTGTTGATACCAGTCCGTCAAGTTTTAGGATCTCCTCGTCGATGATCGCATGCGCCGCAATCGGAAACTGGCAACCGCCACCCAGACTGCGAAGAAACGCCCGCTCCGCCAAACAACAGAGTCGCGTTTCCTCATGGTCCAACGCACTAGTTTTCTCAATCGTAAATTCGTCATCCGCGCGCGTTTCGATTGCGATCGCACCCTGGCCGACTGCGGGAACCATTTCTTCAGTCGAGATTGCTGCGTCAATCCTGTGCTCCAGCTCGAGCCGGCGCAAACCGGCGCACGCCAGAATCAACGCATCGTACTGCCCCTCGTCAAGCTTTCGCAGCCGCGTATCAACATTGCCGCGAACGTCCTTCACTACTACGTCCGCACGCAACGATTTCAGTTGCGCCACTCGACGCTGACTCGACGTACCGACCACTGCCTTTTCCGGAAGATTCAGTATCGAACCGCCGCGTGCTTTGAGATCGTCATGAACGACCAACGCATCTCGCGGATCATCGCGTTGGCAAATCGCGCTGACAATCAAACGGTCGGGCAACACCGTCGGCAAATCTTTCAACGAATGCACCGCCAGATCGATCCGTCCATCCAGCAGTGCATCTTCCAGTTCCTTTGTGAACACACCTTTCCCGCCAATCACTGATAACGGATCCGTCTTAACGTCACCAGTCGTCTTGATGATCTCTACGCGAACATCAATCTCAGGATTGAGCGCTAACAGGCGGGCCTTTGCTTGTTCCGCTTGCCACAGGGCGAGCTTCGAACCGCGCGAGCCGATGACGAGCGGGCGAGACATGCGTGGCTACTCCTCGGGATCAAACAGATCGTTCGGACCCGGAACACCTTCCGCGTCGTTTGTCCCGTAAAAGCGTCGCATCTGGTTGAGAATCGGGTGGGAAAGCTTGTTGACAGTCGACATCAGCAGCGATTCAACAGCGGTTTCCTGCTCTTTCGTCAGTGGTCCCAACCGCTTTCTCTGCCGCGCAAGCTCGGCACGCGCGATGTCCTGAAACTTCTCACGCAGCGCACCGATACTCGGTCCGACGTCCATCAGTCGCAGCGATTGTTGAAACTGCATCACTTCCGACTGCACGATCAGTTCGGCGCGTTCCGCTTCATGCTCCCGCTCGCGAATGTTTGACGTGATAACTTGTTCGAGGTCGTCGATGTCAAACAGGAACACGTTCGGAACCTTGGCCACGGCGGGATCGATGTTCCGCGGCACACTGATGTCAATAAGGCACGTGGGCCGACGGCGACGTCGTCGAATGACTTTCCGCAATTGCGCTTCTGTCACGACGTAATCGGGCGCGCCCGTCGAACAGATCACCAGGTCCGCTTCGTGAAGATGGTCGCCGATTTGATCGAAAGGAACGGTAATCGCGCTGTCGATCTGGTTCGCGAGTTGACGTGCGGCGGCTTCGGTGCGATTCGCGATTAGCACACGGGAAGCGCCGGCATTGACGAGGTGCTTCGCGGAGAGTTCGGCCATCTCACCGGCGCCGATCAGCATCACGGTGCTGTCCTTGAGCGAGGCGAAGATCTTCTTCCCGAGCTCGACTGCCATGTAACTGATCGAAACAGCAGTCGCCGCGATACCGGTTTCGGTGCGTACTCGTTTCGCAACGTGAAACGTGTGATGGACCAACCGGTTCAGAACTCTTCCCGCCGTGCCGGCTTCGACCGCCAGTGAATATGCATGACGCACCTGGCCCAGCACCTGCGGCTCACCGACCACCATCGAATCCAACGACGAAGCCACGCGGAACAAATGCCTGACTGCATCTTCATCGGTATGCCGGTAAAGATGATCGTTCAGAAAACCAGGGGGCAACTTTCCCGACGTATCAAGAAACTGCGTGACACGTCCGGCGCCCAAATCGATCTGATCGTTTGCCGTCGCGCTCAGGACCTCGACACGATTGCAAGTCGAGACGATCAATCCTTCACGCACCACCTGTCCATCGACGAGTGTGCGCAGTCCGGCCGCGCACGTCGCGTCGTCAAACGCGAGGCGTTCGCGGATCTCGACCGGAGCTGTCTTGTGATTGACTCCGATCAGGATTATGGACATGTACTTTGTGTCACCTGCTATTTGCTTCCTGGAGCTTCGTACTTTGTGCTTTGTGCTTTGTTCACTAGCTTAAGACCAACTCAAGATACGCCACTTCGCCAGCGAACAAAGAACAAAGCACTAAGTACAAAGCACAAACAGACAAACCCTCAAACCAGTTAAAAACGCAACATCCCGAACACGTGGTAACTCCCAAACAGTGGCGCTGCGAGAAAAGTGCAAAGCACAAGAACGAAACCCAGAACGCCTAACCACGCTGCGCGTCGTCCGCGCCAGTTTGCCGTCGAACGATACATGGCGAGGCCGAAGTAGAGCGCCCATGTCAGTACTGCCAGGATTTCCTTCGGATCGTTACGCCACATTTTTCCGTGCAACGACCAATTCCAGAACATACCCGCGACGAGCCCAAGCGAAAGCAGCGTCAGGCCAATCGCCGCCGAGTGCGTCGCGATTTCGTTGACTGTTGACAGTGACGGTAGTCGATGAAAGAACGCGCTGAATGTTTTGAGTTTGAGTTCACGTTCCTGGAGTAAGTACATGACACTCGCCATGAACACGATGAAAAAAGCGGCGTAGGCGAAGACGAGCAGCGTCGTGTGGATCGGGAAGAGCCAGGTTGTTGAGAATGCCGCGGCCGAGGGGTTACGTCCGCGACCGCTCATCATGGCGACGAAAGTCAGAATACAAATCAGCGGTACGGCAAACGCACCGACTGCCCGTGCCCCGTAGCGATAAAGCACGATCGCGTAACCCGCTACGAGTGCCCACGCCAGAAACGATAGTGTTTCGCGCGAACCGAACAGCGGATAGTGTCCGTCCACCACCCATTCGTCGATCAGCACGCCCGTGTGCAAGACCCAACCGACGGCCAGCGACCATTCGGCAACCTGCTGGAGCGATCGTCGCTTATTGACGAACGCCAGAATGGAATGGATCGCGGCGATTAGATACGCCGCCAAAACTGCGAGCAACAAGGACCTCATTGGGGATAAACCGGACTCGCATTCTAGCCTAAATCCGTGTTTGTAAACCACGGATGACACGAATATTAGGAAACGTTATGCTGGTGCCGAACATCCTAGGGCCGACACAGCTTTCCTTCTTTTCGAGTCGAGTTTGATTCTGCCCGGTTTTGCGTGAGGAGTCCCAAATGCTTTCTTCTGCTTCACGTATCTTTTTGGTATTCGTCCTGATTGGAATCGGCGCCGTCGTGTCCGTGGCTCAGGAAGTCGAAACCATCAAAACGGACACAAACTTAGTCACCGTCCCAGTAATCGTGACGTCAAGAAACGGCCTTTACGTCACCGACCTGACTAAGGACGAATTCAAGATTGCGGAAGATGGCGTACCTCACGAGGTTGCGTTCTTCGGCAAGCTCGCGGCGCCGTTTCACGTAATCCTATTGCTCGATACCAGCGGCAGTACGAAGGACAAACTACGCCAAATCCAGAATGCAGCATTTGTGTTTGTCCAACAGTTGCAACCTGCTGACCGTGTCAAGATCATCACGTTCGACGATGAGATCCGCGACTTAAACGAATTTACGAGCAATCGGGAAACGCTGAGAACCGCAATCAACACTGCGCGATCGGGCAACGGAAGCAAAGTTTACGACGCATTTGAATCGGCATTGAATACCATCCGCCGTATTCAGGGACGCAAGGCGATCGTCGTTTTCAGCGACGCTGTGGACTGGCACAGTGATACGGCGACGTTTGACGGCACGTTGCGCAACCTCGACGAAGAAGGCGTGATCGTTTACCCGATTCGCTATGAAACTCGCGCGACCACAGAAGCAATCGCGCGCCAACAACAGGACCAGATCACACCCACGTTGCCAACGAGAGAAGTGATTCGTCGTCCGCCTAGCGGTACAACTCCGCCGACATTCCCCGGCGGCGATCCGATTCCCACCACCGGATCACGACGACAAACCGGACCGCTGGGCCTGCCGTTGCCGGAAGACATCATGCGTCGTCGTCGCGAAGGTGAACGAGAACGAGATCGACGTTATCCGAATCCAACCGAACCAAACCAGATTCCCGGTAGCATTCCACCTGACGACAGAATGCCTCCGGAACACCGCTTGCCCGATCGTCGTCGCATCCCCGGCCAGACTGATCCAACGACGACAACAACCACGAACAGAAGACGGGGACCTGACGACGAGATCACCCGGATGCTCGATATGGCGTACTCAAGAGCAGACGACTACCTCAACGCACTTGCAGAGAAATCAGGCGGCCGGCTCCTGCGTGCTGACACACTCGAGTATCTACCTGAAGCTTTCGCCCAGATCGCCGCCGAGCTTCGCACCCAATACCTGCTTGGCTACTATCCACTCAACAAAGAACACGACGAGCGTTATCGCCGTATCAAGGTGGCAACCACGCGCAAGGATGTTATGATTCGCGCGCGCCCTGGTTATCTTGCTACGGGCGCCAAGTAATACAACTACAAAACACGAATGCCTGATCGATCGGACGCCTGGGAGTTGTTGTGTGAGTACACGAAGGGCGATAGCCTGCGTAAGCACGCAATTGCCGTTGAAACCGCAATGCGGGCCTGTTCGAAGCGTTACAACGACGGACCAGCCGACGAAGATGAGTGGGGACTAGTCGGACTGCTTCACGATTTCGA
>DASRPN010000024.1:0-4702 GCA_035646355.1 Pyrinomonadaceae bacterium | reverse complement strand
GCGTCGGCGGAGATGATCCAGAGATCATCGGGAATTTGGAAATTTATTTCGATCGATTTCGGAAGCGTCTCTTTCAGGATCTTGACGATCTCTTTGATCAGATGCTTCGGCTGAAGCGCAACACGTTCACCTTCAACACCTCTCGCGAACGACAACACCTGCCGCACCATATTGCCGCCGCGTTCGGCGTTGGTCCGCAAAACGTCAAGCCACTTTCTACTGCTCTCGTCCGTGGTTTTGAGTTGCAGCATATCGATGGCCATCAAGATCGGAGAGAGGACGTTGTTGAGATCGTGAGCAATGCCACCGGCAAGCGTACCAATCGATTCCATTCGCTGCGCACGTAAGAATTGTGACTCCATGCGCTTCTTCTCGGTGGTGTCGGTGTTGATGACGAGGATTGATTTGGGCTGCCCCTGTTCATCGCGAACCAGGGTCCAGCGGCTTTCGACGATGATCTCCGTGCCGTCGCGCCTCGTTTGATGCATGTCGCCCTTCCACTCGCCGTACTGAAGAATGGCCTCGCGAGCTGCGTTAAGTTGTCCAAAGCGATCCTTAAAGAGTAGTTCTTCTGCGTTCTTGCCGATCACCTCTTCGGCGGTCCATCCGTAAATCTTCTCGGCGCCCTTGTTCCAGTACAAAATCTTCTGGTCCAGATCCCGCACGAGAATCGCATCCTGTGCCTGGTCCAACAGCTCCGCCTGTTCGCGGATTTGCTGTTCGGCGCGTTTACGTTCCGTAATATCGCTGCGAATCGCGACGTACTGGTAGGGTTTTCCTTCGGCGTTGAGAAACGGAACGATCGTCGTATCGACCCAGTAGAAGCTTCCGTCTTTGGCGCGGTTCTTTATCTCACCGCGCCAGACTTTGCCGTTGGCGATCGTGGTCCAGAGTTCGCGAATGAAATCTTTGGAGTGGTAGCCGGAGTTGATGATGCGGTGATCCTGGCCCAGCAACTCTTCACGAGAGTACTTTGAGATCTCGCAAAACTTGTCGTTGATGTAATTGATGATCCCGCGCTGATCGGTGATCGCGACGATTGCCGATTCGTCGAGCGCGAACTTGATGTCAGACAGTTCTTTCTCAAAACGCCGCAGCGTTTCGTCCGGTAATGGTTGAGCGTTCAGCGCTGTGGATTCGGTTGCGGACATTCGGAGTTCAGGAGGATTCCGCGTCTACTTGCGCGTCTTCCAGTTTCTTCAGCCGATATCTTAGCTGATCGCGTGAGATACCGAGCAATTGCGCTGCGCGTGTCTGGTTTCCGCCACTTCGTTCGATCGCCTGGCGAACGAAGGAAAGTTCGGCTTCGTCGAGCGAGAGGCCTTCGTTTGGCAACACAAAACTCGTTGAAACGGGTGCTGAAACGCTCGTGGCGGGTTGATGAAACGGCATGATCCCGTCCGGCAAGTATTCGGTTGTGATCTGTTCCTCGTCTTCCAGGATCAACGCGCGTTCGATCACGTTGCGCAACTCGCGGACGTTTCCCGGCCAGTTGTACTTGCGAAATACTTCCGTTGCTTCGGGTGACAAGCCGGTGATTCGTTGCTTCCGTTTGAGTCTCGCGCCGATCGTGTCGATGTAGTGTTGCGCCAAGAGCAGGACGTCGTCGCCGCGTTCGCGCAGCGGCGGGATGTCGATCTGGATGATCGACAACCGGTAATACAGATCGAGACGAAAGCGGCCGCCTTCACTTTCCGTTTTCAGATCGCGATTCGATGCGGCGAGCACGCGCACGTCGAGGGGAATGTCTTTCAAACCGCCGACGCGCCGGAACGCACCTTCTTCCAAAACGCGCAGGAGTTTTGCCTGAAGCGAGAGTTCGAGTTCGCCAATTTCGTCGAGCAGCAGAGTTCCGCCTTCTGCCTGTTCAAACAGACCTTCCTTGCGGGCTTTGGCGTCGGTGAACGCGCCTTTTTCGTAACCGAAGAGTTCGGATTCGATGAGCGTAGCGGGCAGTGCGGCGCAGTTCACTGCAACGAAGGGTCGTTCAGCGCGTTGCGAGCCGTAGTGAATCGCTTTTGCGACGAGATCTTTTCCGGTGCCTGATTCGCCCTGGAGCAACACGGACGACACTTCGCTTTCAGCGACTTTCGCTGCGAGTGCCAGCATCTTCTTCATGGCCGGCGACTCGCCGACGATCTGGCGGAAGTTAAACTCGCGCGCGCGTTCTTTTCTTACCTGTTTGACTTCCTTGCGGAGTTGGCGAGCTTCGATACCGTTGCGGATCGTGACGCGCAATTCTTCGAGGTTGATCGGTTTGCCGATGAAGTCGTAAGCGCCGCCGCGCAGAGCGGAGATGGTGTTACCGACGTGCACGTTACCCGTAATCATGATGACGATCGTTTCGGGCTGTTCGTGCTTGATGTCGCGCAGGACGTCGAGTCCGGAGCCGTCTGGCAGATCAATATCGAGCAGAACCGCGGCGGGTAGATCGGTTTTGAACTGGGCCAGCCCTTCGGCAACAGAGCTCGCCTCGGTGGACTCGAACCCCCAACTTTGCAAAGCATCGTGCAGTGTCCAGCGAATGGCCTGGTCATCGTCGACTACGAGTATTCGATCGTTAGTGTTTTTGCGGGACATGGGTTTCGTCAGTTGAACCTGGGCGGAAAGCCGCCGTGAATGAGCTAAGTATAAGGCTCGGCGACCCTAATTGCAGCGAAAGTTCGCGTTAGAGGGTGGAAAGAGGAACCCCGAAGGAGTCCCCGATGAAGCTCAACGCGAAGTATGTAACCTTTATCCTGATTGGATTGGCCAGCCTTTACGTTCTGTATCACAACGAACGCTTTCTCGTCGAACCGGAGAATCCGGTATGGCAACGCTACGAGGCGTTTAAGTGGTGGTTGCTGCCGCACGGTATTTTCGGCGCGATCGTGCTGCTGTTTGCGCCGTTGCAGTTTTCCGAACGCATGCGGCAGCGGTTTCCGAAGGCACACCGAGTGATGGGCCGGATGTACGTTGTTGGCGCAATGCTGATGGCGCCGATGGGTGCTTACATTCAGTTTTACCAGGAGCGGATGGGCGCGCCGCGTTCGTTCACCGTCCTGGGAGTCGTTGACGCCACGATGGTGATGACTGCTACCGCGCTGGCGTTTCTGTTTGCGTTCAAACGCAAGATTGCGCTGCACCGGCAGTGGGCCACGCGTAGTTACGCGCTTGCGCTGGTGTTTATCGCGGCGCGATTCGTTATGGGTATCACCGGTTGGGAAACGCTTGGCGTCGAGATCGTGCAGGCGATCATCTGGGCGTGTCTGGCGATGGCGCTGGTCTTTGCTGACATCTCGATCCACTGGCGTGAGATCCGCGGCGCGTTGTCTGGCGCGCCGGCGAAAGCACCGGTTAGGAAGCCGCCAGTGTCGAGGAAGCTGGACGGGCTCGGGCCGAAGGACGCCGTGCCCCAGACGCGTTAGTCACGGCGCGGGCACCTGCGTCGCGGCTTCGCCGCCGGATGTGCGGCGAGGCTATGCCTCGCCGGGCCTTGAGTGAAAGTAAATAGGGCTTGTATCTCCATGCAAGTGATAGATTCGGTTGCGGAACAAGCAGTTCCATATTGGTTCGGCGTGGTAGAGCGATTGGGGCTTGGTTCACCGAAACCGTGGCGTAGCAAGTTCGCCACGCCGATTATCTGCTAGAACCCGAACAGTTGCCTGGGCCATTTGAGCCCGTATCCGCAAGCCTGGGTGCGGCAGAGTCAGATAAGGAGAAAAAGCGATCATGTCATCACCGTCTCCCGCCATCAACATCGGCATCGACGTCTCGAAAGAGAAGCTCGATGTGGCGGTACATGAAACTAACACTCATTGGACCAGCAATCACGACTTCAGCGAATTTTCCAGGCTCGTCAAAGAGCTTCGGGCGTTAACTCCAACCCGCATTGTTGTCGAGGCCAGTGGCGGCCTTGAGAACCTCTTGGTCTCTTACTTGGCCGCCGCGGGCTTGCCAGTCATCGTGGTCAACCCTCGTCAGGTGCGGGACTTCGGTCGGGCGACTGGACAATTGGCCAAAACGGATCGCCTTGATGCTTTTGTCCTGGCCCGTTTTGGGGCCCTCCTGCAACCCGCTGTGCGACAGCTCAAATCCGCGGAAACGCAGGAATTAGAAGCCTTAGTTAACCGACGCGCCCAACTGGTCGAGATGCTCACCGCCGAACGCCTTCGTTTGCAGCAGGCGCAACAGCAACGGCGCCAAGCTATCGTCAGGGACCTGAAAGCCCATATCAGCTGGCTGAAGAAGCGTCTTGACCAATGCGAAGGCGATCTCTCGCAGTTGCTGCTTTCTTCGCCGCTTTGGCGCGAAACAGATCAGCGTTTACAGAGCGTGCCAGGTGTCGGACCGATAACGTCGCTGGTGCTGATTGCCGAACTGCCCGAATTGGGCCACTTGCCAGACAAGCAGCTTGTCGCGCTCTGTGGTTTGGCGCCTCATGCGCGTGATAGCGGTAAGTGGCACGGCAAGCGAACTACCAGAGGCGGTCGCGCGCGCGTCCGTGCGGCGCTTTACATGGCCGCTCTGGTGGCCACCAAACATAATTTAGTTATCAAAACCTTCTATCGGCGTCTGCTTAGTGCCGGCAAAGAAAAGAAGGTGGCTTTGACCGCTTGCATGCGCAAGTTGCTAGTCATTCTTAGTGCTATGTTCCGACACCAAATCTCTTGGCAGCCGCCCCGGCTCGTTTCCGGAGCTTAACTTTGAAAGACAGTTGCTA
>DASRPN010000023.1:0-20210 GCA_035646355.1 Pyrinomonadaceae bacterium | reverse complement strand
TAAGCGAGGGCGTAGTTGGGGTCGAGTTCGATGGCGTGGCGGAAGTGGATGATGGCTTTCTCGATGCCGCGGCGCGTGTATTTGCTCCAGTGATAACGCGCTTCGAGGTATGACTGGTAGGCTTCGGCGTTCTCGGTGTAGCGGGCAGTCACGCGCTTCTCCTCGTCGCCCGTGAGCTTCAGCTTCAAAGCATTGAGGAGTTGGCGCGTGATGCGGTCCTGGATTTCGAGAATGTCTTTGAGTTGGCAGTCAAAGCTGTCGCCCCACAATTGCCAGCCTGAACTTACTTCCACCAGTTCGACACTGATGCCGAGACCTTGCGGAATCGCGGTGAGTTTGCCGACCAGCACCACGCCGACGCCGAGTTCTCTCCCAACACCACGCGGATCGACAAACTTCTTCGCTTTATAGCGAAACACCGCACTGCGTGACATGACGCGCAGCTTCGATACACGGGAGAGATTGTTAACGAGGTTGTCGGTCAGACCATCGGCCAGGTATTCAAGGTCGTCATTGCCGGTAGCGTTGAGAAAGGGAAGCACTGCGACCGTCGGTGGTGCAGAAGTGTCGTCTCCGTTACCAGGTGAGTTACTGAGAGAATCCCGCGAATCGTATCCGTCTGGTCGCTCCTGCGCATCTCCCGGCTCCACCCCACCAATAACCCTGACATTCGCAATGAATCGATAACCGCGTCGGACGACCGTTTCGATATACCGTGGCGCTGGACGTTCATCCCCCAAAATCCTACGCAGCAGAAAGATGTTCTGCGTCAGGTTCGACTCCTCGACAAACGTATCGGGCCAGACCTTCTTGAGCAGTTCATCCTTCCCAACGAGTTGCCCTGCATTGACGACGAGCAGCGTCAGGATCTCGGTCGCTTTCGGCGTGAGTGAAACAGCTTCACCGGTGCGCGTGAGGACGCGTTGTCCCACGTCTAATCGGTAAGGACCAAATTCGTAGTAGTGAGAATTGTGATGAGGCATTCTTCCCTTTGAGAACGAGCTAATAGTTTTTTGAGTTTGCTTTAAGGACTTGAGGTCGCCGCGTGAGTATAGTTCGCGCGTCGTCAAGCGCCGCTGCCATTTACGGGCTGCGAGATTCTATGAGCAAGTCTGAAGAATGGCAAGAATCGAGTTTTCTCGTGAGGCGTTTGATCCGGCCCAGTTGAGAGAGGGGGCAAAATCAACTGGTGGGATAGGTGGGTGTCCCGTTGCCGGATTTGGGATCCTCACCCCAACGACCTTCGCTCTTGCGCCTCATGGCAGTTCGCCCAGCAAGGCTGGCCTGAGGCGCAAGACAGCGGAGCATGAGATTTGAAGCACTTAAACGCCGCCGCTCAACGTCGTTTGTCGTTACTGACGTGCAAGGTTATCCTTCCTCCGCCTTGGCAATGTCAGAATCAAACGCCCAACTCAAAACTCGTGTGCGCGACTTCTGGCAGAGCCATCCTTGCGGGACCAAGTTTGCCGACGCTCAACCCGGCTCGCGCCTCTTTTACGAATTAATCGAACAACATCGTTACGAAAAAGAGTGGCACATCCCCGCAGCGGCTGGTTTCAGTGAAACCAGGAACCAGCGGGTGCTCGAAGTCGGTTGCGGACTCGGCACGGACGGCGCTCAATTCGCCAAAGCCGGAGCCCATTACACCGGAGTCGATCTAACGGAAGCCGCAGTCGATCTCGCACGCCGCCGCTTCGAACTATTCAACCTCCCTGGCAACTTTCGCGTCGCGGATGCCGAAGCGCTCGACTTCGCCGACAACTCATTTGACCTCGTCTACTCACACGGTGTGCTCCATCACACCCCCGAAACTGCGGGAGCGATTCGCGAAATTCATCGCGTGCTGCGTCCGGGTGGACGCGCGGTCGTTATGCTCTACCATCGAAATTCGTACAATTATCGCGTCAACATCTCAATCTTGCGCCGTGCGGGTGTTCATCTGCTCCGATGGAAACTGGGAGTCAAACTAGTGCGCCTCGCGACAGGCGAACCGGAAGATTCATTGCGCGAGCATGCGCGCCGGTTGCGATCTGATTCCGACTATCCCGGTTCGCAGGAGTTTCTGAGTCAGAACACGGACGGCGCCGGTAATCCGCTTGCGAGAGTCTATTCACGCGACGAAGCGCGCCAGTTGTTCCACGACTTCTCGAACGTCGAATTACAAACGCACTTCCTGAATAAAAAATGGCTCCCCCTTGTTGGTCCAATCTTGCCGCGCTCGTTAGAAACCAGGTTAGCCTCGCGTTGGGGTTGGCACTTGTGGATCTATGCGACCAAGTAAACGACTTCTAATAACCGGCGGCGCGGGATTCATCGGATCGCATCTCGTCGATCGACTACTTGCCACCGACATCGAACACATCACCGTCGTCGACGACTTCAACGATTTTTACGAGCCTGAAATCAAGCGCAACAACATTTACCACCACCTCAAAGATCCGCGTTACCAACTCGCCGAAGTCGACATTCGAGATCGCGCAGCATTGGAGCAAGCCCTCGCGAAAAACCACTTCGACTGCATCGTTCATCTCGCAGCGCGCGCGGGCGTCCGCCCGTCGCTTTCGCAGCCGCAGCTCTACAACGAAACCAACGTCAACGGCACATTGAACCTGCTCGAGTTCGCACGGCAACACGACATCAAGCAGTTTGTCTTCGGCTCATCGTCTTCTGTCTACGGCATCAACGCGAAAGTCCCGTTCAGCGAAGACGATCCGATTCGACAACCGATCTCGCCTTACGCCGCAACGAAAGGCGCCGGCGAATTGCTCTGTCACACCTATTCGCATCTCTACGGCATTCGTTGCATCTGCCTCCGGTTCTTCACTGTATATGGACCACGCCAGCGTCCCGACCTCGCGATTCACAAGTTCGCGCGGCTCATTAGTGAAGGCAAACCAATCCCCGTTTTCGGCGACGGCACGACGCGTCGCGATTACACGTATGTTGACGACATCATCGACGGCGTCGTCGGAGCGATCAATTACGACAGAAGCGATTACGAGGTGATTAATCTCGGCGAGTCGCGCACCGTGGAACTCCGTGAGCTGATCTCGTTGCTCGAAAAAGAGCTCGACGCGCACGCAATCATCGATCGCCAACCGCTGCAACCCGGCGACGTACCGCAAACGTTTGCCGACATCACGCGTGCGCGCCAGCTCCTTGGCTACAACCCGCAGACCCAGATTGAAGACGGACTCCGCCGGTTTGTTGACTGGTTTCGGGCAAAACTGGTCTAAAATGCGTGACGAATGAAGATTCTCGACGAACCGCGCACCCTGGAACAGGACGATCCGCTGCGCCTAGCTGGTGAAGCCCCCGAAGTCTCGATTTTTCTTCCTGTTTACAACGAAGAGCCGAATCTCGTACCGCTTCACGCAAAGCTCGACGAAGCGTTGAAGACGCTCGATCGCTCGGCCGAGATCGTTTATGTCGACGACGGTTCGACGGATGGTAGTCTGAAGATCCTGCGCGAAATTGCCGCAGTCGATCCGCGCGTCCGCGTGGTTGCGTTACGTCGAAACTATGGCCAGACAGCAGCAATGGCCGCCGGCATCGACGCTGCGAGCGGAAAAGTCCTGATACCGATGGACGCCGATCTGCAAAACGATCCGGTTGACATCCAGCATCTCTTACAAAAGCTGGACGAGGGTTACGACGTCGTCTCCGGCTGGCGCAAAAACCGGCAAGACAAAATGTTCACGCGCAAGATCCCGTCGATGATCGCAAACCGGTTGATCTCGTGGATCGGCGGTGTGCCGCTGCACGACTACGGTTGTTCGTTGAAGGCTTACCGGCGCGAGTCGTTGCAGGACGTGCGGCTGTACGGCGAGATGCATCGGTTCATTCCGATCTACGCCTCGTGGGCCGGCGCGAGCGTCACGGAAATTCCGGTGAAGCATCACGCGCGCACAATGGGCAAATCGAAATACGGTCTGTCGCGGACGCTGAAAGTCGTCTTCGATCTGATGACGATCAAGTTCATGGCGTCGTATCAAACAAAACCCATCTACGTGTTTGGCATGTGCGGAATGCTTGCGTTCGCGATCTCACTACTCGCCGGGTTGTACGCTGTGTTTCTCAAGATCATTCACAAGGCCGACTTCGTGCAGACGCCCTTGCCGATACTAGCGATCGTGATGTTTGCCGTCGCCGTACAGTTTTTATTGATGGGCTTGCTCGCGGAGATGCTGGTGCGCACGTATCACGAGTCGCAGGCGAAGGCTATCTACGCTGTTCGCGAGCGGCTCGGCTTCAAAAACGACAACTAGCATGTGCGGAATCACCGGTTGGGCCAGTTTCGATTCACACACGCCGCCGCCTGACGGTGCGGAGGATCTGCTGCACGCGATGTGCGAGCGGATGGTCCATCGCGGTCCTGATTCGGAAGGTCTTTATGTCACAACCGGTGCCGCACTCGGCATGCGTCGCCTCGCCATCATCGATCTCGTTACGGGAGAACAGCCCGTTTTCAACGAAGATAGATCGATTGCCGTAATTCTCAATGGCGAGATCTACAACTATCGCGAGCTCCGAACCGAACTCGAAAAACGTGGACACTCATTTCGTAGTGCTTCCGACACGGAAGTGCTGCCGCATCTTTACGAAGAGTACGGCGACGACATGCTACGCCAGCTTAACGGCATGTTTGCGTTCGCGCTGTGGGACAGCAAAAAGCGCCGGCTTTTGATCGCGCGCGATCGATTTGGCGAGAAGCCGCTTTACTGGGGTGTGTTCGACAACGCGTTGGTTTTTGCTTCGGAGCCGAAGGTCTTGTTGGCCCACCGATCAGTCAAACCGTCGCTTAATCTTCAGGCACTGCGGCAATACCTTTCATTCGACTACGTACCCGCGCCGCTCTCGATCTACCAGGGAATCAACAAACTGCCCGCCGCGCACAAACTTACGCTGCAAAACGGACGTGTAAATGTCGACTGTTACTGGCGCTTGAGTCATCAGACGGTCGCTCCGGTTCCGAGTGAAGAGGAAGCGGCCGAGCACCTGCGCGAGCTGTTAGCTGACGCGGTGAGCATGCGACTCGTTTCCGACGTTCCGCTTGGCGTTTTGCTTTCAGGCGGTGTCGATTCTTCCACCATTGCGGCGCTCGCGGTGCGAGCATCTTCCGAAGCGGTGAAGACATTTTCGATCTCGTTTGCTGAGGCTTCGTTTGACGAGTCGGCCTACGCTCGCGGCGTAGCGAAATTTCTCGGCACCGATCATCACGAAGAGCGTTTAAGCGCGAACCTCGCGGCCAATCTTGTCGGCGAGATTGGGGCGTGGATGGACGAACCGTTCAGCGATCCCTCGCTGGTCCCGACGTACCTGCTGTCGCGCTTCACTCGCAAACACGTGACTGTCGCGCTGGGAGGCGACGGCGGCGACGAGTTGTTCGCCGGATATCCGATGTACTCAGGCCATCGCTGGGCCGAGGCCTACAAGTACGTGCCGTCATTGCTGCGTGCCGGAATCATCGAGCCGCTTGTCGGGCTTTTGCCTGTGAAGACAAAGAACCTCTCGCTCGATTACAAGGCGCTGAGGTTTGTTAAAGGCTCGAGGTACGACGCAGTGGCGCGTCATCACGTTTGGTTCGGTTCGTTTACTCCTGAAGAACAACGGCAGTTGTTAACGGCTGACGTGCTCGGCGCAACCGACGGCGACATCTACGCAGAGGCGCGACAATTTGCCTCGGAGTGTGATAACGACGATCTAGTCACGCAGATGCAGAACGTTGATATGCGACTGTATCTCGCCGAAGACATTCTGACGAAAGTCGATCGCGCAAGTATGGCCGTATCACTTGAAGTGCGCGCGCCGTTTCTCGATCCGCGAGTCGCGGAGTTCGCCGCGTCACTGCCGCGTAATTACAAGTTGCGAAGACTGAAGACGAAGTACATTTTGAAAAAGGCGGTGCACGATCTGTTACCGCCGTTTGTGACTCGACGCGGTAAGAAGGGTTTCGGCGTGCCGGTGGCGGAATGGTTGAAGTTTAAGCTGCGTCCATTGGCGCGAGATCTGTTGTCGCCGGAGCGCGTGCAACGAGCAGGCGTGTTCAATCCGGAGTACGTGCAGCGGTTGCAAGACGAGCACGAGCGCGGCGTCGCGAACCATCGCAAATTACTGTGGACGCTGTTGATGTTCGAGTTGTGGCACGAGAGCTTTGTCGAAACGCCGAGAAGAATTGAAACGCTGGTTAACAGCAGGTGACCGATCTTTTTCAAACTACTTATGATCAACTCCTCACCTGGTGCCGCGAGCACGATTTTGCTGGCCACGATCCGTTCGACGCATTGAACAGCACGGTCTTTCAAGCCACACCATTCGCGAATTCACGCAACGCTCGTTTCATCTGGACGCAGTTAGTAAAGAGATCGCCGGTCGATCTGCGAACGTTAACTCGTGTCCCTGCGCAACGGAACGCGAAAGGGATCGCGCTGTTCGCGCTCGCGACGCTCAAAAGATCCGAGGAAGAAGCACGCGAGCTTCTATCGGCGTTGCTGAAATTGAAGCTGGACGGTTACAGCGGCAGTGCCTGGGGTTACAACTTCGACTGGCAAAGCCGCAACTTCTTCGCGCCAAGTGGCACGCCGACGATCGTGCCAACGGCCTTCGCTGCGCGGGCGTTCGTAGAACACGGAGATTTGCAAATCGCTCGCAGCGTGTGTGATTTCATTTTGCGTAATCTGCCAAGACCGGTCGATACGCAATCCGAGATCTGTTTCAGCTATACACCAAACAGCGATACCAAGATCTTCAACGCGAGTCTGTTGGCCGCGGAAGTTCTGGCATGTGTTGGTAAATTAACCGGCGAAACAGAACTCTGCGGGGTTGCAGAGCGCGCAGCGAGATATGTTTGCAACCACCAGCGCGACGACGGTGCGTGGTCCTACGGCACGGCGCCGACGCAGTCGTGGATCGATAACTTTCACACCGCGTACATACTGTTTTCGCTGAAGCGGATCATTGAAGCGTGCCCAGCCGGTGACGAGTTTCGATCGTCGCTTGACCGTGGTTATCGTTACTGGACGAGCAATTTCTTTCTTGCGGAGGGGTGGCCGAAATACTACGATGACAGCCCCTATCCCGCGGATGCGCACGCCGCAGCGAGCGCGATTGTTACCCTCGTCGAGTGTCGTGAGCTCGACGACAGTGCGCTGAACATGGCTCAGAACGTTGCTCGCTGGACCATTCAGAATCTCCATGACGAGCGAGGTTTCTTCTATTATCAACGCCGGCGGTTCTACACGATTCGCAAGCCCTACATGCGCTGGACACAAGCCTGGATGCTCTACGCGCTGGCGCGTTTGCTCGAGAGCGAGAGCGGTTAAGGACACATGCCGATAGCATCTGACGTAATCATCGGTCCCGGCGTCCGCATCTTTCAGCGCGAGCTGGTCAATCTCTACGGCTGTTCGATTGGAGCAGACACGAAGGTCGGCGCGTTTGTCGAGATTCAGAAGAATGCGAGCATCGGCGAGCGTTGCAAGATCTCGTCGCACACTTTCATTTGTGAAGGTGTCACTATTGAAGATGAGTGCTTCGTCGGACACGGTGTGATGTTTACGAACGACGTTTATCCGCGCGCGGTGAATGAAGATGGCTCGCCGCAAACGGAAGCGGACTGGAAGGTGGTGAAGACCGTCGTCAAGAAACGCGCGAGCATCGGCAGCAATGCGACGATCCTCGCGGGCATCACGATCGGCGAAGGCGCGTTGATTGGCGCCGGAGCTGTCGTGACAAACGACGTTCCGAGTTTTGCGATAGTTGCAGGCGTTCCGGCGCGCGTTATCGGTGACGTTCGGAACCACGGATCGCAGTCACAAGGAAAAGCGAATGATTAGAGTCGGCGTGATCGGCTACGGGTACTGGGGACCCAACTTGGTGCGAAACTTTATGCTCGCGCCGGGATCGGCCGTAACACGCGTGTGCGATCTGCGCGAAGAGCGATTGGCGCCTTTGCAGAAGCAGTATCCAGGATTGCAGACGTGCACTCGCGCACACGAACTGATCAACGACGCGCACGTCGACGCCGTCGTCATCGCCACCCCGGTATCGTCGCATTTCGAACTTACGCTGGCCGCGTTGCAAGCAGGCAAACACGTCCTAGTCGAGAAGCCATTAGCATCAACATCAGACCACGCGCGACGGTTAGTCGACGAAGCAGCGGCGCGAAAGCTTATCCTGCTGGTGGACCACACGTTTGTTTACACCGACGCGGTGCGCAAGATTCGCGAATTGATCTCGTCAGGACAGTTGGGCCAGATCTATTACTACGACGCAGTGCGCGTTAACCTTGGTCTCTTTCAACACGACGTCAACGTAATCTGGGACCTAGCTATTCACGATCTTTCGATCATCGATCATGTGTTACCGGAAAAGCCTGTCGCGGTTTCGGCGACGGGAATCAGTCACGTTCCGGGCGAACCGGAGAATGTCGCGTACATCACGCTGTTCTTTTCCAGTTCACAGATCGCGCACGTGCACGTCAACTGGCTAACGCCGGTGAAAGTTCGTCACACGTTAATTGGCGGCAGTGAGAAAATGATTCTCTACGACGATCTCGAGCCGAGCGAGAAGCTCAAGGTTTACGACAAAGGCATTCGCGTCACACCTGGCTTAGAGGATGTTTACCGGATGCTCGTCAGTTACCGATTGGGTGACATGTGGGCGCCGCGGCTCGACAACACCGAAGCGTTGCAAACTGAAGCGCTGCACTTCATCGACTGCGTTGAGACTGGCCGCACTCCCGAAACCGACGGCCTCGCTGGACTACGCATGGTGAACATGATCGAAGCAGCAGAAACGTCGCTGCGCGATCGAGGACGACTGATCGAGATCCGGCAGTGATCAACGATGCGTGTTTGGATCGATCTCGCAAACTCTCCACACGTTCCTTTTTTTAGAGCGCTGACCGATCGATTCACCGCCGCAGGTCATGAAATCGAAATCACAGTGCGTGAGTTTGCGGAGACTGTTCCCTTAGCACTTGCCGCTGGATTAAACCCGCGGGTGATTGGCGGCCACGGCGGGCGAGAAGTAACAGGCAAGGCGGGAAACCTGATGATCCGCGCATGGGATCTTGCCAAGTGGGCGCGCAGGCGACACTTCGACGTGGCCGTCAGTCACAACTCCTATTCACAAATCGTTGCCGCTCGCGCGTTGGGAATCAAGATCGTGACGTTGATGGACTACGAGCATCAACCGGCGAACCACCTCGCGTTTCGCCTAGCGTCGCGCATCATCGTCCCGGTGAGCTTTCCCGCGGAGAGTTTGCGCCGTTTTGGCGCTGGTGTTCGTAAGGTCCGTCGCTATCACGGAACGAAAGAAGACGTGTATCTCGCGAATTTTCAACCGGATCCCGGATTTACACAGCGGTTGTGTGAACTCGACGTCAACCCGGATAATGTGTTGGTTCTGATGCGACCACCGGCTGTCGAAGCGCTGTATCATCGATTTCAGAACACGCTGTTTGACGAAGCACTCCAGCGACTGTCGGCCGACGAGAATGTTCGGATTGTGCTGCTGCCGCGAAACGATTCCCAACGAGCGGCGTACTCCGGAAGAGAACGAGTAATTGTTCCGCCGTCGCCGTTGCCGGGAGCCGATTTGATCGCGGCGAGCGATCTGGTGATCAGCGCCGGCGGTACGATCAATCGCGAAGCGGCGGCGTTGGGCGTGCCTACTGCGAGTATCTATGCAGGCAAGTGGGCCGCAGTTGATGAGCAACTAGTGAACGAAGGCCGTCTGCTTCGCATTTCAAGTAACACGGATTTAGAAGGTTTACCCGTTCAGAAAAAGAAAGCTGCGAGTCCGCGCCGATCACGCGCAGTAATCGACGAAATCATGCAATTCATTTTTGAGTGATGCGAGCTGAACGACAACGACAACGATTTTTTGACGCGAGATCGGTGCGCGTTCCGGGTCGTGCGCCGCGTTGGATCGTGCCTACCGTCAAGGCCGGACTGGTAATCGCCGACGCACTGGCCACCGCGATTTCGTTCATTCTCGCTTTTACACTGCGCGAAGGTGTTTCGGCATTCGCGACCGACAGTCGGTTTGCGTGGAGCCAAGACTTTGCTCCGTATGGCGCGTTGATGTTGTTCGTTGTCGCAATTAGATTGTTAGCGTTTCGCTACTGTGGTCTATATCGCGTGCGCGGAGAGTTTTCATTTGTCGACGACGGCATTCGCATATTCAAAGCAACCGCAATCGGTTCTTTGTTGATCGTCGCTGCTGCGTTCCTCTATCGCGGTGGGTTTGAGTTTCGTGCCTTCTCGTACGCGCGTGCTGTCTTTCTCGTCGACTTCGTTTTGGTGCTCTTATTCGTTGGCGTGATCAGGCTCCTTATGAGATCGGCACAAACGTTTGCGCGCCGGCGTCAGATCAACCTGATCCCGACGCTCGTCGTCGGTCGTGGTCACGAAGCGTCGTTGTTCATTCGCGAGATGCGCGAGCGGCCGGCGCTTGGTTATCGCGTGATCGGCGTAGTCGACACGCAGATCGCGGAACCTAATCAGTCAGACGTTTACGAAGGCGTTCCAGTCGTTGGCACGCTGCAAGGATTACCCGACACGATCCGCGACTCCGGCGCGAACGAAGTGATCATCGCCGATCCGCAAGTGAACGGTGACGCGTTGTTTGAGGTGATGATGCGATGCGGACGACGGCGCGGTGTCGAGTTTCGCATTGCGCCGAGTTTGTTCAATTGCCTGCCACGCAAAACAGAGATCGATCAGATCGGCGTGCTGCCGATGATTCGTCTATTTCGTGAGCCGTTGTCAAGCGGCGCGCGCATTTTGAAACGATCTTCGGATCTAATCATCTCATCGCTGTCGATTGCACTGCTGTCGCCGTTGTGGCTGCTGATTGCTCTGCTGATCAAGCTCGATTCAAGAGGACCGGTGTTCTACACGCAGGAACGTGTCGGCATGGATGGACGGCTTTTCCTGCTCTACAAGTTTAGGACGATGGTTGCGAACGCCGATTCCGAACTGCATCGCGAGTACCAACGCGCGTTCATCGCCGGACGTGCGGAAGCTAATCTCGGAAACGAGCAGAAGCCGACGTACAAACTGCTCGCCGACCCGCGCATCACGCGCGTCGGAAGGTTTTTGCGCAAGACGAGCATCGACGAAGTTCCGCAACTGTGGAACGTCTTGTTAGGTGATATGAGCATAGTTGGACCGCGGCCGCCGATTCCTTACGAGGTCGAGGCGTACGAGCTGTGGCATCGCAAACGCCTCGATATGAAACCGGGCCTAACGGGATTGTGGCAAGTGTCAGGTAGAAATCGGCTACCTTTCGAAGAGATGGTGAGGCTCGATCTTTTTTATATCGAAAACTGGTCGCTGCTGCTCGATATAAAAATCATCCTGCGCACCGGCTTCGTAATGCTGGGACGCGAAGGTCATTGAGGCGCGAGACCCACCAGCGCCAGTTCCAACAAAAGTATCTTTTTTATCCCTCGATAAAGCGGCTCGATCTCGCAGTTTTCAGTCAAAGCGTGTGCGTCGGCGCATGGTCCAGCTCCGGTTGAGATCGAGTTAATCCCCTGCAACAAGGCGGCACTGGAATTGTTCGATCCGGCATTGCCGATCGGCGGATTGAATCCCATCGCCCGATGCACTGCCTCGGAGATCCTCACCAGCCTGGACTCACGATTGCCCGGCAGTACAGCCGCGGGTGATGTGGAGAGCACGTCGGTCTTGACGGTCATTCCCGCGCGTTTCGCTTCTTCATCGAGTATCGCGGCGATCTTCGCCTCTAGATCTTTTAGGACCTCGTCACTCGTCGAACGTAAATCGAGTGAAAACCAGGCATCAGCAGCTTTGGCGTTTGGCACTTCCGATCCCCCAAGCATGCCGATGTTCAAGTTCGATGAAGGATTGGTCGGCACTGGCAACTCGTAGATGCGGGCGATCGCGCGCGCCATCGGCAACGAAGCGGAATACGGCGGAGTGCGGGATCGAGTGTGTCCGCCTGGTCCAATGATGTGATGGCGATACCAGTTGATGCCGATCCCGGCGTAGGTGAATCCTTCATATCCACCGTCGAGTGCGACGTAGTAATCGACCTTGCCCTTGTTCTGTTTCGTGTAGTGCTTCGCACCCGTCATTCCTTCTTCTTCGTCGGTGGTAAACAGAAAAACAATATCGCCTTTGGTTTTGATATTAGCGGCGTCGAGCGCGCGAATTGTCGCGAGCAGCGCTTCAATGTTGCGGGTGTCGTCGCCGACGCCTGGCGCATAGACACGGCCGTCGCGCACCGTGGCTTTAATCTTCAGACCAGGTTGAAAGACAGTATCCATGTGCGCGTCAAATACGGCGACTGGACCACCACCGGTGCCTTTGCGCGTGGCGATCAAGTTGCCGACTTCGTCGTAGCGGATATCTAGTTTGTGCTTGCGCAACAGCGACTCGATGTGACGCGCGCGTTCCTGTTCGTGTTTGGAAGGCGCGTTAATCTCGGTGATGGCGATCCATTCGCGGAGGATTGCGTCGCGGTCCTTGTCGATATGCTCAAAAGCGGCCTTCACGCGAGCATTTTCCTGAATCGTTTTTACTTCGTCGGCCGGTGTTTGTGCTGATAGACCAACAGACAAGAGAAGAATTAAGAGAATTGATCGCATGGAAACCTTTTTGAGATGGAATAGTAGACCGCCGTCATTCTAATATGCCGACGATGCAGATTTCGAATCGACTTATTGAGCCCGGAGTAATTGGCTGTCTTTTTCTCATCGCCATCTTCGCCCCGCATTCGATCGCAGTCACGCAAACTGCGTGGCTGGTGGGTATGGCCCTTTGGGTTTTGCGGTTTGCGTTCTTCCCTCGGCCGAAGCTTTTCCGCTCGCCGGTTGATTACGTACTGCTCGGCTTTTTTGTGCTGAGCGGCATCTCCGGAGTCTTCTCGTACAACCCGATCATGTCGATCGGAAAGATGCGCGCGGCGAGTTTGTTCACGATTGTTTATATGTTGAGTCAGAATGTGCTGTCGCTCCGAACTGTGCGCTGGCTCGCACTGGCGTTGATCGGCTCGTGCTTGGTGAACGTTTTATGGACTGCTGGCCAGCTTGCGACTGGCCGCGGTGTAAAAGTTCAGGGTGTAAGTGCGGAGAGTCCGTTGACGAAAGCGATCTTTCGTACTCGGAGCGTTCGGAAGGAGACGCCCATTAGAGATGGGGACATCGTCTGGCAAGTCGATAATCAACGCGTGAATAGTCCTGACGAATTAGCTGCAGCGCTTGTATCGGGGCAGGGCGTTGCGAAAGTCAGAATCTATCGAGTGGAGTGGATGCCGGAGCTCGAAGTGCCGCGAACGCTGCTCACCGGAAGTACCGCACTCGAACAACTCGGCATCGCAGGTTGGTCGCGCGGTCGCGACTGGCGCGCTACAGGATTCTTCGGTCACTGGACCACGTACGCCGAAGTACTGCAACTGATCGCGTCGCTCGCGTTGGGGATATTCCTGGGACTCTCACAAAAGACGAGTCGCAACGGTTTATTGGTGCTGATCGCGGTTGGCGGCCTCGTGTTTGCTCTGGCGATGACCGTCACGCGTGGATCGTGGATCGGTTTCGCAGTGTCGGTGGCGGCGATGTTGCTGCTAAGTGTGTCGCGTCGCACCGCCATAGTCGTCGCAGCGTGCGCGATACCCCTCGTCCTCGCCAGTCTGTTTATACTCCAACAACGACGCAACATCGGCTTCTTCGACAGCGCCGATCAGTCGACAAGCTGGCGACAGATGGTTTGGCGAGAAGGTTTCGACCTGCTGGTCAGCAAACCGCGACATCTGCTGGTGGGCGTTGGTATCGATTCGATCAAAGGGCACTGGCGTGAGTGGGGACTGTTTGATAACGGCCGTCAGCCGATCGGGCACATGCATTCAAACTTGCTTCAGATTGCGCTCGAACGAGGCGTGGCGGCGCTGATCGTCTGGTTACTATTGTTTGTGATTTACATCCGAATGCTCTGGCGTTTGATCCGGGAGACCACGGATTTTTCACGCGGACTAGCGCTCGGTGCGCTTGGCGGAACTCTCGGGTTCTTCACGAGCGGGCTGGTCCATTACAACTGGGGCGACTCGGAAGTCGTCACAGTCTTTTACTTGATCATGGGTTTGACTTTGGTCGCGGAGCGGATCGCGTTCTCGGCCCCACCGACAAAATCCGCTCCATGATCTTCGGATCGTCCGGCAGCAATCCTGACTTCGGTAAACGCGGAGTGAGCGTCCACCAATTGCGATCCATCGCGAACACTTTACGAAATAGCGGCAACGAGTCTTCCACACGGCCCATATTCACGAGCGCTACGGCATGCCAATAGATCATCTCGGCATTGTTCGGCACGAGCTTCTCCGCCGCTGAATATTCACGCAACGCGCCTTCGTTATCTTTTTTCTCAACTGCCAGGTCGCCGGCGTTCATGTGATTGTAAGCGCGCTGCAACTTCACTAACCGTCGCAATTCGCGCAGCGGTTCCGGACTATCGTCAACTCGCAAATCGAAAGTGCGATCCTTCCAAGCCTGACCGGTCGGTTTGCCGGTAACGACGATGAGCGCCGCGGATTGTCGACCACGAATATCGCCACCCGCTGCTTGCGCCGCATCGAGCGCGGCAAGCATGCGGTCCGCGAGATCGCCTTTCGTATTCTGAAAAGCCTGGGCCATCGCCGGCCAGACTTTGTCGTTGAGCATCAGGTTGGCTTGGACCGAAAAGTTTGTCCCGACGATGTGCCCCGCGGCTTGTATGTCGTTCTTTCCGGTCCACGCGTCGACGCGTCCCTGCGCATCGATCATTGCAACTTGCCTGACTTCGCGTCCCTCGTCTTTCGCCAGCAGCTCTTTCAACGTGTCAGGCGCGGACTTGCCTGCGCGCATCATGTCGAGTCCGTTTTTTCCGTAGCTCGGATCGACGAACGATTGAGTCGCAACAGCGCCGACACCGGCTTCAGCCCACGCAACGATTGGTCCAACTGAAAACCAGTGAGACTGCACAGCGACACCCAACTCACCCGTGTTCGGATCGCGCGCGACGATCGAATACGTGTGAACGGGACGCGTTGGAATCGTCGCTTTCTCGCTAATCACGATTCGTTCCTGCGCTGCTGAAGTGAAGACAAAACTGATCACGAAAACGACGATAATCGATACGCGCATCGCATAACCTCCTGAGTCTCACGAGACGAACGGATAGAAAGGCGTGTTTCGAAAAATCCAGAACGACAGAATGACGAAAAAGATGGCGTAAATGTACGGTGCAGGCAACGAGTTTCCTCGCGGGACGCCGCCACGCATTACGATCACCGTGTAACGGATTAGTGCGAACAATAAAAAAGGAATCGCTAAGAGAAGGAGCGGGTTAAGCGTAAAGGCGGTGTAGAAGTGACCGTGAAGAATTTGGTGCAGGGCACGCGTGGTGCCACATCCGGGACAAGTGAAACCGGTTAAAAAACGGAATGGACAACCAGGAAAGAAACCCGATTTACCCGGCTCGAAGAAGAATAGATAAGCAGTCCCGGCGATTATCAACAACCAAATTGCCACGACCGTTGAACGCCGGTACATGAAACTCCACTATCCGTGCGAACCGCGGTTCAGAACCAGCCCTTTTTGTTCTGAATGTACGTCCTCACAAAGTCTTCATCGGATTTGGTGAGATAAATGATGCCCTCGATCAACCCGACGATTCCGCCGATACCGCAGGTCACGATCGTTATTGCGATCTGAATGAGCCCCTCAGTCGTGTAACCGAGCACGAATTTGTGAACTCCGAGACTCCCAACCAGGATTCCCAAAATCCCCGCGACCAACTTCTTATCGGCGCCCATCGCCTTCCAATCAGTCAGCTGACCTGGATGAGCAGGCTGCACGGGCTGATAGCCGGTGTTGACCGCCGACGTCAGCGGGGCCTGACAATTAGTGCAGTACTGAGCCATCTCGTCGTTGATGGCGCCGCATTTTGTGCAGTATCTGGTCATCTCATTTCAACTCCGACAACGTTTCAGGAAATCATAAGAGCGCTCAGCTTACATGTTGCCCATGAACGCGGCGCCGCCAATTATCACCCAGAAGATGAGGTAACCACCCCAACCGAGTAGCGCCAGTCCGATAAAGACGTAACTAAGAATCTTCGCCATCTTGGACGCTTGCAGCGCCCCGGCGATGTCGCCCGTCTGCACTTTGCCGTTAACTTGTGCTGCAAACACGATGCTGATGATACCGAGCGGGAAACAACAGATCGCTGAAATGATGGCTGGAACGAGATAATTGGGAACGTTCGTAGTTGATCCGGCTGGGGGCGGGGGAGTCCATTCTTGAGACATTCGTTTCTCCTGAAAATTAGTTTGAAAGATTTCGCTTACCGTTGAAACTGCGTTAAGCCGCGTAGGGCGCGCCGCCAGGGGCGGGCGGTGGTGGTACGGCTCCTCCACCTTTTCGCTTTTCGAAAAGCGGGATACCGATAAGGCCGCCGATGACCGCGAAAACGACCAGCAACACGGCCCCAATGAAGCCTTGAACGATCGCGCCTGCGACCGACTCGCCCTGCATTTCCATCTGCCGGCGAATCAGGTCCGCCTGGCTCGGGTCGACGTTCGACATCAAGTTAATGATCATCTCCCGCATCGCCCCTCCGGTGACTATCGCAAGCGGGATCCCAATCACGAGGTAAATCGCCGCGCCGATGCCACCGGCCATGGCTCCGACAAGAGCTCCGTCGCCGGCGTTGGCCGGAGTCGCGGAGTTTTTCACGTAGAGATATGAAGCAAGAATCCCGCCGAGAATGGCCCAAGCGCAGCAGCAGATGTTGACCCAGTTTACGAAGGGAATGGCAGACAGTAAACCAAGAACTACGCCGCCGATAACAGCGGGCTTAAGTTTATTATTCATTGAACTTGTACTCGTCCCCTATTGAAGTTGGCACAATTCAACTTAAGAACTTTGGGTTGTCAGCGGTTGGCGCGAATCGCCCTGCATAACTAACAAACAGGGGCGGGATTGTCAATGAATTTAAGGATATTTGTGCGGCGTTCAGCGGCCCACTTCGATGCGGTCTCCGGCGTGAAGTCTTGGATCTTCCACATTTCCGGATTTGATCTCCTTGAGGTTGTATCTCATGGTCACCAAGCGACCATCAGACCCTTCGCGGGATATCTCGACGAGGTTGGTTTGGCGGGGAGTTCCGCCAGCTGCAAGAATTGCCTGCAATAACGTAATGCCTTGAGTGAACGGCTTTTGTCCGGGTAGGTTGATTCGTCCGCCGACGAAGTAAAACTCCTCAGGACGGCTCGTGACCGTGATCACGTCACCTGACTGAATTTGCGTATTCAGCGTCGCCTGATCGCGCAGATCGAGTGTCTGCGCGGGACCACCGCCTCTTAACAGCACGACTCGCCCGCCGTCGTTCCGCAACTGCGATTCGGCCAATACCACGTAAAGCGGCACTTCTTCGCGTCTGAGAAATCTGGTTCCGGGATGAACTACCAGTCCGGTGACCATAACCGCGTGGCTCGCATACTGTCGCACGCCGACAGAGACCTTCGCCTTTTCTGCGACCGCGCGACGTTTAAGTTCCTCGCCGATGCGAGTTTGGATCTCGTCGGTGGTGAGTCCGGCGACCTTGATCGCGCCCCCCGCGATCGGCAGATCAATCACACCATTGGCGGCGACCGTGAACAGCGTCGAACTATTATTGGCGGCCGAATTAAGCAGGCGAATATCAAGCACATCGCCCGCGCCGACACGATAGATCTCGGTTTGCTGGGCCGACGCCAAACCAAGGGAAACTAAAACGAAAGCGAAGACGATGATTGGAAGAGGTTTTTTCATAGCCGGGGCAATTGCCTAGTAATGCAAATTGCTAATGCCACCGGCTTTCCTGAACAGAAGGCTGGATTTCATGCGCGGTTCCCCGGTCTGCTATAGTCAACGTTTGCCGTTATGTATGAATTCGCAGTAACACCCGCAGTAACAAACATTCGGCGCCGTGGTGTCGAGATCTCGGAGGTGATCCCCGACAGCCTGGGCGCCGAACTTGAACTCGAAGCGGGCGATCGGATCATCAAGGTAAACGGCCGCGTCGTTCGCGATTACCTCGATTTTCGCTTTCAAACTGCGGGCGAAACAGAGCTTGTTCTCGAGGTCCGCAAGAAAAGCGGAGACGATTGGGAAGTCGAACTGGAGCGCGCCGAAGGCGAAGACTTTGGTCTTACTTTCGAAGCGATCGTCCCACGCCAGTGCGCCAACGAATGTATCTTCTGTTTCTGCAACGGAAATCCCGCCGATGCGCGTCCGTCCTTGTTTATAAAGGACGAAGACATCCGCCTGTCCTTCTTATATGGCAACTACACGACACTGACCTCGATTAGCGAAGATGAAATTCGGCGGATCGTCGAACAGCGACTCTCGCCGCAATACGTTTCGGTGCATGCGACCGATTTGGACGTGCGCGCTTACTTGCTCGGCGTTGATAAGCAACGCGCCGATATTTCCGCGAAGCTCCGGCAACTGCTCGACGCCGGAATCGAGATTCACGGGCAGGTCGTGCTTTGTCCCGGAATAAACGATGGCGAAGTGTTGCGTAAGACGATCTTCGATCTTGCTGCCGAGTATCCGCGCATCACGAGTGTGGCGATCGTGCCGCTCGGTCTCACTCGTTACAACACCGATCCGCGACTCACCGCAGTGACTCCCGAGTTCTGTCGCGAAGTGATCGATCAAGTCGTTCCGATCCAGAAACAGTTGCGCGCGCAACTCGGAACAAACTTCGCTCTGTTGGGTGATGAGATCTATCTGCGCGCAGGTCGTCGCATTCCCGCCAGATCACACTACGGCAGTTACCCGCAGATCGAAGACGGCGTTGGCATGGTCCGCGCGTTCGCAAACGACTTCGCGCGATGGACCAAACGACTCGTACGTCATGGCGACGTGAAGAAGCAAGCGGCAACGATATTCACTGGAACGCTCTTCGCACCCGTGTTGCGAGAGATGATCGACAAATGGAACTCGCGTTTTGAAACCGAGCTTCGCGTCGAACCGCTCGAGAACACTTACTTCGGCGGCGACGTTTCAGTTGCGGGCCTGCTGACGGGACGCGATCTTTTAGCAGCGCGTGACAGGGTCACCGGCGAGTTTGTTTTGATTCCCAGGCAGATGCTGAAAAGCGATGACGCGATCATGTTGGACGGGATGCGCATCACTGAAGTAGCGAAGGCGATCGGCTGCCCTGTTTACGCTGTTAGTATCGAAGAGTTGGCTGCGCTCCTTTTGAATAAGAACTAATCGCATGCGCAACGCCGATCGTTCCACTCCTGTTACGAGACGTATACTTGACGTCGGTTGTGGCCAGAACAAGTTTCCCGGCGCGATCGGTATGGATGCGAACCCGCGCAGTCACGCTGACGTCATTCATGACCTCGGCGTCATTCCATATCCATTCGCTGACGATGAGTTCGACGAGATCATTTGTCGTCACGTGATTGAGCACGTGCCTGACGTACTTGGGTTCATTTCCGAACTGCATCGCATCACGAGACCCGGTGGCAGATTGAAGATCGTTACGCCTCACTACTCAAATCCTGACTGGGCAACAGATCCGACGCACCGCAACCACTTCAATAGTTACTCTTTCACTTGTTTCATTCCCGCACGCACTCCGTTTCCGTTCTACACGACCGCCGAGTTGAAACCGGTGACGACTCACGTGAGTTTGGCAAACCTCTGGCGGGCTGTGGGCCTGGAGTTTTTTGTTAACCTCGACCAGCGCTGGCCTTCATTCCGCTTCACCCGGAAATTCTGGGAGTTCTACCTCTCAACCATCTTCCGCGGCAAAGAACTCCACTTCGAGTTCGAGGTCATCAAGTTAGCCCGAAAAAACACCGGCTGAATCCACGAATTTGAACGGCAATCCATAAACCTGTATGCTATGCGGGCTTCAATACAAGGAATCGTACAAAAACTCGAATTTTTAATACGAATATTTGCTGGCTCAGCGTTTGCCTAGTTAGCCGGCATACAGGCCCAATTGGTAACTGGGCACTCCATTCTTACCAGTCACAAGTAGCGGGTTCGGCTTCTTCGTTAGAACGAGTTGCCCAGCAACCTTCCTTTGCCGGGCAAGGGCAAAAACATTATGGAGGATTACGTGATGAGAAACGGTTTACGGACGTTTTTACTAGTGCTCCTCGCGCTAGGCGTCTGCGCAGTTCCCGTTTTCGCTCAA
>DASRPN010000022.1:0-77353 GCA_035646355.1 Pyrinomonadaceae bacterium | reverse complement strand
GCTTTCAAGCCGCCATTCCCGCCGCCATTTACCTTTGCTCTGGATCTGTCATTTGACATCCGCACGTTTGCCTTTACGTTCCTCTTGGCCATCGCAACGGGAGTGATCTTTGGTCTGGTTCCGGCGCTGCAGGCCTCTAGGCCCGATGTCCTCCCGGCTTTGCAGGATGAGAGCAACTCGGAAAGTCAGCGCGTGCGCTGGTTGAATTTGCGCAATGCGCTGGTTATCACACAAGTCGCGCTCTCTCTAGCACTGCTCATCAGCACAGGTTTGTTCTTGCGCACGTTGAGTTATGCGCGACAAATCGATCTGGGATTCAAACCGGATCAGGTGCTAGCGGTTTCGTTCAATCTGAAGCTTCAGGGTTACAACGAAGCTAAAGGCCGGGAGTTTTACCAGCGGATTGTCGAGCGACTTGAAAGGCTGCCGGGTGTGCAAACAGCCAGTGTGACCAATCTGTTGCCGCTCGGTTTTATATGGCTGTCCACACCTGTCGTCCCCGAGGACCGAGAGGTTCCGCCGAACGAAAGGGTCTTCGCTGGTATCGTTTCCGTGGGCTCGCAGTATTTCGAGACCATTGGTACACCGCTTCTTCGTGGGCGAGGTTTCACTGTGCAGGACACGATCAAATCTCCCCAGGTAGCAATCGTCAGCGAAAAATTAGCGCGCCGCTTGTGGCCCGAGATCAAAGAACCGGGCGAGGCGCTGGGCAAACGGTTGCGCGTTGGTCGATCGGATTTAGTTTCCTGTGAAGTAATTGGCGTCGCCAAAGACTCGAGAAATAACATCTTCAATCGTATCGACAGGGAACCGGAACCCACCATCTACCGGCCGTTCGCGCAGAACTACTCTGCTCTTGCGTCACTGATTGTACGCACGGATGGTGATCCCCGCGGCTTATTTTTAGCCGTGCGGCGCGAAGTCGCGGCGCTAGATGAAAACCTGCCGCCGCAAAACCTGCAACCGCTCTCCGAAACCGTCAGTCTAGCATCTTGGTCGGCACGCACGGGCGCGGTGGTGCTGGGCGTTTTCGGCTTGCTCGGGCTGGTGCTCGCGGCGATCGGAATTTATGGCGTGATGTCATATTCAGTGTCACGACGCACGCGTGAGATCGGTTTGCGGATGGCCCTGGGGGCAGAGACCCGCGATGTCATAAAGCTGATTCTCAAGCAGGGCATGGGCCTGACCTTAATCGGAACCATAATTGGGCTGATGCTGGCGGTGGCTGTGACGCGCCTCCTGACTAGTCTGCTGTACGGCGTGACCGCAACCGATCCCGCTACCTTCGCTGGAGTAGTGCTCTTCGTGATAGGCGTAGCAGTGCTCGCTTGTTATCTGCCTGCACGTCGGGCAACGAAAGTGGATCCGATGATGGCGCTTAGATGTGAGTAAGTAGCTTTCAACGCGGCGCTACACTCATGCGACGGATCGAGTTCGCAGATGATGGTCAAGTTGTCCCGTTGATCTGCCATTGACTCAAAGACAGTTCACGGCTCAACGCTTGGACCAGGAGATCAACAGCTTCTTTTGTTTGTACTGCTAGGCGCAAGTATCGCTCAGACGAGCCGATCTTGTTGCTGCATTCCCGCACCATCAGCCCAAACTGTTCCAACAACCGATCTCTAAGCTTTCGTGGCAACTTGGGTGACAACTCAACGTAGAGAAAATTCGCCTTTGAAGAAAACACACTTAAGCCGGAACCCTTTCGAGTTGATTCAGCATATACGTTCTCTCTTGTGCGACCAGAGCAAGGCTTTGCAGGAAATTCGTCCTTAAACTCTGACAGCGTTTTGAGAATGTATGCGGCTAACCCATTGACATTCCAGAACGGCAGTTGGGGTAGATCGGCAACTCGGGAATTCATTGCGGCGTAACGAGTCGAACCCCATGCCAACCTACCGACTTACCAAGGCTCTTAACCACCACCAGATTCTGAGCCCTCGGTAGGTTTCGTCGGCGGTGTCAAAGCATGCGATCCTCTTTGTTCGGACCGTTCTTCGTCGCCGGGAGGCTGAGTGTAAACGAATAGCTGCCGTTTGCTTGCACGGTTACGGGCCAGCCTCACCTTGGCGCCATTTGAATAGGCCGAAGCTATTGAAAGCTTCAGAAAACTAGTGCGGTGAGAAAATTTCAAGTTATAACCCAAATCTGTAGGAAATTCTCACGTTATGCCCGAAAAGAATTTCATTTAATGACCGAATCGTCTTCGTAAGTTATTGATTCCACTAACAGGCCAATTTCACTTTATGCGGGAACCCACATTAGCGGCTGCAACGAGGGGAGGCAACCCTCTGAACTCGTGTCAATACGACTACTACTGTTCATCGAGGTGTGGAAGAATTGCTTTTATATGTACAAGTGCAAATTAGTAAGTGACTTCTAGCCCGGTAACGATTGCACCCCAACTCCGGATTACACTCGCTCCTTTTGCGGCATCAACTTTCTTGCTCGATCAAGCGCGGTAAAGACGTCATCACAAAAGTTTTCGGCGCCGAGCGCTTCAGTAAACCCTGCTTGGTCCATCAGTTCCCGAACGTTTGGCCTGACAGCCGAAATCACTCAGGCAATATTGCGTCGCGCAGTAGCCTCGAGAAGTTCATTCATAGAGTAATCCACTGGCATCAATTGTCTGCACTTGTCGCATACGGAGGATGAGACCCGCGGACGCTTTTTGCATTGAAGGAGAATGGATGAGCAGATTATTTCTGATCGGTTTGGCTGGTTTCGTGGCACCATCGGTCCCTACCTGGTTAGCAGGTGTGGTTGCGAGACGTTATGGTGAGACAATTCCGTTAGGAACGCTGGTCGTGAACTTCACAGTCTAACCTTACTCGACCCGCTTCCTGACGCCGGTGAACCACCCGCCGTCATAACTTGAGAACGCGATCGCTCGACCGCCAAGTAACTGGAACACGAAGCGGTAATCCGGATATTCGGGGTAAGGCACCACCTCGTTGTTATCCTGATACCGCATGGTCGTGGTCGAAGCTTCGGACCCGAGGCGCTTCAGCCTGAGACGCCCTCGTTCGACGAAGACCTGCCATCGCCCGCCCTTTTGCTCGTAAGTGCCGACATAAGCAGGAGCTGACTTCGGCAGCGAGATATCTTTCACGGCGATAGACGAGAGCCCCAGCACAACGCGTGCTATCTTCGCCTCCACATCGATCGCGGAAATCGGGGTATCCTCCCGCTCCGTATTCAGTAGAACTACGACGGTCAAGCCCGCATCCGGGTAGTGCGCCAACGCGGAGCGGTTACTCTTCGCGCCACTGCCCGTGTGTCCCCACTTCCGGCGGCCGTCGAGCGAGCCGAGTCGAACGCCCAACCCGTAATCCGCCCGCACGCCGCTCGGTAGCACTGTCGGACGCAACATGTTGGCGAGAGACTTCCGGCTTATGATACGTGCAGTGGTCAAGGCACGGACGAAGAAAGCCAGTTCGGGCGCAGTCGAGCACATCCCGCCATCGGAGAAAATACCGGGGAGCTCCCAAACGGTGTCTTGGACCAGGGTGTTGCCCTCGACTATGTAATCGAGGGCACGGCCCTTGGCAGGCGGCTGCCCGGAACACATGACGGTCGCCTTCAGGCCTTGAGGCATAAGCATTTCGCGCTCCACGAATACCGCGTACGGCTGACGGCTCACCTTCTCGATAATGAGTCCGAGCAGGTAGAAGTTCGAACTCGTGTACTCCCAGCTCTCGCCCGTTACGCCTGTCATCCGCCCGCGGCCTACAACACTCCAGATGTATTCTTTGCTGATAGGCAGCCGGTGCGCCATCCAGCGTCCGACCGCATCGCGTTCGTAGTCAGGAACGGCAGACGTATGATTGAGTAACTGTCGGATCGTTATCCCCTTAACAGCTTGGTACTCCGGGAAAAACTGGTCCAGTGTGTCGTCGAGCCGAAGCTGCCCCCTCTCGATCAGCTTCTGTACAGCCACCGCAGTAATCAATTTGGTTATCGATCCGACGCGATACTGCGTCTCAGCCGTGGCGGCTATGCCACGTGTCACGTCCGCGAGGCCGTAACCTTTTGAGATTA
Organism: Pyrinomonadaceae bacterium; assembly: GCA_035646355.1. Lineage (GTDB taxonomy): Bacteria > Acidobacteriota > Blastocatellia > Pyrinomonadales > Pyrinomonadaceae > PSRF01. The sequence goes on along the minus strand of DASRPN010000022.1, from coordinate 73,312 downwards.
TGGTTCTCGAGCCGCGTACGACAGTCACTGACATCCCAGCGACCGGTACGGCTTTGAGCGCGTTGTCGGCAATCGCGTCGATCCGCCTAATGACATCTACATCTGTCGCTTCCGAGTCCGGTCGCCACGGATGGCGAGCTTGGGTTCGTGAATGACACTCGTAGGACAAGGAGAGAAGCGTAAAGAGTACGGCCACGACCCTGTTAAATGACATTGTAGCGTCCCTAAAATTAGATATGCTGAACCGGCAACTCTATCAGGAACCGATTGACGATCCCTAATAAAGGCCCTGAGGATGATAGTTTGAAAGATACAAATCGTGAGAGTTGCTGTAACTCGGTCAGATCGACTTTGACCTTCTGCCGAGAAACTTCCGGTTTGCACTTCCGGCAATGAAAGCCTCCAAATCTCTGATGAAAGACGGTGAGGAAAATTTCAAGTTATGACATCAAGATACACGCGAAGTTTTCAATGGCTGCAGGCATGCTGGGAGTACGGTCTAGATTTAGGAGTTCTATCGATTGCTTACACCAGTTTTCTTCAATAACAATCAGAGAAAATGAGTCGCTTTGAGAAAATTTCAAGTTATGACCGAAATCTGTAGGAAAATTTCACGTTATGCCCGACAAGAATTTCATTTAATGACCGAACCGCCATCGTAAGTTGTTGATTCCAGTAAGGTGCTAATTTCACTTTATGACCGAACCCACAAATCTTCTTGTGGGTTCCGGCGTTAAAATGAAATTTGTCCGGCATAAAGTGAAATTTGTCGGTCATTAAATGAAATTCTTGTGGGCCATAAAATGAAATTGTGGTTAACAAAGTGGCTCGCGCAGCTCGTGCAAGCCTCACTTCACTCTTTGACCGGCTTGGTATCTTGTCGGAGCGCCTCGAATTTCGAGGTTGCTGCGAAGCCTCGCGATGTCGCGTTGCGGAGGGGCGCCGAATTGTTTTTTGTAGTCACGGCTGAAGTACGATGGATTCTCGTAGCCACTTTGAAGCCAGCGCTGGCGGCGTCGAGGTCTCCAGCGAGCATCAGCCGGCTTCCTGCAGGCGGATCTGTTTTTGGTGCTGCAATGGGCTCATTGCCGTAAAGCTTTTGAAGTGGTGATGGAACCTGAAACGCTCATCCCCAGTCGCGGACGACATTTTCGATCTTGAGCGGCTCATCGAAATGTGCACGCAGGTGGCCGATCGCTCTTCATATGCGCCGGGTGTCACCTGATGTTAGCAAGTGGGCGAGCCGCGCACGTTGAGCGGCAAGTTCTCGATGACATCCAAGCTGATTCGCGGTCGGGTGCATGCCGTTATGCCGCTGAGCTGGCGAGTTCTGCGGCGTTCTCACGCTCGTCGCTGGTACTCGTGGGGCAAATCTGACGTTAACGTTTACCCTGGTCTATCGCCTTCAGGAAGGCATCTACCTGACGCTCCCACAGTGCGGCATTTGACGCGACAACATGGCCGCTCGGGAGAGAGTGGTCGTCGAAGAAGACGAACTCGCCTTGACCTCCGGCATCCTGCCAGGAACGGAACAACTCGCGCGGCACACCTTCTCTGTAAAGCGGATCACGAGCGGCGTAGAACCAGATCGACGGCGCGCGCGTCTGTTTTGCGGCGCGCGCGAGCCGAGCGGATTGATCGTCCATCCGCCGCTTGTTTTCGGTTTCCAAGAGCCGGTCGGTTACTCCGTACCAACCGCCGACGTAGTTAATAACGCCCTTGACGAGTTTTGGGCGCTCACCAGCGAGTATCAGAGATAGGAAACCGCCGCGCGAGATACCACCGGCGAGAATTTTTGATTCGCGGGGAACTAGTCGCTCCAGAATCAACTGCTCGATCACCGCATCGGTGTCGAGGAGAGCCTCGCGTATCGCCCGTTCGCCAAGAGCGAGCTGGTCTGCGACGGTGCATTGTCCGATGTAAACCGAACATTCCTCGACATAGGTTCCCGTTGACTCGCCGCGTCCGCGACGCGAGGGCGCGACCAGCGTATAGCCGCGCGACACGAAAAAGCGGATTACGGCGGCAGGCGGTGCCTCCAAAGGCTCTTTCGGCGAACGGGACAGACCCCCGGTTGAGCCATGGCTGAAAAGGACGACTTCGCGCCGGTCATTCTTAAGAGGACGGTAGACGTAAGTTACCAGACGGATCGTACTTTTGTCCTCCGCGTCACTAACTTTGCGTTTCGCCTCCATCCTTTGGAAGGTGTAATCACGACCGTGGACGAACTCCGGGTTGAGCGCTTGTCCCGACACATCTGCTGCGCCAGCGAAAAAAAGTATCAAGCCAATGAAAACACGCATGGCGAACTCCGTTTAACCTTGGTATAGCCGCATAACGACGAGCATCATCGGCGCGCCGGTTCAATGTTCATGAGAGACATGCTCCCGGCGCGTCCCTGCATGCCCTTGTTCGGCGTGTTTGATTGTAATCACGCAACTTTAGCGACTCTTGCGAATCTCACGAAGGAAGGCTTCCGCGCCTTCCTGGTTAACTATCTCGCGCGCCCGTTTGAGAATCAGAGCGGATTTCAATGTCTGTTCAAATGCGATAACTGCGTCTAAATCTTTTTGGCGTTCGAGTTTACGATAGACCCTATTCATAATTGAGAAAAGATGTAAATGATTACGCACAGCCGACGGCTCGTCGCGGTATTTTGTGAGAAGTGGAGTAGTCTTGTCAGGCAGAGATTTGATGCGGTCAGACACATAGCGATGGAGAGTTTCGTGATAGACGAGGTAGCCAAACAGAGGCATCGGACTCATGCGTTCGCCCTGAACTGCAGCGATGAAATATCGCATGTTGAGGAGCAACGGAATGCTCGTCGAATAACCAAAGCCTTGACAAAGATGAAGTGCCGCTATGGTTTCCTGAAATTGAAACTTTACTCCGGTGATTTTAACCGTCGTTGCAAACAACTTCGGAGCGTCCTTACGCCAATACTCTCGAAATGAGTCAAGACGATTCTCCAACTCTTTGACTGCCTCCGGCTCAATGGGTTGTTTGGTTAATTCGGCGCAAGGAGCGTCAAAAAACGGGCTGTATTCAAAAGTTACTTCCGGGTAAGAAATCCGTTGCGCCATAGTTGAATTGGCGCAGAACATCAAGACTGCAAAAATAATTACAGTTAATCGAAAATGCATTAAGGATTCCCTCCACGAATTGAACCTATTAATACTCTACAGAATCCACACGCTTACACTTACTAAGCCAAGAAACGCTCAACGCCGGCATCACCCGCGCCCCGATTCAAGATTCATAAGAGGTATGCTGGAAGGTCGTCGGGTGCATGCGGTTGTTCGTTAGATGCCGCCGCTGAAATCACAAAGTGTGCCATCACTTTCGCCCGCCGGACTTCCGCACCACCTCCGCCTCTTTCGGGAATCGCCCGCGAAGAAACCTCTCGGCTACCTTCAGGAAAGCCGTCGGCTGGTCAACAAAGAACTCGTGTCCGGCTTCAGGGATCAGAAGAAGACGCGCGTTCGGCAAGACGGCGACCCATTCGCGCGTCGCATCGAGCGGAACATTCGTTTTTGCGCCTTCCATAACTAACGCGGGCATTCTCAGACGGGCGAGCATCGGGCGGAAGTCCCACTCGCCAAGAGATGCGATAGTCGCGGCTTCGACGACATATCGATGCCGTATAGCTGCGGGCGGAATCTCACAACGACCCGCGGCATGACGAAGATTTTCAGTTGTCGGATTGACCAAATACAAGCGGAAGGTAATGTCGCTTAATTCTCGGCATAACGCGACAGTCTCTTCATCGCTCGCGCGCCCGATTTTCTCTCGTATCTCGTTCCGACGCGAAATAGCAGCCTCACCTAACAATGAATTTAGCTTCGCTATGCGTTCATTGATGAAACCCTTTGTCGGCGATATGGGGCTGAGGAGTAAGAGTCGCTCGACTCGTTTCGGGTGCTCCGCCGCGTACATCACAGCCAAACCTGACCCCCAAGAAAGACCTATCAGGGTCATGCGCTTGATTCCGAAGTGTTGCCGGAGTTTTTCCAAGTCGCGGACGTGATCCTCGGTGGTGAGCAGCTTCGGATCAGTAACAAGCTCCGACAGACCACTGCCCCGTTGGTCATACATAATCACCGTTCGTCGTGCCGCGAGAGGCTCCATGTAATCGCCATTGCCACGGAAGTTCGAGCCGGGACCTCCATGAAGAAACACGACTATATCCTTGCCACTACCGACTTTCCTATAGAAGAGACGTACATCATCAGCGCCAATAAAATACCCTTCGTTTATGATCGAGTCAGAAGCCAGCCCGGTCTGTGTCTGCTCATCGTTTTCTGTTTGGCTAAACGCAAATGTAGCAAGTAGAACAACCCACACCATCAAGAAGAATGATCTCATATCCGCACTCATCATGTTTGCTCATCCTCGCCGCAGGCATCTAACGCTCGCCTTTCAGCTGCGGCGCGCGATCAGCATCCGACCTGATGGGAAAGGTTAGTTGAGAAAGATGCTACCGCGCCGTCGGCTGCAAGGCTTCGATTACATTGCGAACTTAGATCAAATCCAAAGGAATTTCAGCGAAAAACTTCGAATCAGGGTTTTACTTTGAGAAAAATTTCAAGTTATGACGGAAAACTGTAGGAAAATTTCACGTTATGCCGGACAAGAATTTCATTTAATGACGGAATCGCCCGCGTAAGTTATTGATTCCATTAACAGGCCAATTGTCGGTCATAAAGTGAAATCGAGGGATGAACCTATGATTTCAGTCGGCTTTCAACGCGTTAGCAAAAAACGTCCGTGTCGGATTTGTGGCGAACCGACTTCTTGTGGCTTTTCGAAGGATGAAGGTACTTCCATCTGCGTGCGCATCAGTGCGGGCTCTCGCGGGCTATCGCGCAACGGTGGAAGTATCCACGTCCATCCCGAGATTCCATTCATCACGATTCGACCCACAATTAAACGGCCGATTAACCAATCAGTTTCGCCAGCTCCTCTTGAAATTAGAGATGCTGTTTTTCAAGAGCTGATTAGGATCTCGCCCGCTTCAAATTACATGGAGGAACTTGTCACCGATCCAGGAGGGCTGCTGTCACGAGGACTCCTTGAGGACGACGCCACCCACTATGGAGCACTACCTCGAAGAAAACAGGAGCGCGCAACCCTTGCCGGGATCTTGAATGAACATGTCCGCGTCCACTTTCCCGAATACGCCAAGTTTCATTCTGGCGCAGGAGTCGTAGGCGTACCCGGATTCTGGCAGGATCCATCTGGGATGGTCCACATTCGGAAACCGCGCAACTACCGGATGCCGCTTCTGTAGTACCGTATAAAGACGCAGACGGATTGATTCAAGCATGCCTAATCAGATTACAAGCACATGATATTTCGTCTAATGAGAAAAGATACTGTTGGCTTTCATCACCACAAGAACGACGTGGCACCAGTTCTGGAACACCAATACACTTCACTTTTGTTCAGCAGCAACTTTCTCCAGGCGAAACGGTGCTTATCACTGAGGGAGCGTTGAAGGCTGATACTGAAGTACGGTTCAGACCGCACGCCCGTGTGATCGCTACATCGGGAGTAACCTGCTCACAGTGAACTCGTCAAAGCAGCCAGACCGTATACCGCGCTGATCGCCTTTGACGCAGATTACAGAACGAATCCCGCGGTGTGTCGACAGCTCGCCAGATTAATTGTCCAGCGGGTGAACGATTCCAGAGAACAGCAGTTACGCAGCACAACGAACGTCCTTTGCTGGAATGGACCCAAGGGAATTGATGATGCAGTGCGAGCAAATGTAAGACTCAGAAGTCTTACGGTCTCTGAATGTTGGTTCCCAATACTGCGGTAGCGATGAGTCCGTCGCGCTCGTGCACATCAGGACTTTCTGTGCCGATTCTACATTTTCGTCAAAGGTTTGGTCCGGCGCGTTGGAAATCTCTTGTCCGGGTTTGCAGAAGTAGCTTCTGGATTTCCGCTGAAAGCGAGACCAGGATTTTCTCGCGCGCCAGCATAAGCGGCGCCCATAAATCAGGTAAGGAGGTTTTTACCTGAGGTTCAAGTCGGATTCAATCCCTCCAGGAGATGTACTGTGCCGGGCATCGAAACGTTGTGAGAAGTTCGATAAGCGTCGCCTTCGTCTAACGGCCCCTCCAATACTTGTTGCGCTCGACGCAGCAGAACCTGCACGAACTGCCGTTGCAAAGACTGATTGGCCACGAAATTGGCCGGAACGATATAAAACGACGAGACCGGTGTGTTGAGCGTCTCGCGCCAGGCAAACGTATATCCCTGCAAGTAAAGGAACTCTCGCATCGGTTTGTCACCATACACGCCGAGCACCTGAGCGTAAGACCGATCGGCTGCTTGCTGATCAACTGCGGCGAGCCGATGTAGAAAATGAGTCAGCATGTAGCCAGCCGGGTAATTCAACCTGGCCCTGGCAAGATCGACGGCTGCGTTGATGTCCGTCGCAATCATTTTGATTGCGGAATCAAGCAGTCTTTCTGAGGTTAAGAGATTTTCAAACGAACCCCTCGTGGCCGAAGCCTCCCTTTCGATGGCTGGTTTCAGCATTTGCCGGGTCAGTCAACTCTTTGGGCCAACCGGGGTCGCGTTTAGCAACCGCCCGAATGACGACGTAGCGTTGGTGCATGCCGTTGTTATGCGTATCAACGTGGCAAGCGCCAGAACGATGAGGTAAAGCCGAGTTCTGAGAATAACGCTTCCGCTTCGTCAATTGTTCGCCTCCTCCATTCCGGCTCACGACGATCTGGGCTGTACCAGGCCTGCGCCAATCGATTGCACTTATCAAGAGGGATCAACTCACCTCGCGGCAGATTCCAATCCGTACACCACTTCTCAACATGCTCTTCTGACCAGAAGAGCAGCATCGTCTTTCAATTGAAAACTATGTCATCCCACCAATGCGCCGCAGGAATGGCGAAATGCGCTAACCCCTGCGCCTCTTCAAGCGAGCCGTTCGTAACCTTCAAACTCATCGCCGTGCTACAACAGCCGCATGAAGCCTCGATGGTCGCATCCTGCTTCAGCATCGCCGGTATGCCCATCCCATCCCAGATGCAATTACCGTAGTAGGAGCGGTCTTCCACTTTGACGAGGAAAGGTGTGGGCACGGCTGAGAAAGGGTTAGCCATCAGAATCTCACCGCTCCCCTTCTGCAAGACAAGGATGTGTCCATCAGCAAGACGCTGGAAGGAAGCTCTGATCTCATCCGACGAGCGCGATAGAGCAGCCGATGTTTCCGCTATAGCCGGCGGCAGCCCTTCACCGATGACATAATCATAGACGTAGGAGCGAACTACTTTATCGAAAGCGATCTGTTCTTGTTCATCGTTCATATTCAAACCTCCGAATCACCTGACGCACAACGCTGGCCTTCAGCCGTGGCGCGCGATCAGCATCCGAGATGAGGGAAAACGTTACTGAGAGACAAGCTATCGCGCCGTCAGCTGCAAGGCTTTGTTGGGCGCATCCGCAACTAGTCCGATACGCGAGATGCCGACTTAGACCTGGAGAAGTTTCGGATCAATCCAAGTATCTTCATAATCACGGACTACAGGAACCGCCAACCAGGAGCCAGCCCAAAATACTTCACCACTTCAGAGGCGCGCTTCAACTAAGTGATATAAGCCCTACTACTATCCTAGTCACTTGTAATGCCCGTCGACCGACATCTTGTAATCTCTAACTTCCGCAAGTGACCTCCTCCCGATTTCGTTGCCGGCCTTGCGACAAACCTCCGCGACCGCTACCCCAGTCTCGGCCTGCTGCAATGCAAAGACGATCTGTGATTCGGTGAACTTGGACTTTTTCATGGCAATCGTCAGGCTCCCATCCTGTCATAAATTGCCCGCTTTTCTCTAAGTTATTTTGGTAGGGTTTTTCGGGAGGAGGTCAACCATTACACCCTATTCGGGTACCTTCACATTTTTCGGATAAGATGCAGGGGCCGACGGGAACTGCCATATGCGAAGAGATCAAACCAACCTTCAAATCCTTCTTTGTATCGCTCTAGCGGTTCTGTTCCTATTCGCCAATTCCGCTACGCCGCACCAAAAAACCTCTGCGGCGGGTGGCGAACTTCGCGTGCTCATCGCGGTCGGAATGCGCCAGGTCATGTTAGACATTGCGCCGAAGTTTGAGCGCGCTACCGGACATAAGCTGAAGCTCTCATTCGACAGCGGAGGGGTGATCGTGGAACGACTCAAGCGTGGCGAAACGGCTGACGTCGTAATGATCAACCGCCAGAGCATGGAACGACTGGAAGTTGTGCAAGCCTCGGTAACTGATCTTGCCCGCACCGGCGTGGGCGTCGCTGTTCGCAAGGGCGCACCCAAACCAAACGTGTCGACTCCCGAAGCGTTCAAGCGTGCGATGGTGGATGCCAAGTCCATTGCGTGTCCCGATCCGGCGCTCGGTGGTTCGAGCGGAGTCCACATCGCAAAAGTGTTTGAGCGACTCGGCATCTCAGAGGTAGTGAAACCCAAGCTGGTTTTTGTAAGCACGCCGGGGCAGGAACAGACCATGCCGGGTCACCTTGTCGCCCAAGGCAAAGCGGAGATAGCTCTGCACCAGATGCAAGAACTAATGTCGGTGCCTGGTATTGAGATCGTTGGCCCATTACCAGGCGACCTTCAGGAGATATTCGTTTTTTCGGCAGCCGTGCTGATCGGAGCCAACGATGCGAGGGCAGCGCAAGCACTCATCGACTTTCTTCGCACACCAGAGGCGCGCGCCATCATCAAGGCGAAAGGAATGGAACCGGCCAGTATCTGAGGGTTGGGCCAACGCTGATCCGTGGTCATCCGTGTTCATTTTATGAATTTCCGACATCTCCTTGACGCTATTCCCGAGAAAGGCCTTTCAGTTTTTACTCCAGTTCTCGATGCGCTTCTGAAGTGTCACACGTCGGAGGAGGTCCGAACCTTCATTGGCCTTATCTGGGCCATGGTCGTTGGGGCCGGCGCGTCACTATGAAAAACCCGATCTTCCGAGACGTGATTCCTTTGCCAGAGGGATTGATCCGAGGCGCGTCATGTTTGGGGACCTCGACGGCGACGGACCGGGACGACGTCGTTTATCTGGAACCGAACCGGCTGACGTTCTGGATCACCTATAAGTAGCAGGGAGCGCCACGCCGAGCTAGTCTTGCGAGAAACACTTCCTGAGGGGTGAGAGTTAATCGTTATGACCGACAGCCAGACACTATCAATCGACCAAGTCTGGGATGACTTCACTATTCAACTCAGACGATTCATCGCGAGCCGGGTGCGAAATGAGACAGACGCGGAAGACATCCTTCAGGAAGTCTTCATTAAAATCCATCGCGGCATTGATAAACTGGAAAACCAATTAAAGCTCGAAGCCTGGGTCTACCAAATCACGCGTAACGCTATCATTGACTACTACCGTAGAAGTGATAATGGGGTAAAAGTCACATCTGAACTTCCTGATGTCCTCGCGGAAGAAAACGGCAATGAAGAGATAGAATCGGAAGTCGCCGCCTGGCTCCGCCCCATGATGGAAGAGCTTCCCGAAAAGTACCGCGAGGCGCTTCAGCTCACGGAAATCCAGGGGCTGACGCAGAAGGAATTGGCCGACCGCCTCAACATCTCTATATCAGGCGCCAAGTCCCGCGTGCAGCGCGCCAGGGAGAAGCTGAAGGACGTTCTCCTCGAATGTTGTCACGTGGAGGTCGACCGGCGAGGGAAGGTCGTGGATTGGGAATCAAAAGAACCTGAGTGCCGCTTTTGCACCGTCCCGCTCACCAGAAAATAGCTCTTAAACCTCTTTAGAAAATCTTTGCGTCCTTTTCGGAAACCCTCCGTCTACAGGTGTGAAAGGCCCAACTGAAGGGCGAGACTACTGAGGATCTAAACGGGAGGTTTACCCATGAGCGAGAACAAATCATGTAGCACGGGCAGCTGCGGCTGCTCATCAACCGTAGAACACAACCAGTCGAGAACAACAGAAGCGCAGTTCGAGAAGAAGCGAAGTGTGCAGATTGATTTCCTCTATCTCGACTTGGAGGTCTGTTCCCCATGCCGAAATACCGAATCGAATATTGAAAACGCTCTGAATGAAGCGGCAGGCATTCTTAAAACCACAGGCGTTGAGGTAAGAGTCCGAAAGACGCACGTCGAGTCACTTGAGCAAGCCATACAACTTGGCTTCCTCACGTCCCCGACGGTCCGGATCAACAGCAAAGACCTTCAACTGGAGTTCAAAGAAAACCATTGCGCGACGTGCAGCCAAGTGAGTGGTACTGACACCGACTGCCGCGTCTGGCTTTATCAGGGGCAGGAATACAGCGCGCCGCCCAAGCCGATGATCATCGAGGCCGTGTTGCAGGAAGTTTATAGTGGCTCACGATCAGAGCCTGCGAAGATCGTTCGTCCCGAGAATGCGTTGCAGAATCTGGCACGGTTTTTTGAGTCAAAGCGCCAGAACGAACTTGCCGGGGCTGTCCGACAGATAGCAAAGGTTGAATCCTCCGTGTAGCGACGACACTTTTCGTGAGAGGGAGTTTTATTTCAACCAACTTCCGATGGCAACAGCGATTTGGGAAGACAATATGTTTTGCGTTAACCGATAAGGAGCAACATCAATGACTATCACAGAGATCGCGCCTGACCTGTATCGCATTTCAACTTACGTCCCGGAGATTGATCTACAGTTCAATGAATTCCTCGTCAAGGACGATGAGCCGCTGCTGTTTCATACAGGCATGAAAGCTATGTTCCCATTGGTGCGGGATGCGGTGGCAAATGTTATTGATCCGTCAAGCATACGGTGGATAGGCTTCAGCCATTTCGAGGCCGACGAGTGCGGCTCGTTGAATGAGTGGTTGCGAATTGCTCCCGCCGCCCAGCCGGTTTGCAGCACGGTCGGAGCACTAGTGAACGTTAACGATTTCGCAACTCGTCCGGCGCACGGTATGACAGATGGCGAGGTGTTGAGCACAGGTAACTACCGCTTCCGCTTCCTTCAGACACCGCATGTGCCGCATGGGTGGGACGCAGGTCTTCTCTTTGAGGAGGTAGGCGGCACGTTACTTTCCTCAGACTTGTTTCACCAAAACGGAGATGTTGAGCCGCTAACTGAGTCTGATGTGATTGAACGCGTGCGCAAGACTTTGATCGATTATCAAGCGAGCCCTTTAGCCAACTACATCCCCTATACGAAGCACACAGACGGCATCCTCCAGACGTTAGCTGAACTGAAGCCGCGGACAATCGCGGCGCAGCACGGCTCAACGTATGCGGGTGATGGTGAACGCGCGCTGCGCGACTTGGCACTAGTGATGCAAGAAGTTCTTGGGTAATCTCGACTCTGAGCGGGATGAACGAGCGTACGCACAGAAGCGTTTAACCTTTTGATCAAATTCGTCAGAATACATGACACCTTCGATCACCTCGCGCCAGTGTTCCTCCTGATCAATTACGGACAGTCACGTAACGTCTCACTCCGCTGAAACCGTTTTCAGAAATCCCTTCCCAAGCTGAAATTAAAACGTGCGTGAAAGATCGAAGTGGACAGCACCACGATAAATTAGGCGGTGAGCAAAATTTCAACTTATGACCGAAAACTGTAGGAAAATTTCACGTTATGCCCGAAAAGAATTTCATTTTATGACCGAATCGTCCGCGTAAGTTGTTGATTCCAGTGAGGCGCGGATTTCACTTTATGAAATTGGTGGAGCATAAAGTGCAATCGGTAGGTCATAAAATGAAATTCAGTTGGTCATAAATTGAAATCTGCTCTGATAACGGAACGAGGAAAATAATTCGCAGGAAACGGAGACACTTCGGATAGAGCGAAAGTTTGCCTTCGCTTTTTTTGACCTCAATGAAACCATCTGGCGTCCCTTGTACTCCGCCGCCGCCCGCTCCATCCTCTTGTTTACCGCCACCGCCGCCGAATCGCCATCGGGCCTTAGCGACTGGAATGACTGTAATCCGTCTCGTTCCACGGGTTCGCCAAAAACGGTCGCCGCTCGCGCGACCGCGCCGAGTTTCTCAGCCCTTGTGCCAACGAATCTCTCTGCAGAGCTTGTCTTTTGTTAACTTAACAGCTTCAAATTTCATTGGTCTATTATTGGTTTGGGTTGGATATACGGTGGCGAGGGTTCTATGAGGAGAGGCTATGCACATACCTGAAGATGGATATCTTTTGCGCATCTTTGTCGGAGAAGGCGACAAGCACGGCCATCACCCGCTTTACGAAGCAATCGTCTTAAAGGCGAGACAGATGGGCTTGTTGGGGCAACGGTTACGCGCGGGGTAATGGGATTCGGAAAGCACAGCATCATTCACACAGCGAAGATCCTGCGGCTTTCGGAAGACCTTCCGCTGATCGTTGAGATTGCTGATAGCCACGAAAACATTGAGCGATTCCTACTGAGATTAGACGAGATGATCACCGATGGATTAGTGACGCTCGAAAGGGTAAAAGTCATTCAATACAAGGCATGAGGAATCGGATATGAGATGTGGATCGGAATTTAGCTTCTTTACTTGTAGGTTATCCAAGGTTCTTATAAGATTCTGGACAGATCCAGATGTCTCCGCAAGTTAGCATTCGTGCCTTACCAAACATGCGTGCCCTTCTTGTGATTGCGGCGCTCATTTGCTTGTGTGTCTCCAGCAATGTTGGGCTCCAGTTTTTCCCACTACCTGCGGCGCCCACTCAGGCGGCATTGAACTTTCAACTTGATCAGCCGGACAAGGCCTTGTATGCACCTCAAGCCAACGCCAAGAGTTTTCGCGTTCCGATGATGGTGCAATCCAAGAAGCGGGCCGACAAGGAACCGCCTCAGTCTGGTCGACTTATTGCTTTACCAAGCGCTCAGTTCGATCTTCCGACAGACACACGTTGTGCTATCGAAATCGATCAGACCGTTTGCTTTCTAACCCCACTTACGATGGCGCCCCGTGCTGGACGGGCACCACCCTCGTTGGTCTGAAGATCTAACCCAATTCAGGTTTTCATCTACGCTTAAACCAATGAGCGTGCAGAGCTATAGGTCCAATCCAATTGGATTAATGGCGCCTGGCTAGTTCAGTTAACGAGGAGTGAATCATTATGACGAATACCGCAATTCTAATTCTGATAGGCGTGGTGGCTATCGCTGCCATTTTCTTGCTTGTCTTCTATTCAGGACGGCGCGGCGAGATGCACCGGCAAAAGACCACCATCAAGCCTGAGTCTCGCAGACAGAACAAAGTTGGCTAGGTACAAAACCTCAACTCACTACTAGCCGACACTCCCCAGCGGATTTAGTTTAGTGGGTTGGGTAAGCAGCTCGCCGTTTCTCCGGCCAGAGCGGCGAGCTGCGACTTTTGCGGAGAAATAAGAGTGAATGTTAATTACTTTATCGCGAGTGTAGTAGGAAGCGAAGCAAGGGTTCTTTTGACCCTTTTCGTCATGTTCTTGGCCGCTAAGATTTTGGCGGAACTGTTCGAGCGCCTCCGTCAGCCGGCGGTGGCAGGCGAAATCTTAGCGGGAATTCTGATTGGTCCAAGTCTACTCGCTTTAGCCGCTCCATCTGAGATTACAGATCTATTGGCTGAGATTGGCGTCATTTTCCTTCTCTTTACAGTCGGTCTCGAAACCAAACCAGCATCAATCTTCAAAGTTGGAAAACGAGCTGCAATTGTGGCAGTGCTCGGGGTGGTTGCTCCCCTCTTCTTTGGTTGGCTCTTGATGAAGGCCTGGGGCAGCAGCGGAATTGAAGCGATGTTTGTGGGAACGGCGATGGTGGCTACCTCCGTTGGCATAACTGCGCGCGTGTTGTCAGGAATGGGCCTACTCGACGCACCAACGGCCCGCATCATTCTTGGCGCAGCGGTGATCGATGACATTCTCGGACTGTTGGTTCTCGCGATGGTCTCGAGCGCTGCGGCCGGCTCTGTCAATTATTTAGAGATTGCGACTACCGCGGGTCTTGCAATCGGGTTTACTGCATTTGTCGCTCTCGTCGGAGCACCGGTGGTCACGCGTGTTGCCCCCAAGGTGGAACAACTTCGAAGCGGACAAGGAACTTTTATCTTTGGTCTGGTGTTGTGCCTGGGTTTGTCGGTAGCTGCATCTTTCATCGGAGTTGCCGCAATCATTGGGGCATTTCTCGCGGGCATGACCCTCGCGGAAGTAGCGGAGAACACTCCCAAGATGCACAGGCAGATGAGTGGAGTGACTGAGTTTCTTGTGCCTTTCTTTCTTGTCAATATCGGAATGAAGCTTAGCCTGGAGGTGTTTCGCTCTTCTTCCATAATCCTCCTTTGCGTGCTGATAACTCTTGTTGCGATCGCAACTAAGTTATTGGGCTGCGGTCTTGGAGCTTTAAACCTTGGCACTCGCCGTGCTGCGCAGGTTGGAATGGGAATGGTGCCGAGAGGTGAAGTTGGAATAATCGTTGCTCAGATCGGTCTGAGCTTGGCAGTGATTGGACCAGAGATTTACGGTGTTGTTCTTTTTATGGCCGTAGCGACGACGGTAATTGCGCCGCCCTTTCTAAAATTACTTTACGCTAACGAAGCAGCTGCCCGTGAAGAGATTGGACCACCTGATGCTGGCGGGATTGTAGCCTCAGAAGATTTATGCAAGATTGGCTGAAGGTGCGTGTAGAAAACAAATGTTGGAGGAGTACATGATTCCTCGAAACAATTGCTAAACTCGGGTGAGGTGAATATGTTCTGTCCAAAATGCGGAGCTGATGCTCAGAATGCTGACTCCTATTGCACCCGATGCGGTGAATGGTTGCCGGATCTCAACTCTCTCACACGGCCAGGATTGTTTAGAAAGCGAACGCGTGAAGAGAAGATCAGAAAGATGCGCATTTTGGAGGCGGTAAGCGCCGGCCTTGCGGTGACTGCAGCCGCCATGATCTTCGCTGTTCTTCGTGGCAGTGCTGACACACAACTCCTGTTTCTATCGCTGCTGTGCTGCCTTATCGTCGCAGTCTATCAAATAGTTAATTTCTATCTCGGAAGCACACTGCAAAAAAAGATCGAGCAGAGTCGACTGAAAACGGAAACGTTGCCACACAAAGGAGTGGAACAATTGAGCTCTGGTCAGGCGACCACCTATGTCAATCCTCACAGTGTTGTTGAGAACACCACCAAACATCTAGACGCAGTTCCGCGGAACATGAAGCGATAAAAAACCCGATCCAGATCACCATCACAAATGAATCTACTCATACAAACGACGCGATTGTGCTCGGGATCTTGATTACGATTCTTGGAGCTGTTTTTATCACCGCTCACAGTGATGCTCTGATGCGCGTCGTGGCTCTCGATTTGGGAGAATGACGTAAAACCACGGATGGATAGCCAACATGCTCCGCACTAAGTTAAAGGAAGCCGGAATTCCTCGTCCTCGGGCTGTCGCAGCACTAACTATTTTCTTTGCAGCCGGCGCAACTATTAGCCTCATCGCCGGCATCTCGCTTCTCCGCCCGAAGAGTTTTCTTGAACCCATATGGCGACTCAATCCTCGTGCGTATGAGAACCTCGCCAGACTAGGTCTGTGGGCAGGTCTTCTGCTGTCTACCATTTCAATGTTATGCGCAGCCGCAGCAATAGGACTTTGGCGTGGTTCAAGGTGGGGATACTGGCTCGCTGTTGGCTTGATTCTTACAAATCTACTTGGGAATGTGATCAACGTCGCGCTCGGTACAGAGCCAAGGGCAATCGTGGGTGTTCCTATCGCTGCAGCTTTATGGCGTATCTGATAGTGAGTGAGAAAGTGCGAGACTTTTTCAGTAAATCGAAGGAATTAATTACCAAAGGAGATCGGCAAAGATTCAAGTCCTCGTAAGAATATGCTTGAACGCCAGCGCAGAGAGTCAGGCGCAACCCGCAAACGTAAACCCGATGTACGACGCAACAGTGTATTGATTGCAATCTCAGCTTCTAAACGAGCGAGCGGAGCTCCCAGGCAAAAGTGAATTCCCTGCCCAAACGACAGATGTCTATTTGGCTCTCGAGTGATGTCTAACTCATCTGGTTTGGGAAAGACCGTTTCATCACGATTGGCTGATCCGATTACACCGAGTGTCATCTCTCCGCGCGGGATCGTGACACCGTGAATTGTCACATCCTCGCAAGCGTAGCGTTCCGTCAACATGAAGACTGGCGAGGTATAACGGAGCAGTTCCTCAACCGCCGATTTGATCAATACCGGATTGTGGCGCAGTCGGTCCATGGCCTCGGGGTGTTCAAAGAGGGCAAGCATTCCGTTCCCAATCAAATTGACTGTCGTTTCATGTCCGGCGATAAGCAGAAGAAAGGCCATTGCGAGGAGCTCGTCTCTGCTCAATTTATCTCCAGCTTCTTCGGCAGTAATTAGGGCGGTAGCCAAATCGTTCCGGGGATCTCGCCGGCGCGTCTCGAAGAATCGTCGCAAATACCTGAGAAACATCCAGACGTTCGGGATTACGCGCAAGGTCGGACTCGGAGAACTCAGCGAAACAACCGCTTTGGACCACTTATGAAACTTATGACGATCGCTCGTGGGCACGCCGAGGATCTCCGTGATAATGGTCATCGGTAACGGCAGCGCGTAATCACGGATCAGATCGCATTCGCCTTTGTGCATTACTTGCGTAAGTAATTCGTCACCCAGAGACTGGATGCGATCGCGCATGCGCGCAACGAGACCTGGTGTAAAGGCCTTATGCACCAATGTTCGCAAACGTGTGTGATCGGGAGGATCGAGGTCAAGCATGTTCCGTTCGAGTGGTCGGAACATTGGTGGCACCCACGGCAACTTACGAAGCTGCTCCGCTGTCATCGCTTTACGTTTGTCCTTAACGAAGCGTTCGTCTTTCAACAGGATGGCCACATCTTCATAACGTGTGAGTAACCAAACTGGAGTTTTATCAGGCAGGGCAGTGCGGAAGACCGGTTGTGAAGCTCTTAGACTCGCGACCAGTGGAAAGGGATTCGCTTTGAACTGGGGACTTACGATATTAAACTGACTATGGTCCACGGATTGATTTTTAACCACATTCGATGAGATTTGCCAGGATCGGATTCACATTGCCGCGTTTCCGTTAGCGACATCCCAATCTTTACCGTGAAATGAACGACGTCACAACGCCTCATGGGCCAAAAGCGAATGTAATTCATCGCTCATCTGAATCACAGAATGTTTAATTGACCGAACCCACAACTTAGCGAAAGTCCCGGATCAGGATGACGTCGCTCGTCTGCGTGCCGCGCGAGACTGCGAGTTGCTTGCCATCGCGCGAGAAGTCGAACCAGAAGATTTGGTCAGTCTTGAAGTCTGTCAACTGTACAGGCTTCCCGCCGTCCAGAGGCAGCGACCAGATGTTGGAGACGCCATTAATCGTATCTACGTAGGTCACGGCGCGACCGTCCTGCGTCCAGCGCAGACCGGCGGGGCCGTGGACGCTAACCGGGATGTCGAGCACCTTGATGGGGTCGCCGCCCGCGAAGGGGATGATGGCGAGCTTGAAGGGCGCGTTCGGCTGATTCTCGCGGTGGAAGCAGGCGATCAGGCTGCCGTCGGGCGAGACCGTCGGATTTAATGTGAGTCGATCGCTTAGCGGCACGGGCTGTCCGCCGTCAATGGATATTTTCCAAATGCTGTATCGGCCGGAGCGGCTGGAATGGAAAACCACCCAACGACCGTCGGGCGAAGTTTGCGGGTAGACGTCCCCCGGCCCATCCGTCAGTTGTTTGAGATTGCCCCCGTCTGCGTCCATGCGCCAGATGCTCCTTGCGGCTCCTGTTCGCGTGGATGAGAAGATAATGTAGCGACCGTCGGACGTGGCCCAAGGGTAGTAGTTAAAGCGCGAGTGAGCCGTCAACTGCTTCTGATTCTGTCCGTCCTGCTCCATGGTCCAGATGTCAGTAACGCCGCTCTCTCGTGAGGTGAAAACTATTTTGCCGCCGGGCATCCAGGACAGGCCCTGCGCCCCGTCATACTCACCCGAAGAAATCTGCTTGGCGCGGCTCGCATCTCCCTGCGGCGCAACCCATACGTCTGAAGTGCTATCGGACTGAACCGTGACCATCGCACTTGAATCCGCAGTCAGACTCACCCGGCTATAGTTATTCAGGTCGTTGGTAATCTTACGCGTCTCACCATCCGGATAAGAGAGATGCCAGAGTTGGAACGAAGAGAACAACCGCGCTTGGGGTGAAGGAAAACCCTCGCCCGCAATTACGGCGAGGCCGCTTCCGTTCGCGAGCCAGGCGACCTGCCCAACACTCGACCACTTCTGAGAAGTAATCGGCCTTTCCGCCCCGCTTTCGACTTGCACTTCGACAACGGTCGACGCAAAACCGCTGCCCGGATCATAATTGAGGGCGCCGAGCGCGATCAGTTTCCCGTCAGGTGACCAGGACGGCCCGGCGCTGCTGAAATTGTTGGGCAGCTTTCGCATGGTGACCTGCCTCTCGCCCGTCCCATCCACGTTCGCCACGACCAGTGCAGTTTCTCCACGGAGTGGATCGACGCGCGTGAACGCCAGGCGCGTCCCGTCCGTTGAAAGGGCGACGGGGGAGGCGATGTTTTCGATCACTTTCCGGGAAGCGCCGCCAAGTGTCGGCACCTGATAGAGCGTACGCCAAAAAATTCTTGCAGGCTCCCCCAAGGCGTAATAGATGTAGTCACCGTCTTTGGAAAAGGTGATTCCGTAATAATCCTGGTGGGAGGGCCGCACGATCTGCGTGTCGCTCGTGGTGGCTACCTGGCGCAGCCAGAGGCTCCGCTGCCCGCCCTCGCTCTTAACGTGCGCGACGTATTTCCCGTCGGGCGAGATGCCCGCGTCCGACGCCATACCCGAAGTCGTCAGCCGCTGAAGCGTTGGCGATTGAGATGAGGAGACAGGTCCGGTTTGCTTCGACGTCCATTTGTAAATGCCATAACCGATACCCGCCAGAGAGAGGGCCAGCATCGCGACAATTGCTGAAGCGGCAGACTTGTGCCGCTTGATTTCGCCAAATATGTACTCGGCGCTCGACGCATGTGTCGAAGCCGGAGTCGGCGAAAGGTTGGTTGGTGTCGCAGCAATGTGGGCAGCATCGACGGGTTCGTGAATGGGCGACTCGGTCGCCGCTGGCCGGACTGTAGTATCGATACCGGCGCGGTCTTGTAATTCGCGGCGGCCTTCTTTGAGCTCAATCGCAACGTCTTTGATCGTCTGGTATCTCTCTTCGGCATCTTTCGCCAGACACCGACGCACGATCCTTTGCAGATCGTAAGGAACATGGGGATTGAAATTGGTGATCGGCGTTGGCTGCTCGCGAATGATTTTGTTGAGCGAGTCGATGGCATCTGTACCTTCGAACGCTTTGCGCCGCGTGATCGCTTCGTAAAGAATGCAGCCGAAAGAAAAGATGTCGGAACGATGATCGATCTCATTTACTTTTCCCTGGGCCTGCTCAGGCGACATATAGCCGACCGTGCCCATCACGGTGCCCGGAATCGAACGCTGTGGCATGACCGCGGTTGCCACTTCACTGGAGTCAGCGCCCGGCATGGGCCGTTGCTCGATTAGTTTCGCGAGGCCGAAGTCGAGAATCTTTGCGTGACCGTCGCGCGTCACCATGATGTTGTCGGGTTTTAGATCACGATGGATGATTCCCGCAGTGTGAGCTTTCGCTAATCCTTCAGCGGCATGCTGGAGAAAACGAAGCAGCTTCGGTAGGTCAGTTTGCGAATCATGAATCAGTTGACGAAGAGTAAAGCCCTCGACGAACTCCATGGCGATGAAGTGCGCACCATTGCTCTCGGCAATCTCATAGATATGCGCGATGTTCGGATGATTGAGGGCTGCGGCAGCTTTGGCCTCGCGAACGAATCGCTCCATTCGACCGCGATCCGAAGCGACCTCGGCGGGAAGAATCTTCAGTGCGACTTTGCGATCGAGCGTTGTATCGTGCGCCAGATACACCTCGCCCATCCCACCTCTGCCGATTTCAGAGCGGATTTCGTAGCGACCGAGATCTGTGCCTGCGGCAATCGGCACTTCTTCACCTCCGCTGCCAAGTTGATCCCGACGGTCTACTGCAAATTGGACGTCTAGCGTCCCTGGGCCATAAAAGAGGAAGCGCAGCCGTCCAATTCATGCCTCGCGACGCCATCAATTGAACTCGATCGCGATGAAGTTTACGCCGTATTAGCCTGAGGACGCTAGAGGACCACGTCTTGTAAGTCATTAAAATGAAGCGTGAGTCATAAGTGCTCACGCTGCTCGTGCGAGCCTCACTTCACTCGTCAATGCCGGCCACATAACCGTCAACCAGATGTACGTGCGGTACATGATTCCGCAGCGTAATCGCAAAGTGGCCAATTTCACTTCATGACCCAACCCGCACCACGAATGTGGATTCCGGCATTAAATGAAATTTGTCCGGCATAAAGTGAAATCTTTTAGGTCGCAAGGTGAAATTGCTTGCCGACGAAGGGTACTCAACCCTTTGATACAGCTTCGGTGCGGCGATTCACTTCTTCCCAATTCACGTTCTGAAGAAATGCATCTACATACTTCGCCGCGGCGGCGCCATAATCCATATGGTAGGCGTGTTCGTACATGTCGAGCACAAGCAATGGCCGACCCATCGGAACATTGTGCATGTGATCCCAAGACCAGTAATTATGGAATTCACCCGTGTGAGCGTTTTGGGCAAAGATCACCCAACCTGAGCCACCACCGAGTGCATTTGCAGTTTTCTTAAACTCATCTTCCCACTGCTCATAACTGCCGAACCACTGTTTAATGACATCGAGCACCTTGCCGCCGGGTTTTGGATCACCTCCGAGGTTTGCGAAGTACAGTTCGTGCAGCACGACAGAGCCACTGCGGACCAATTCTTCTCGCTTCAGATCTCCATACATGTACGCAGGAAGATCTTTTTCCTTGACCATCGCTGCGAGTCGTTGCTCGACCGCATTGAGCGCCTTCACGGCGCCGCCATAATTGTTCTCCCAGTGAGAGCGAATAAGTTTTTCAGAGAGCCCTTTGAGTTTTGCCGGATCGAAGGGCAATGGACGAGGTTGATGCTGGCCGCGAAATGCGCGCGCCGGCGGCGTCTCAGCGATCACGCCCTGGCTCGCAGTTACCAGTTCGCCGGACGCGGTCACTAATCCCAAACCCGCAGCACCCGTCGCAATTCTCGATATGGCATCTCTTCTTGATATATCTTTCATCACCGTACTCCTTGCATCAACGTAAGATTGCTTTCATCAATTCGACCATTCTTCATTTTCACAACAGTATCGGCAAAGGTTGCAGCCTCGAGCTTGTCATGCGTTATGTACAGCGTCGTCAGGTTGAGCCGTCGCTGGAGAAAAGAGAGCTCTTCGAGCAGGGCGGACTTAAGATCTGAATCCAGGTTGGATAGCGGTTCGTCCAGCAGTAATAGCTGTGAACGCGCGACTAGCGCCCGCGCGATCGCAACCCTCTGTTGCTCGCCTCCGGAAAGTTGGCTCGGGTATTTGTCAGCATGAGGAGCCATGTGGACCATTCGGAGTACTTCATCAACGCGGTCTCTACGCGTACGCCTCTCCCACCGTTGCGATTGAAGAACGAAATCCAAGTTACCGGCGACGGTTAAGTGAGGCCATAGCGCAAGATCCTGGAACACAAATCCAATGTTACGTCCTCGCGGCGCAACAGTATTTCGTCCTTTTGCTGCGACCTTCTTAGCTGCTATCCAGATCTCGCCATCATCTGGCGTTTCTAAACCGGCGATCAGCCTCAATAGCGTTGTCTTACCGCAACCGGATGGACCCAACAGTGCCATAGCTTGCCCTTCGCGAAGCTCGAGAGAGACACGCTCGATCACAAAGCGTTCGTCAAATCGCTTGGTCACGTCTACGAGTCTTAGAAACGCACCGCTCACGCCGGTTTTCTCGTTACTTTCTTAGGGAGGAAGACAGTGAGCAAGATAAGCGGTATGAGTGTGATGCCCACTTGCATCAGCGCCAATGAAGCGACTTCAGATGAAGGTGTATTCGCGATGAGTGTATAAACGCGCACGGGCAAAGTCGATTCCCCTGGTGGCGCGACAAGTATGGTCGCTCCCAGTTCTCCAAAGCAAAAGATAAACGAGACAACCCATGCTGCCACGATCCCGGTGCGCAGTTGCGGAAGAACTATGCTCGCGAACGTGCGCGTCCAACTTGCGCCTGCCACTTCAGCCGCATGTTCACTTGAGATCGAAATCTGTCGAACACTTGCCGCCAACATCAATGCAGCGACTGGCACAAAACGCGCAATGTATGTGACCACGATTATCCACTGGCTCGAGTAAACCTGGCCCATCACGCCGTCACGATTCCAGAGTCCAATTATTCCGATACCAACCACTGTACTCGGCACCGCAAAAAGAAGAATGAATGCGGGATCGAAAAACGTTCGGAGCCGGTTTCGCGCTCGTGTACGTCCATAGCCGAGCACCACAGCCAATGCAACTATCAATGTCGCACCGGTAAAGGCGAGCCATAAGCTGTTGGCGATCGCTTCTCCTGATGTTGAAGCGGCTGACGCGATGCGATTGATTCCTGTTGTCTCGATCAGCAGTGCCGAGACCGGTAACAGAGTTGATGCAAAAACTACAGCAGCAATCCCGATTAAGATCATAGCTCTCAAAGGACGGCTGAAAGTCAAAGGTAGTCCCAAACGTATGCTTCGAGGTGTAACAAGTAACCGTTCGCCGATAACGAACTTGATCGTCAGACTGACAACCAGCGCAACCACCAGCAACGGGCCGCAGAGAGCGACGCCGGCGCCGAAGTCGTAAAACGCAGCGAATGCGGTAAAGGCTTCCGTGGTAAACACGCGAACACGTAAAAGCGCGGGCACTCCAAACTCTGACAGTGCAAGTACAAACACGATCAGACCGGCCGCAGCAACCGTTGGTCCAATCAGTGGCAGCGTAATTCGCCAAAGCACGCGACCCGGACTGGCTGCGAGCAGCGCCGATTCCTCCAGACGTGCGTCCACACGCCGCGCTGCGGCCTCGGTCGCCAACATTGAGAGCGGATAAAACGTTAAGCCAAGGACAACGATTGCGCCTGTGAGACTGTAAGTCCAATCTGACAAGAAATCGCGGCCGGCGGCCCTGGCGAAAAGTCCGACTGGTCCAGTTAACAGCACCCACGCGAGCGCCATGATGTAAGGCGGGACCACTAGCGGCGCAACTAGCGCGAGACGCAAGAAGCGCTTCGCAGGCAGAGAAGCACGTGCAAAAAGCAGTCCCAATGGCGCGCCGAGTACTGTCGCGAATATCGCTGCCCCTACACCGAGCTCGATGGTTGTCACCATTAGTGCGCGTTGGCGCGGGTCGGTGAGTAACGGTTGATAATTATCCAGAGTGAAGCTACCGGCAGCGTTCGTCAGAGAGACGACGAACATGTAAACAACCGGTATGACACAGAATAGTACAAACAACGTTACGGCCAAACCGAGAGTAAGGGCACGCGCTGAAGGCAGGGCACGCGAATGACGGAACGCACTACTGTTTACGGGGATAGTCTCCAACTTTCTATAAACCGAGTATTGGTTGCAGGCGCTTCGTTACATCTTCCACGCGATCGGCGGCCTTGCTGTAGTCCAGCGTCATGGGTTTAAAGGACGACAGCGGTGGGATGTTCTTTGGTCCTTCCACACCTGAGTGCAGCGGTATTTGCACAGCTTCTGATTGGGCCAGCATACGCTCGACTTCCGGCGACAGCAGATAGTCAATCAGACGCTTACCTGCTTCCGAGTGAGGGCCATTCGCAACCAGAGACACCATGTTCGGCATAATCGGTACGCCCATCCCATCACGATCGGGAAATACCATTGCTACTGGCTGCTTATCTTCGAGCGCGACGTTGACATCATCGGTATCAGTCAAACCGACCTTGACCTCGCCGCGCGCCACCATGTCTCGCACCACGGAATTTCCAGGAACGATCTTCACACCATTTGTTTTGAGCTTGCGGAAGAATTCGTCTGCGCGTTCATCGCCGACTTCTGCGTAAAGTGCAGCCACGTGAAATGATGTCGAGCCGAAGCGCGGATCTGCGATGGCAACCTGATCTTTCCACTTAGCGTCCGCGAGATCGAATATCGACTTCGGAGCTTCGTCGGGCTTCACCAGGTTGGTGTTGTAAACGATCACACGTGAGCGTGCTGAAAAACCCGTCCAATAGCCGTCAGGATCTTTGAAAGTTTCGGGTATCCCTTCAGCATTGGGCGACTTATAAGGGGCGAGCACAGCGTTTCGTTTGAGCACCAGCGTGCGCACCGGTTCATTGGACCAGAAGACGTCAGCCTGCGAGCGGTTCTTTTCCGCGAGCAGCTTGTTTGCAAGTCCCGTGGACTTTGTCTCCTCCGTATCGTATACAGCGTTCACACGCACGCCGCTTTGTTGCTCGTAAGCACGCAGGATCGGTTCAGAGAAGACACGATCCGTTGAGACGTAGACGGTAACTTCGCGCGCGGTCGAATTCGCTCCGTTCGATCCTGTAGTTGCCGGTTGTTGCGTGCATGCTGCGGAGACCAATACGGCAAAAAGCGGAAAGACGAGAACGTGTTGTATCCAGCTCCTCATGTAATCATCCCCTTCTCGTTAGAACTCGATGGCCCAAGTCAAGTTCAATAGTCCGTCGCTTTCATCAAACCTCCTTCGGGCGACTATAGTGCCCTTACACCTACCCGCCCAGCAGCGTCCATGCGAGGCCGATAAGACCACCCGCGAGCACCACCCACAGCACGTCCGCTTTGAAGCGGTAGAGCGCCACGAACGAACCGATCCCCATCAGCAGGGAAAACCAATGTGGCCCTAGAACCACGCCGCGCGGCCAGATCACGGCCGCGCCAAATACGAGCGCGAGGTTCAGCACGACTCCCACCACCGCTGCGGTGACACCGGTGAGCGCGCCCGTCAAATTTTTGTTCCCGCGCAGCACCTCGATGTAAGGTGCGCCGAGAAAGATGAAGAGGAAGCACGGCAAAAACGTCGTGTAGGTAGTCACCAATGCGCCCAACACTGCGCTTGTTGTCTGGTCAAGACCTTGCGGGTTGTTCCACCCGGCCATAAAACCGACGAACTGTAGGACCATGATGAGCGGCCCCGGCGTCGTCTCGGCGAGCGCGAGGCCGTCTACAGCCTGCGTATGCGTGATCCACCCGTAAGAGCCGGCGGCGGCTTGTGTGACGTAGGCGAGCACAGCGTAGGCGCCACCGAATGTGACCAGCGCAGCCTGCGTGAAGAACCTGTACTCCTGCGCATGAAGACTCCCCCAGCCGCGCCACGCCACCAGTGCGGCCAACGGCAGGAACCATAACATGAGACCGAGTGCGAGAATTTTCAGTGCGCGGGCGCGAGACGGAAGCGTGTGCGCGGGAAGCGGCGCATTGTCGTCGATCACGCGCGGAACCACTCCAGAGTCCCCTTCTGTTTTAATGTCTGCTTCTTTGGTTACGGCTTTTGCTGCGAAGGTTCCCGGCCAGAACCGCACGCCCGCAAGTCCCACCAGCGCTGCGGCCACAACGATGAGTGGAAAGGGGACGCGCCAGAAGTAGATGGCAACGAAGGCTGCCGCCGCTATGAGGAAGTGAGCGCGCCGTTTGAGCGCTCTGCCACCGATGTTCAACACTGCTTCGACTACGATTGCGACAACGACTGGCTTGAAGCCGGCGAGCACTCCGGCGACCGCGGGTAGGTTGCCATACGCCGCGTAGATGTATGAGAGTGCAAGCAGGATGAAGATGGACGGGATGACGAAGAAGGCACCGGCCACGATGCCTCCCCAGGTGCGGTGCAACAACCAACCGATGTAGATCGCAAGCTGCTGTGCTTCGGGACCGGGGAGCAACATGCAGTAATTGAGAGCATGCAGGAATCTCTCTTCACTGATCCATCGCCGCCGGTCAACTAATTCGCGGTGCATGATCGCAATCTGCCCGGCCGGTCCGCCAAACGATATAAAACCCAACTTCACCCAGAAGCGAAACGCTTCAACGAAAGCAACAGTTCGTCGTGCAGTCTCGGAATCGCTTGCTCGTGTTTGAACGATCTCGTTTTCCTGCCGGATGACCGGTTCTCCTACTGCCATGGTTCTCCGTTTCTTGTCGGCGCGAACAAACTACTTCGCCGTCACACGCAGATCGTCGAAGTGCGTGACCGAGTCGGCTTTGGTCCAAAGACCAATTTTTCCGCCTTCAGGGAATGTGTTGTCTTCCACCTCGTACAGCTTTTGATTATTGAGATACACCTCGAAGAGATTGCCCGCCGCGGTAACACGCAATTCGTTCCACTGACCGGAAGGTACACTCGCCTTCTTGCCGTACGTCCGCCCCTCACCCTTGACTGGCAGGTCAGTTCGCTTGCCGCTCTGCAGTTTGTAGAGGACCACGTTTCCTTCGAGCGCATTAGCGCGAACGATGTAATAGTTATTTGCGTCTTTCAATCGCCAGACGAGTCCCGCTGCCTGATCTACGCGACCGCTAATCGTTTTGAAGCGCACACTCAAATCCAGATCACGGAACGAACCTTCATCTGAGATCGCTAACGGAAAGCGATAGCTCGTCTTGTCAGCGGAAGTTTGAGCCAGCACATTAGGTTGGGAAGGCGCCGAAGCATCCGCCGTGATTGCCCATACCCCCGGCGCGCCACTACCTGTTAATGCAGAATGGAATTTGGCTGGAAGCCTGCCCGCGGGATCCTTGTCGAAATTGTAAGTAAAACTTTTCCCCGGCTCCTGAGCTGGCGCCGGCGTCTCGGTGGCGACTGGAGAACCTGAGGGGGATGTGTTTTCAGAACTGGTGGCCCGCGGATTACAGGCGACGACGATAAAAATGGCCAGTGCAGAGAGGCATAGCGTTAACTTCTTCATGACTCCTCCTTGTTAAAGGCATTCTATCCAAAGATTACAAAGATTGATTTATGGAATCTGTGTAATCTTTGGATAAAGAACTTCAACCTGCGTACTTTTCTTCAACCGTTGCCGCGAATACAAACGTGCCGATCAATCCAATCAGCCCTGCGACAATAAACGGCGCTTCCGGAGCAATACTCCAAAGCAGTCCACCAACAAGCGCAGCGGGAGTAATCGATAGACTACGTATCAGGTAATAGAGCCCGACCGAGCGAGCGCGCACATTGTCTTGCGCGAAATCGACAATCATTGCTTTACGTGCAGGCTCGCCGATTTCACGCAGGCCGCCGACCACGAATGCGAGAATGATTAACGCGAAGCTCGACGCGGCAATAATCGCGAGTGGAAAAAGCGCAAAGCTCACGAAGGTTGCCATCACGAACGGTTTCCGTCCAACGCGATCGGCAATCTTGCCGGCCGGAATATAGACGAGGATCGAAGTAATCATTTGAATCGCGACAAGTGTGCCGTACTGCTTAATCGTGAAGCGCTGTACGTTGGTGACGTAAAGGATCGTTATCACACCGGTCATACCTTCACACGTTCGGATAATCACGTCAGAAACGAGGAGTCGCTTTAGCGCTATGTGAAACGTCTGCCAAACGCCGACGATACTGGTTGCGGGCAAAGCGTTAACGGTGAGGTTGATTCTGGACACGAGCAACATCGTCACCAACGCAAGCACTAACGTGATGAGAAGTGAAACGTTAATACCTTTCAGGACACCGAGCGAGGCGATCAAGAAACCACCAACGATCGGCGCAATCACAATCGGCACACGCTTCAGAATTGATAGCAGCGTAAAACCCATCGCGCGCCGCTCTCTTGGCAATGCATCGCCGATCACCGCAAAGATCGCCGGCGATGCCATGCTTTGCCACGCCATCACCAAGGCAAGGCCCAGGAAAACAAACGGCCATGAAGGACTCAACAAGTAAACGACATATCCCGCTGAAGCAAGCGCCACAAAGATCCGAAATGCCATTCGGCGGCCGAAACGATCTGCCATCCAGCCACCAGGGTATTGGTAAACGGCGTCGAAAAAATCCTGCGCGGTCCCAAATAATCCTATCACCGGCGTGGTAGCACCCAGCGCTTCGAGATACTTCGGCAGGAACTTCTTCCACAGTTCTTCACCAAGGCCAAGGATGAACACTGCGGCCGACGCAATCGAGACATTCCGCTCGAGGCTCAGGTAATCGACAACTTTACCGCGCAACGTGGATGCCTGCTCGATAGTCGCTGTGTCGTTCATTGTCAGCCGCTCATTTCTTGCGCGATGTCTTTCGAGAGCTTACGCGCTTACTTCTTCGTGACTCCTTCTTGCCGGCTTGTTTGCCAAACAATGTGAATAGACCATCAAAAATAGTGCTGGATTGTTGTAGTAGTTTGCGATCGTTATGAAGACTCTCGCTCAATCCATTGATGATCGCGTTGAGGCCCGCTGCTTCCAGCCGATTGAATTTGTCATCCTTCAGGTCGATGTCATGGACTATCTGCGCCAGCTCACGTAGACCCGGAATATCCGTCAGCCCAAAACGGTTCAGTAGAGTTTCGAACGTGCAGTCTTCCCCCTGATGCGTGAACTCTGCTCCGAACATGTCGAATGGTATTGCCCCCTCGATTGTTTCGTCATCGCCAACGAAATAGAAGCGCGGGCGTTTATCAATGAACTGCGAAATAAGCCAAGCGGAGGCCAATCGGTCGATATGTAGATTTCGGCGCGTTACCCACCGTCGATTCTGAAAACCAGCAACGGATAACACTCCCGAGTCGCGCGCAACGGACGCGGCTTTCTTCGCCGGTATTTGCGACTGGCGAATGGCTTTCTGGCAGCGGTCGTACGCGGCCAGTGCTGCCGCACGGCCTTTTGCCTCAAAGAAATCGTTGACGATCGCGCGTTCCAATTCGCCATGCAACCTGTCGAGTTCTGTCTCCTGTGCTGACAATCGAGCAGCCGACAAATGCTTCGCACGAGACTGTTCGCGAATCCGGCCAGTTAGACCATCGAACTCCGCAGTGATCGCCGCAAACTCTTCGTCGCGTGCCTTGCAGAACGCGCTGATGATTTCGTCATCGGTTGCGCCCTCAACTGATCCAGCTCGAAAAACCACAGCTTCGCCGTGCGCGGAGTCGATTTCCTGTTTCAACCATTGAAAATCCTCGTGGGTCTTGTCGTTGGCTGGCAGGACGTAGACGGAGTTCTTGATTGCGACCGCGCCGAGCTTTTGCAGCTTGCGCCAGATGCGGACGCGCAGATTTGTCGGCTTGGGCGGCAGCTGATGGATCAGCAGTATCCACTCGTGACTCGACGCTTTTCGAACTTGCTGCTTCTGTAACATCAGGCGTATAGTAACGACTGTTACAAATTCCGGCAAGTCAGAATGAAAAAGCGAAGATGTATGAAAACAGAAATACTAACCCCATCTGTCCACGTCGCAATCGGAGATAAGCTTCAGTCAAACTCAACCATATTCATCAACGGATCTGATGCGTTCCTTGTGGAAGCGATGGCCGCGAGGGAGGATGCTGAAAAGCTTCGAAAGTACGTTGAGACTGAACTTAATAAACGTGTCCGATTCATTCTGTGCACGAATTATTTCAGCGATCATATGGCTGCGCTGAAACTGTTTCCGGACGCGCAGATCATCACTCACAAAGACTACTCACATACATTTGCAATTGAAGCGTTTCGCTCGGCTGAAGAGTCAGATTTTTTCGTCGAGCCGCATGTCCTGGTATCCGATGATTTAGTGATCAAGTGGGGCGACGTTACCCTCAACATCTTTCACAACCCTTCCCAGACGATGACTAACCTCAACATTGACGTGCCGGAATGCGATCTCATCATCGCGAGCGACGCCGTCGTCGGAAACATCGTATATCTACGCTACTCCTCGATGGATGTTCTTAATCGCGCGTTAAGACGTCTACAGCGTGCGGGGCGGAAGCATTTGCTCACCGGTCATATGGGTGTTCGCAGCACCGGCGCAATCGACCACGCGCTCTTCTATCTGCAACGCCTGCGAGAAATAGTCGTTGCAGCACGAGCATCATCAACTCCAACGGAGTCCATACAGAAAACGGAATTGCAGGCTTGCCTTCCTATAGATGTCGTAGCAACGGACTTTGAGCAGGCCTTCCATCGACGGAATCTCGAGACGATCGTCGGCCGGCGGTTCGAACTTTACTAAAGGCACAAACAATGAAGAATGCGAATAAGCGTGTGCTGTTGATTAGCAACTCTACCCTATACGGCAGTGGCTATCTTGATCATGCCGCAGCCGAGATTTGCGACTTTCTCGGAAGTGCGAAGAACGTGCTCTTTGTTCCGTACGCTCTTTACGATCGCGATGCCTACACCTCCCTGGCCCAGAAACGATTTGAGAAGATGGGGTTCGATTTAACATCCATCCACATGGCATCCGATCCAGCTGGAGCCGTCAACGATGCGCAGGCGGTGTTCATCGGTGGCGGTAACACTTTTCGTCTTCTGAAAGCCCTTTACGATTTTGATCTAATCAACCAACTTCGCCGGAGAGTGGCTGAGGGAATGCCTTATGTTGGCTCAAGTGCCGGCTCGAACGTTGCTGGCCCAACGATCAAGACGACCAAGGACATGCCGATCGTCCAACCACCTTCATTCGACGCGCTCGGGCTCGTGCCTTTTCAGATCAGTCCACATTTTCTCGATCCGGATCCCAACTCAACTCACATGGGAGAAACACAGGAGGAACGAATTCTTCAGTTTCTCGAAGAGAACGATACGACCGTTGCAGGTTTGCGAGAAGGTGCAATGGTACGTGTAGAGAACGGCTCTACCACCTTGAAAGGATCGTCAGGCGCACGAATCTTCCGCAAAGGTATGGAACCACTAGAAGTACAGCCGGGCGCTCAGCTCAACGATCTTTTGGAGAGAATATGACGTCGCAAGGCACGCTTTTGCTGTCGCGCAGCGAAGTCGCAGACCTCCTGAGTATTGAGGAGTACATCGCCGCCGTCGAACGCGTCTTCAAACTCTACGGTGAGGGCAAAACGCAGCCACCAGGAATTCTGGGAGTGCATGCGCACGATGGCGGGTTTCACATCAAAGCCGGACTCCTCGAACTCGACAGATCATTCTTTGCCGCGAAAATCAACGCGAACTTCCCGCAAAACGCGAGACGGTTTGGTCTACCGCTCATTCAAGGAGCGATCTTCCTGGCGGATGCGCAAAATGGCTACCCATTAGCAATCATGGATTCGATGGAGATCACCATTCGGCGAACTGGGGCAGCAACAGCAGTGGCGGCTAAATACCTCGCACGTCCGGATTCTAAATCTATATTGATTTGCGGTTGTGGTAACCAGGGTCGCGTATCGGTTCAGGCTCTCTCAAAGATTTTCTCATTGGAGCACGTCTTCGCCTATGACATCGATAGCACTCAGTCCGAGCGTTTTGCGAATGAATTATCCGATGAGCTGAAAATAGCAGTTGAAACCACCAGCGACTTGGCACAAGCAATGAAACGCTGCGATATCTGCATCACCTGCACGCCTTCGACTCGGTTCTTTCTGAAGCAAGAGTATGTGCAACCTGGCACGTTTGTAGCAGCGGTCGGAGCTGACAGTGAAACTAAACAAGAATTAGAACCGGCGCTCCTCGCTCAAAACAAGACAGTTGTTGACATCCTGGACCAGTGTGCGTCCATCGGAGAGCTGCATCACGTCATTGCTTCAGACTTGATGACTAAACAGCACGTCCACGCTGAACTCGGCGAGGTCATTGCCGGAATAAAACCCGGACGTACATCGTCGGACGAAATCATCATCTTTGACTCGACCGGAATGGCGCTTCAAGATGTGATCGCGGCGTCAACCTTATATAAGAAAGCTGTTAATAAAGCGATCGGTAGAATTGTCGATCTCGCGCAATAGCTTCATCCCTGACCGCCGGCTGTAATCTTTCGACGGCCTCAGACGTGTTATCGGTGAAAAGCTTCAGCTTATACATCACCTGCAAGTGAAGGAGGCGATATGCTAAAGCAGTCTGTTAGAGCTGTTGTTCGCCTATTTCTTGTTCCGCGGGTCGTCCGCTGAATTTACGTAATTGATCTTCCAAGGCCCTATGCCGTGTACCTGAATTACCGTTTCACCGTTGGTCCAAGCAAAGTGCCTCTTACCTGGCGGCATGAATGCGAAAGACCCAGCAGTAAGCGCGCGCCCCGAAGAAGCTTCAAATTTGTCTCCCATGCCGAGGTTGAAGGTCCCTGAGATCACAGTTACGTGCTCGACCGCAGGATGCCAGTGCGGCGGTATCTTGAAACCATCCGGTAATTGCAGGCGCATCGTAAACGGTCCTTCTTGTGTTGGATTCCCTTCAAGCAAAGCAACCTTGGCACCTTTTGGAAGAGATGCTGGCCCATCTACCCATTTGATATCGGCGGTTTGGAAGAAGCCGTGATTCGATGGGTGGGTTACTTCCTGGCCACTGACAAATGCGGCGACACCAACGGTCAGCCCTACGATCAAGATTATGCGGTTCATCTGTTCGTCTCCTTCAAGTAACCTTGTCTATTTTGGCGGGGGAAACTCGTATCCGTAGATCGTTCCTTCTTGAACTCCAATGAAGAGTCTATTTTCAGAATCCCCAATGCTCCTGATACAGCCTTTTAGACTCAGCTTCCACTGTGACGTACCGTCCAAAGGGCTTAATGCTGCAACTTCACCTCGACAGTTGCCCACGACGACTGATTCGCCTAACACATGCGGGCGTTCTGATGCCCATTCCGGAGAAAATTTTTGTTGCCAGATCGGTTTTAGATCGGTAGTGAGTGACACAACATATCCGAAACGTTCGGAGCTATTGTCGAGGAGCGCCATTAGCCCGTTAGCGGTCAACGTAATTCGTCCAAGAGGCAGCGCTTCAACGGATAGCTCGGCGACGATGTTGCCGGTCTCTGTGTTTAAGTGATAAATGCGGTTGTCTTTGGCGCCCACAAACAGCATCTTGTCTTTTAGAGCCAAGGCGGTGGATGGCGGCGACCGCAGTTTTCGCTTCCAGACAATGCGACCGGACATCGCATCGAGCGAGTAAACGAAACCATCAAGTCCCGTTAAATAAAGGGACGTTTGATCAACGACTGGGGATCTGACGAAATCACAATTGTCATTTGATGCGCCGGTTGCAAACTTCCAGACCAACTCACCAGTCTGAAGCCTTAGCGCATACCAAGTGTCCTGGAAGCTGCCGAAATAGACATTCTGGCCTATGCGAACAATATCAGTTGGTACGCTAGTCGTTTTATACTTCCAACGCACTTTGCCTGTCTTAATATCAAAAGCGTAGACGTGACCAATGCCATCAGGTACACAATTATGATCGGTGCCGATGAGGATCATGTCATCCGCAACTAATGGATTGCCATGAAAGCTCATCTGTTTTCCATCCTGGCGAATGTTGTAACTCCAACGCGGGTCGCCTGTAGCTTTATTCAAGGCGTAAAAAATACCGGCGCATGAGCCAACGAAGACTGTATCCTCCACGACCGTGGGGACTGAGAAGATTCAACCACCAGTGTCGTACTTCCATATGAACTGCGGCGCAGCCGGTTGGCCTTGATCAACTCCTTTCGGCTGAGCACAACTGAGACTTATCAGCGTTAACAACACAAAAACCGAAGATAGAAATCGGTCAGTCTTCATTTGTCTTTCCTTAACTGGATTTATCTCCCGAGACAATAAGCATTTGTGCCGGGAAGCTCATCTGTTCATTGGGAAAGAACTCAGCCACTGCTTCCTTTACTTCGTTTGCAATTGTCAGACGTAGATCTGAAGAGAGTGCATCCACCTTTTCTCTAAGCGTGCCGGACGTGCCAGAACGCATTTCCCAAAACTCTTCGCGGGAGATCGGAGCTTCGATTCTGAACTTTAGTAATCGTTCCCGAACGTTGATCGCACCGGATTCTGTAAGGAATCGTGCGAGTTTGCCAGGCGCAGCGAAACGGAACGCGCCGGGTGCATCAGGATCTTCCGGCTGCATTTTTATACGACGTGAAACAGCATCAGTAACGGCATATGCGAATGGATTCGCATCACGCTCATGCCAAACCGCAAACGATACTGCGCCTTCCGGTTTGACGACGCGCAGTATCTCGCGTAAAGCCGCGAGGGGATCAGGAAAAAACATCGCTCCGAGACGACTGACGCCTGCGTCGAAGGAATTATTTTCGAACGGCAAAGAATCCGCCAGACACTGTTGAAATTGAATATTCTTCAGCCCACGACGAGCCGCCTCGGTCTCAGCAGCTGCTACCATCTCAGCGACGGCATCCGTGCACATTACGAACCCGGCAGGACCAACCTTCTCCGCGATCGTGAGTGATGGTTCACCGGGACCTCCGGCCACGTCTAAAACTGCATCGCCCTCAATGATGCCGGCCTCTGCAATCAGTGCTGATGTAACGGGCGCGAACATTGTCTGAATAGTTCCCGCATGCGTCTCCCAATACTTTGCTGACTCGCGCCACTCGCGCAAAGTGTCACTAAGTTGTACCTGGCTATTATTCATGGACTTCTTCTTCTGAATCTAAATTTCGCCCTTATTTCTTTCGAGTGAGGCGGCCTTCTGAATAGATTTCAAAATCCTTTCCTGGCCCTGCCAATTCGAAGGTTTCAATGAATTCATCCGGGCTGAGGATTTTGTATGTCTCTCGAGCGCGCCAGCCCGCGGGAATGTTCTCAATTCCTTCGGAAGTGAAAACGATTGCTTTGCCGTCCATGCTAATACTCGTCGTTAAGTATTGATTCACAAAACCCTCAACATGAAATTGACGGAAGACAAACTGCTTTCGAGTCTTGTCGAAGCTGATCATTCCCCACTCCTGGTGGATCTCACCTTTCGGATTGTTCGGCTGCGGATCATAGACCGAACGGCTCTGAACGTTGAGATACTTATTGTTGAGTACGAACTGATACTCGCGTTCGATTTTCGAGGTGCCTGGCTTACCTTTTCCTGTTCCCTCCCATTTACCGACAAAGAACTTGAGAGGCTCCCAGGCATTTGAGGCAGTTGTAGTTTGTTCACCAGCGAGCGAAGAAATAACCAAGGCAGCGGCGAGCCAGACGACGCTGAATAAGGTCATTGTTGGTCCTCCATTACCGGCGCATCGTAGTCTCAACCTGAGGATTAGAGAAATGAATTGTTCCGATAGTTATGATAGTGACTTACAATGATTCGACGTGGACGTTCGGAACTTGGAAGTTTTCCTCAGCGTAGCAAAGCATTTGAATTTCACGCGTGCGGGTGAGGAGGTGAATCTTTCCCAGCCAAGTGTCTCGGTGCGTATCCGTCAACTCGAAAATGAAGTTGGCTTAAAGTTATTTGAACAACTCGGTAAAAAAATTGCGCTAACAGAGGCTGGTTTGTCGCTGATTCCTTATGCGCGTCGAGTGATGGCTGCGGTCGAAGATGCCAGGCAATGTATTCAGGAGTTACAAGGCTTGCAACGCGGTTCCTTAAGAATTGGTGCGAGCACGACGCCAGGGATGTACTTGATACCGAAAGCAATTGCATCTTTTAAGGCGCAGCACCCAAACATCGAAATACATTTGCGCATCAAGGACACTCAGCAAGTCGAGGCGGGTGTTCTTAACAATGAATTCGATTTTGGATTTGTCGGCGGGCATTTGGTGGGTAATGAAGTGGCGGCATTACCGTGGCTGGTAGATCAGTTAGTGCTCATTGTTCCTCCCGGTCACAGTTTTGCCCGACAGAAGGCAGTGAAGCCCAGGTCTCTTCAAAAGGAGAAATTCATACTGCGTGAAGTTGGCTCGGCCACACGGGCAACGATCGTGAATTACTTGCAGAACTCCGGTGTGACAATGGAGCCGATCATGGAAATGGAAAATCCTGAATCAGTGAAAAAGGCAGTACAGAGCGGACTCGGCATTGCGTTTATCTCCAGATTTGCTGTCGAAACGGAATTGAAAGCCAAAAGTTTGGTTGCTGTGCGTGTTAGGGGTCTTGATATCCGTCGGGAGCTAAAGATCGTCTATAGAAAGGACAAACATCTCGGTCGGGCTGCACAAACGTTTATTGAGATGGCACGAGAATAGCATCAGACTTCGATTACTCAATCGCCTAAGGGCGCCAACTCGCTTCCTTGCGGATAATCACGTACTGGAGCTCGTGCCTCGGCCCTGCCGTACTTCAGATACAGCGCCGGAATTACAATCATGTTCAGGAACGTGGAAGTAAAAATACCGCCGAGAATCACGATCGCCATCGGTTGCTGAATCTCCTTGCCTGGTTGGCCAACGCCAAGCGCCAACGGAATTAGACCAACGCCAGTGACGAGTGCTGTCATAAGAATCGGACTCAGCCGCTCCATTGAACCCTGCACGATTGCATCGCGAAAGGCGACACCTTCCTCTGTCATTAAGTGAGAGTAATGACTGATGAGCATGATGCCGTTCCGTGTGGCGATACCGAACAATGTGATGAAACCGACAAGTGAAGCAATCGATAGTGTTCCGCCCGATATGAAAACCATTACTACTCCACCAATCAGCGCGAGCGGAAGATTGGCCATCACGAGAAACGCAGAACGAACAGACTTCAATGCGATGTAAAGCAGTAGGAATATACCCGCGATCGCAACCGTCGAAAGAAGAATGATTTGGCGCGATGCTTTTTCCTGTGACTCAAACTGCCCGCCATATTGGACAAAGTAGCCTTGAGGCAGTTGAACTCTTTGACTGATTGCTGCGCGCACGTCTTCGATGACACTGCCGAGATCGCGGTCGGCCACGTTTGCCTGGACGATGATGCGGCGCTGCACGTTTTCACGATTAATCGTGTTTGGTCCCTGGTCCACTCGCACTTCCGCGACTTGCGCAATCGGAACTTTCAAACCCGTAGGCGTGTCTATCAGTGTTCCACTGATGCTCTCGACCGATTGTCTTGCTGAGTCATCGAATCGGACCAGCACATCGTAGGTGCGTTGTTCTTCTAACACCTGCGAAACGACGTGACCATTGAAAGCAGTGTCTACCGTCTCAGCAAGTGCTTCGGCGCTTAGTCCAACTGCCGCTGCCGCCGGTCGATTCATGTTGATCTGAACCTGTGGAACTCCGACTTGTGGTTCTACGAGCAGGTCCACGACGCCAGGAACACCCGCCATTGCGTCTTTGATTTCACCTGCCTTGTTTCGCAACGTAGCCAAATCAGGGCCGAACAGTTTTATCGCGATCTGTGCGCGTGTACCGGAGAGCAGGTGATCGATCCGGTGCGAAATAGGTTGGCCCACCTCGGCAGTTACTCCGGGTATACGAGCGAGCTTTTGCCGCACCTCATCCATCATCTCCGCGTGCGGCCGATCACCCTCTTTAGTAACGACTTCGATCTCGCTCGTGTTTACGCCAGCTGCGTGTTCGTCGAGCTCCGCTCGACCGGTGCGCCGTGTAGTCGAGACTACTTCGGAAACTTCGTGTATCGCTGCTTCAATGATCTTTCCAATGCGATTTGACTCCTGCAACGAACTGCCTGGCGGCAGACTCGCATTTATGTTAAGTGCGCCCTCGTTAAACGGAGGCAGAAACTCTCGACCCATAAATGGAAACAGCAGCACGGCGATCAGAAGCATCACAGCCGAGCCGCCGATGATCTTGTACGGATGTCGCAACGTCCAATTCAAAATGTTTGCGTAGCGTCGCTTCAACCATGCCACAAGTCTTGAATCTCGCTCGTCCTGTAAGAGCTTCGAACGGCCCAGCAGGTAGTAGCAGAGCACGGGAGTTACCGCGAGTGCCACAAACAGCGACGCTGTAATCGAGATGATGTAAGCAAAGGCGAGCGGCGCAAACATCCGGCCTTCGAAACCGGCGAGGCTAAAGAGCGGCAGAAACACGAGAATGATGATCAGCGTCGCGAATAGGATCGAATTCCTGATTTCGCTCGACGCTTTAAAGATTACTGTTGTGACTGGCTCAGGTGTCGCAGAATGCGCGTTTTGTTTCAACCGCCGGAACACATTCTCGACGTCGATGATCGCGTCGTCCACGAGTGCGCCGATTGCGATCGCCAGCCCCCCGAGTGTCATCGTGTTGAGCGTAATGTCGAAGTAGCTCATTACGATGATCGCCGTTACGAGCGATAAGGGAATAGCGGTGAGACTGATAAACGTCGTCCGGAAGTTCCACAGGAAGAGAAACAGAATCACAGTCACCATCAACCCGCCTTCGATAAGCGACCGATTGACATTTCCGATAGCACGTTTGATGAAATCAGCTTGCTGAAATGCTTTCGTGTCGATCGTGACGTCCGAAGGCAGAGTTGGTTTAAGACTGGCGAGCGTCTGCTCGATCTGTTCCGTCAGCTCGAGCGTGTTTGCGTTGGGCTGTTTCTGAATAGTGGCAACGACGGCCGGCTGCATATTGTAGCTGCCGTCCCCTCGCTTCAATGCCGCACCTTCTTGCACTGTCGCGATGTTCTTCAGAAGAATTGACGCGCCTTCGCGAACTGTGACGACTGAATTTGCGAGATCCTCAGTTGAGTAAACGCGGGCCCGCCCGCGGATCAGAAACTCTTCATTAGGCCGCTCGAGAAAACCACCGGAAGCATTTGCATTCGACGCGCCGACTGCTTCCGTGACTTGTTCGAGGGTAAGTTTGTAGTCGGCGAGTTTTGCGGGATCGACCAACACTTGATACTGCTTGGTCTCGCCGCCGATGATCATCACCTGAGAAACGCCTGAAACGCCGAGTAGTCGTGGCCGCACAACCCAATCCGCAATCGATCGCAGTTCCATCGGCGATGTTGTCTTGCTGGTCATGGAGATCAACATGATCTCGCCCATCGTCGATGAAATTGGACCAAGCACCGGAGGTGGAACTCCAGCTGGCAGACGCACCTGTTGCAGCTTCTCAGTAACAAGTTGGCGCGCGCGATAGATGTCCGTGTCAAATTCAAACTCGACAAAAACGATCGAGATTCCGATCGCGGAGTTTGAGCGTACCCGGAAAACGCCGGCAGTTCCGTTCATCGCAGCCTCAATCGGCAACGTAACCAGTGACTCGACTTCTTCGGGCGCGAGTCCGTGCGATTCAGTCAGGATAGTGACTGTCGGTGCAGTGAGATCCGGAAAGACGTCGACGTGAGCACGATAAGTAACAATGCCGCCGTAAATGAGCAGCGCACCGGCGGCGATTAGAACCAGGAGGCGATTGCGTAGCGCCCACTCGATAATCCTGTTAAGCACGCGTGCGGATCTCCTTCTATGTCTCGTGCGTGTGTGCGCCAGCTTCAGCCGGTTGCAACTCCTGGAGTTTCAACTGATAGGCGCCTTGCGTGACAACACGTTCGCCTTTGTTGAGTCCTGAGAGCACGGCAACCTTGCCTCCCAGTTCGTCTCCAATGGTCACCTCACGGCGTTCAAACTCTTCGCCCGACAGCAGTACATAAACAATCTTCTTGCCCTCGTGCTCCAGCACAGCCTCTCTCGGAATCAGCATCGCCGGGATCTGCTCACCCGCGTCGAGGCGAACGTTGGCCTGCATCCCGAGACGCAAAGCACGCCCGTCGTTTGGCAGTTGAAAGATCACCTTCGTAGCGCGGGTTTGTTCGTCGATGACTGCGCCGACGTCGACCACGGTTCCATTGAACTCCTGATTGGGATAAGCAGGCGTGGTGAACGTCGCCGATATGTTTCCGCCTAATCGACTCAGGTCTTTCTCAAATATCGGAGCCTCTACCCAGACTGTATTGAGGTTGCTGATCTCGACTATGGCTTCTCCGGGAGCGACCTGTTCTCCGATTGATTTATTCACTTTCGTGACATAGCCACTTAGTGGCGCGCGAACCGTGTAGCTCGCATTCGCACTTCCGACGCTCGCTCTTGATCTCTCGGCTGACGGTGAATTGCCCAACGCTTCCAGGCGTTTCACTGCCGCATCGTACGTTGCTTTGGCTGCTTTTAGATCTGCTTCCGCAGCTTGCATTTGTCGTTCAGAAAACGCTTTGCGTTCGTAGAGTCGTTGCGCTCGCGCGGCTTCTTTAGTTGCGAGATCGAGGCGAATACGTGCCGCCTCGACTTCACCTGACGCCGTACGTCTGTCTGCCTCGAGTCGAGCGTTTTCCAGACTCAGTGAGGCGGCCGCCGCTCGCACTTGCGCTTGTTCGGCAGAGGTCGCGACCTGTTGAATCACGGCGATCGTCTGACCTTGCGCGACGTGTTGGCCCATGCGTGGCAGGTTCCTGGTCGATACGATGCCACCAACAGGCGGCGCAACTACTGCCTGACTGTTTGCTGCTGGAATCACTCGACCGGTGGCTGTGATTTGGCGTGCGACCGTCTGCTCTTCGACGAGTGCGAGTTTCATCCGGATCAGCCACTGCTGCTCCATTAAAAAAGCGACTTTTCCGGCAGTGGGCGCGGCCGCAGGTGCTTCAGTCTTCACTTCTTTCGCCGGACGCAGCCAGAGTATTGCGGCGAATACGACGAGCAACGCAAAAACCCCGACAACACCGACGATAATGATTTGCTTGCGTCTGGAACTACCGTTGACGCTGCTCAATGTCTGATCGATGGGATCGTTGTGATTAGGTTTGCTCATATCTTAATGTCGGTTCCCGTAGCCAGTTCCAATTGAAAAATGCTCGTGTAGTAATCGAAAATTGCGCGATAGTAGTTGGCGCGAACTTCCGTTCTCGTCTTTTGCGCTTCAATCAGCGTAATCAACTCA
The DNA here is from genome assembly GCA_035646355.1 of Pyrinomonadaceae bacterium. Lineage (GTDB taxonomy): Bacteria > Acidobacteriota > Blastocatellia > Pyrinomonadales > Pyrinomonadaceae > PSRF01. The sequence goes on along the minus strand of DASRPN010000022.1, from coordinate 32,689 downwards.
GTCGCGCCTTCCTGGTAAGCCCCGAGTTGAATCTCCCGCGACTCGTCGGCCTGTTTCAGAAGCCCGGCTTCATATGCTCTTACCTGTTCACGCGCGGTCTCGTAGGCGCGATACGCCGCTTCAACTTCAGCCAGGGTCCTGTTGCGGACGAGATTCAGATTTGTCTCTGAAACTTTTTGTTCGGCTTCGGCTCGCGCAATCCCAGACTGATTCCGGTTACCAATCGGCAGCGGCACTGTGACGCCCGCGAGTACCGTGTTATCCACACCGACTCGTTTGTAACCTACGTATGGGGTGACTTCGCCCTTCGCTTCGGAGCGCTCCAGTTTGATTGATGAATCTGCCAACGCAAGCTGAGCCTCAGCGACTTTTATTTCGGGTCTATTAACTAATGCAGTTTCTTTTAACTGCGCCAGGTTCAGATCAACTGGCGGTACTTGCAGACGATTACTTGTCTCCACTCTAAGAGCCCGTTCGAAATCTCGTTCCCCGATCAACTCAAGTAGTCGAATCTTGGCCCTGCGCAAAGCGAGTTCTGCATTTGCAACTGCGAAGTCGAACTTTGTTCGCTCTAAACGAACCTTAATAAGATCTCCTTCGGCTATATATCCTTCTTCGAAGCGAACAGTGTTGAACTTGACGAGTCCTTCAAAGTTGTCCCGGTTTTCTTGTTCAATATCCAGTAGCACACGCGCCAGCACTGATTCGTAGTAGGTTCGTTTTACGTCGAAGAGCTGACGTCTTAACTCTTCCATTAAACGTGCTTCGGACACGGAAACGGTTCGTTCGGCAACCACCATGCGCAAAGCTCTTCTGTTTCCTAGCTCGATCGGTTGCGCGACAGAGATACCGTACTCCTGCAGTCTATTGGCCGGAGTCTCACCAGAGATTCGCAAATTTTCCGCGCTGATGGTCAGCCCCGGTCTTGGTCTAAGTCGCGCACCGATCCGTTCGGCCTGTGCAACTCCGACTTCTAGACGCGCGGCTTCGACGGAAAGGTTTTTGCGGAGAAACTGTTCAGTTGCCGTATCCAGAGAGAGATAGTCAGGCGAAACCGTGGACGACGTTTGAGCGAACAGTGTAAAAGGCATCCACAATGCCGACAGCAAACACGTAATTACACAAAGTTTCTTCACAATCAGTTCACTCCACCTTGAAATCTTTCAGCGACATCCGCTCATCCAGCTTTGCGTTTTTGACCTGAAACTCGATGTCGTAATCACCGCGATTCGTAATCGATACGTCCGCTACGTAAATGCCCGTCACCTTACCGACGCGAGCTTTGGTTTGCATAACTTCGCTGCCATCTTTAGCGCGAGTGATGAGCGTGACTTCTGCTTTCTCGACGGGCGTGCCATCGGAGAGATCCGTCAAGTGAATCAGGAATTGACTCGGCTTACCCGCCTTCAGTGGATCGTGTTCGAAAAAATTTTCAATCCGTTCAGTGAACTCGGTGCGTGAGAGCGCCTCCTCTTCATGTTCTTCGGCAGCCGGCTGCGCGCGACTGCAACCGAATTGAACCAAAAAGAGTGTCACTACCAGGAACAGTACCTTCCGACTACCCACGGTAGTTTTTGAGAGCTCAGGAATGTATCGATGAAAGTTGTACATTTGTTTAGGCGAGAAGCTGAATTAACGACTCCACCGTGCGGTGAAATGCAAGTGGGAAAAAGTATGTTGAGATAAACAAGGAACCGGCAAACAAGAGGCTAAAACCTATGGCGATCTGTCTAGGACTAACAGATCCCGAAGTAATCGAAGTCTTGTCACCTTCAGAGTCAATCAACCGCGAGACGCGGGAGTGAAAACTTGATATGTCTTCGGCTATGAAGCTCGAAGCTGTAACTGGTGTCGGGGAGGTCCGTCGACGCAGCTTCACTAATGCGGAAGCAATGTCCAGGGGTGCCTTTGTTCGTGAAACCGCGACTTCATCACAAAGACGTTCGACCTCTAATCCACGCCAGGTCAGTAACCGACGAGTGAGAACGAAAGCCAGCGATGCGTAAGTGCAAAAGGACAGTGTTAGTTTGATCAGGTTGTCGCGTCGTTCGTGGTGCGCCGCTTCATGTTCGAGTAAGCCGATCAGTTCTGACTCGTTCAAGGTGCGTAATAGACCCGTTGAGACAATCAGTTTTGAACGAGTGAATCCCCATACAAATGAAAACGGATAGTCACTCATCACTAATCCCACCTTAAAACCATATCGTTGCGCTGTCTCTTCGACTCTGGCGATCTGACGCAGTTCCGCGGGTTCGGCATTCATTTGCAGTCTGCTTATCAGTTGGGCCACACGCAGGTAGTTCTGCCACCCGGACCACGCTGTGAACAAACCCGCACCGGCAGCGAAGAGTAACATCATGTATGCAAGCGTCGGTTCTAGTCTTGCGGTGAGATCCCCAAGCAAGTGCAATTCGTGTGGGGTGCTGTGGGCAGCATTGAAAGCATCAGGCATCCAGAACTCGGGAAGAAAAGCAGCCGCCACGATCCATAGCGCCAAAACGGGTGGAAGTATCAAAGCCCAGGTATAAAGCCGGATCAGAGTAATGGTTCTCAGTTCGCGACGTTGACGTCGGACCACCAGCTTTACTATTCCGGCAGCAGCGAAGGACACCAACGCGAAGATCGTGGAAAGAAGTACGAAGTTTTCGACGATAGAAATTAGCAACTGACCTCTTCGTAATGCCGTTCACTTGCGAGACACGCCGTTGCGGCGTTTTTCACGTATCATCGCCTCCAACTGGTCCAGCGTATGTTCGTTCTCGCCGACCAGATCGACAAACGCTGATAGCGCAGGCGTGCGGTAGTGATTCAACAAAGCACCTAAGACTTCCTGCGCCAAGCCGCGTTCAAATTCATCGCGCGAGTAGCGCGCCGAATAGACAAATGCTTTCCCTTGCTTCTCGCGACTCAAGTAACCTTTGCGGAACATCCGATCCAACGTCGTCAGCACGGTTGTGTGTGCGATATTCCGTCGTTTCCGCAACTCGTCCTCTACTTCGGTAACGGAGCGTCCCGACTCATTCCAAAGTATCTCCATCACCGAAGATTCCAATTCACCCAGAACATGAGCCGCTCCATTTGCACCGGGCTTAAATCCGCGCAAGGCGATTTTCGGACGAATGCGTTGCATTAAGTCGACTCTCTAACTCTGAAGGTAACGTAGGGTTGTGGAGTATAAAGCGCCTCAACAACTACCGTCAATAGTCGGTAGCTCCAAAGGCACAGTAATTAAGACAACGAGGCAGTAAGCGCCAACAAAAATAAGCGGAATGCGAAAATTTCAAGTTATGCCGAACAAGAATTTCATTTTATGACCGAATCGTCCGCGTAAGTTGTTGATTCCAGTAATAACCCAATTTCACTTTATGACCGAACCCACATGTTGGCGAGTACCGTCGGTTCCGTCATAAAGTGAACTTTGTCCGGAATAAATGAAGTTGCTACGGATGATCTCATTAAGCAGGGAGAATTGTATGGAATCAGATAAATTGGATCTTAGAAAAACCACCGCTCTCTTTTGGTTTACGCTCCCCGTGCTTCGACCGGCTCCCGAAGTACAGGGAGTACGAGAAATACCCAATGCGTGTTGGTGACGGTGCTTACTCGTTAACGATTCCCATCCGTCGCCTCTTTCTTCGTCGGCAGTTCAGGAGCAGTCAGGTCCGGCAGTGGATCGCCCCAGATGTAGTGATTGAACCAGGACAAATTATGCTGCATCACCGCGCGCATTGATTTCGGTTTGTTAATGCCGTGACCGAAACCTTTATACACAACCATCTCGACTTTCACGCCACGGTTCTCCAGTCCCTGCCGCAGTTCGTAAGCATTGGCGATCGGTACGCGGCGGTCGAATTCGCCATGCTGAATTAGCGTGGGCGTTTTGGCTGTCTTGATGTAATTCATCGGCGACGTCTTTGCGTAAATCGCTGGATCTTCCGCAGGATCGTTTCCAAGGTAATTTATCGTGAACGGCGTTATGTCAGTGTTGTAGTAGTAGGTCGCCCAGTTTGAGATTCCGGCGCCGACTGAGATCGCAACAAATCGATCGCTACTGGTCGTCAAAAACGCAGAGATGTATCCACCCTGGCTCCAGCCCATGCAGGCGACTTTGTTTTTGTCGACCCAGCCTTTCGCAATCAGGAAATCGACACCCGATAAAACATCCCATGCATCGCCGACGCCGAGGTTACCCACATTCAATTTGCGAAACTTCTCGCCATAGCCCGCACTGCCTCGATAATTAACTTTCAAGATCAACGCGCCGCGTGCCGCCCAGATGTCTGATGGATAGTAACGAGCATCCGGCGTGAGCAGCACCGGACGATCGATTCCCGTCGGTCCACCATGAATAATGCAAAGCAGCGGATATCTCTTCGCCGGATCGAAATTAGCCGGTTTGATTAAAACACCTTCGATCGTCGTGCCGTCCTGGCTCTTCCACGAGATCACTTCGCGGGTGCCGAGCGTGAAGGATTTTGTTTGCTCGTTGAAGTTCGTCAATTTGCGCGGCGTAAAGCTGCGCGTGTCAGAGACGAACACTTCGCCGACGCTGGTCGGCGACGAAACAGTGAAGGCAATCCGGTCGGCGCTGCGCGCAACTGAGAACGCGCCGGCCATCAGGTGATCGGGTTGCGAAACGCGGGTAATTCTTGCGCTCACCGGATCGACGCGAAACAAGTGCGAAGCTGTTTTCTGCAATCCTCCAAAGTAGATTCCGTTGCGGTTCCATTCGATTAGTCCCGCATTCTCATCAAAACCATCAGTGATGGATTTCGGTTTGCCGCCATCGATTCCCACAATCGCTAGCCGGGAATTGTTGGCGAAGTAAAGCTTTTCGCCCATGACCGAAGAGAAAACAATCTGCTTGCCGTCCGGCGAGAAGAGCGGATTCGTATCAGGTCCGGGCTGATCGACGATCTTCTTCACCGAATCATCGCTCAGCTTTAGCAGGTAAATATCGCCGGTGGTTCCCTGAATTAGGTCAGGATTTATCGTGGCGCTAAAAGCGATTGTCGATCCATCAGGCGACCATGAGAATGAACTAACACTGAAATCGGTTTTCTTCGTACGCTGTTTGCCGGCGATTGGCGACTTCATCGCTTCGGTAACATCAAGAGTCCAAATGTGAACGTGCGTGTAACCAGCGCGCACCACATCGAAGTCACCGTAGTATTCCTTGCGGTCTTTCAACGGCTTCGCTGTCGGTTCTGCTGCCGTGTAGGCGATCGTCTTTCCGTCTTCCGACCACACGAAGTTGTTTAATGCTGTTTCCGACTTGGTCAGTTGTCGAGACTCGCCGCCACTCGGATCGATTAGAAATATCTGGTTCTTTTCTTCAACCCGGTTGCTTAGAAACGCCAACCACTGGCCGTCCGGCGACCAGCGCGGGGCCGTTGAGGATTTCTCCCCGCGCGTCAGTTGAATACTTTTTCCGGTATCGGTGTTCGCAAGCCAGATTTGAGTTATGAAGGCATCCTGCTTGAAATCGCCATGACTAACCGTGTAAGCGACCCATTTACCGTCGGGCGAGATTTCCGTGCCGCCGACTGTTTTCAGCGTCACAAGCTCATCAAGCGTGGGAACGCGCGATTGGGCCGCCACTCCAGAAATAACCAGCGTTAGCCATAGTAGGGCCAGTGCACTTTTGCTCATCGATGTGTCCTTCGTGGAAGGTTAGTATGATGCCGGGATACCTTACTCTGACTCTGTCCTTATAATCCAGTTTTTATGGACCGCGCGTCTTTTCTCTGACCCTCAATCGCAAACGTTACCAACGAGGACGACAGAAATCACTTCCAGCCGGTGCCTCACAACGCATGGCGCTTGATGTTCTAATCGCGGTGAGTGCACGACGGTGGAAGGCGATCGTCGTTACAGAGAATTGGCGCGATTTCAAAATAGAGGTGAAAACTCCACCGCTCGAGATTCGAGCGACATCTAATCTTCAGGGAGTCGAGATAGAGTCCTTGTAAGAAAGTCAAAACGCCGTAGCATGCTCAACGTTTCCGGCGAGTGCGACGAGGCTCTTCACCAAACCAGTACCACGTAGGTTCGGGTTCGCTGCCATAACGCCGTAGCAGATCGTCGATCGGTTTGTTAACGGGCACATGCCGCCCGGGAACGCGAGCACCGGCTTCAATCAATACCGTAATGATCTCCGCATACAACTTGGGATCTCCGCCGTGCGCGGCCGACCAGAGTGTTTGGCCTAAAACAGTTCCACCATAAATGTTCCTCGTTTCGAGCGGCACATTGCGTTTCAGCAGAAACTTGATTACTTCCAGTTGACCGCCAATCGCTGCACAGTGCAGCGGACTCTGACCATCGCCTTTTTGTTCGCTCAGATCGACACCTTTGTCCAGCAGAAACTCGACGACGTTCAACCGCCCCCACGTGCACGCAAGTTTTAAAGCCGACTGCAACTGTTTTCGACTCGTCTTCCTTTTCAAACTTCCGTCCGCATTGAAGAATCCTTTGACAACATCGAGACGACCGACGCCGCCCGCATCTTCAAGGTCCAATCGTGCGCCATGATCGGCGAGAAACACGGCCGCCTCACCGCGTCCGTTCGCCAAAGCTCCCTTCACGGCAGGATGGCGATTACCTGCGCTGGTAACGTGATCGATTTGTGCACCATGGTCCAACAGGATCTGCATGAGAGGATTCTGCACACCGGCGCGAAACGGGTGAACACTCGTAGCAACCAGCCCGAGGGTAGTCGCGCCTCCACCGTACACGTCTGCCTCGGCATTAACATCAGCGCCGGCGTCCAGCAGGACTTCCGCAATTGCGACTATGTTTTTCGGCGTAATCTGGCGATATCCCTCAACTCCATTTGCTGAAACGTAGTGCAGCAAGGTCGCCTTATGCTCGCGCGTCGAACGTGAATGGATCAGGCGCGGTTCTTCTCGCAACAGTCGTTTGACCGTCTTAATGTCGCCGTTGCAGATCGCGTCGGCAGCAGCTTCAAATTTTGCGACGAGTGAACTCTTTTGCGAAAGCCCATTGAGATGTTTGGCGAATTTGGTCCAATTCTCAAACCCGTGTGATTGAGCGAGAACAGATTGCGCGTCTGCGAGGCGACACTGTGGACCACCAGCGTTCGATAATTTGCGCTGAACAAACCCTTCGACCTGATTAGTCCAGCGTCCAATTACGCGCGACGCTTTGCGCCCGAGTTTGATTCCGCTTTGTTTGACGAGCGTTTTCAGCCACGCCTCGGCCCAGTCACCAATCGCATCCGGATCACCCGACTTGCAGGCCGTGACTAAACCCCTCGCGAGTTTCTGATAGCGTTCGAGGTTGGGGCGGAGAGGAAGCGGAAGCGCATCTTGTGCATTCGGAAACATGGAAGGCGGGAGTATATAGCACAGATGCAGACGATGGGATCGTACTCCACCGTCTGCATCTGGTTAAGGCACATTCCGCGATAAACGCGGGACGCGAAGTTAACTTTTACGGGTCGATGATGTCGTCCTTCGCCACGGTCAGATTAGCAAGAGCCTTGTTGGCTTCAGTTATCCGCCCACTGGCATTCGACGCAGCGCCTGCTTTGATAGCGTTGCCGCGGGCTTTCACAAATTCCTTTTGCGCCTTTCGGTGCAGCCCGCCGCCCACAAGCACTTCCATCGCATCGTCGATCTCAGAGACAGCCAAATCAGCCAGTTCTTTCGCCTGTGCCGAACTCGTGGCGATCTTGATGCGTTCGATCAGGTCCCTCGCCGACCGCTCATTCTCCAACACGTTGATGACACGCAGCAGCGCAGCAACGGCGACGACCTCGGTGGCTTCAAGCCTGATTCCACCGATCAACGAACCGAAGCCCGGTGACTGGTTGAAGGCCTCGCTGTTGTAGAAATCAACTGCGCCTTCAATCGTCTCAATCGAATTGTTATGGAAGAATGGACCAGTGTCTGCCGATTCCACCAGCACCGGTGTATTGAACGTCCCGTTGCCGATGCCGCCGGTGGGCGAGATACCCGACTGACCAAACCCACCATCCTGTGGATTGAGCTGTGCCGGTGTCACGAGATCCGCCGGTTGCGAAGGCAGCCCTTCAACGTTGGTGTTGAAATTCGCATTCTGTCCCGGGAAGAAGAAATCGCTGGCGCCGGCATTCAAGTGACAGAAGAAACACTTGCCTGCGCCCTCGTTCGATCCACCCAAAACAGACCCACCATTGTTAAAAATGTCGACTCCTAACCGGACGACTTCATTCCTGAATTTCGGCTTCATAGCCGCCAGGTCCAGATCCGCTCGACGGCCCATCGACTTCTGAAATGCCTCGAGGTCATCGAGTTCGCCCGTCGTCGGAAAACGAAAATCTCCGGGCGCCTGCCGGTTCAAGGTCTTCGGATAGTGCTGAACGATCGCGCCGATAATGAACTCGCGCAGAGTTCCAGTTCCCGGTGCGCCGTCACCACCCCAGCCAGTTCTTTCGTTCGGCGGGACTGTGGTTCCATCCCCTCCGCCGGCAACAGGAGTCAGCGTGTTTTGCAGCAGCGCCAGAGTGTGCGGGACGCCGCGCATCACGAAATTGCTAGCCAGATTTCCAAAGCCATCAGGATTTTCGAGAATCAAGCCAAGCTTTCGCATCAGCACTGGATTCTCGAAGTTGTTCGCAAGGGCCGGAATAAACTCGGCGACGAAAATCGGATCGTTTGGCGGTAGATCGTCGATGAATTCCGCGTCGATCGTCAGGTTGCCGTTCTCGCGGTGACACGTGCCGCAAGTCCGCCCGTTGCCGTTGAACGTTTCGTTAAAGAAGCTCTGCCGCCCGCGCGTGATTGATTGAAGCAGCGGAGTGTTGGGGTTGGGGATCGGACCGATTTGCGCCGAAGCAGTCGGGCTGATCGCATCAACAATCTTCCGGAACAGATTGCGGTTCTCAGGCGCGGGAGCGACTGGATCTGCATCCGCGAGCACTCCAAACTGTCCCTGCTGTTTGCTGCGATACATCCGATGGAACAGCGACGTGGTACCGATGATCGTTCGATCTTCGATTGGGGTCTTGCCGGCCTTCGTGACGATAACGAGGTCCATATTGAACTTCGTAAAGGCATCTTTGCCGAGGCTGGCGGCAAGAGTCGCAACGTCTTTCTCGTGAGTTAAACTGCCGATCCGCATCATGTTGTCATCGCTTTCGAGACCGATGCTGCCGGCAGCGCTATCAACCATCCAGACGTCCCATGCTTCATCTTTGGAAAGTCCGTTGATCGCCAGAGTGACATTTCCATCGGCGAGATTGAATTTCGCGAGACCACTGGCGTAAGTGTGTCCCGTTGAAAGACCCTTAAACCATCCCATGGCCAGGACCATGTTCTTGTCTCCGCCGTTCTTTTCGTACTGCGCTTCCCACTCTTTGTAATTGGCATTAAACGTTTCGACGCTGCCGTACCCCAGGCCTGCGAGGGACGGGTCAGATTCGGACGATGCATTGCCACTTAGCAAGAGCACTGGAACCGCACAAGCTATGAGCAGAAAAGTCAGCGTCAATAGCTTCAGTGCCTTGATCTTCATAGAATTCTCCTCTGAGGTTCGCACGTTAGTAACCCTACGTGGGCCAGGCCGGGTTAAAGCCGGACCGACGCATACACTTACCCTGGCTCTGGAGGAATCCAGTGTTAGTGAAACTTTTGTGCTGTAGTTAACTGACCCCTGGTAGCCCTGATGGTTCTATGCGGCTGGTACAAAGGACGCTAATCAAGACCGAGTCTTCGAACCAGGTTGACGGCGAGAGATAGCAGATATGGCGCGCTTCTCTCATCGGTTCTGGGACTTGTGAGTGACCAAGTTCCTCCCCCCAATGAACAGAGAGAAACTGGAAGCGTGCGTGGGGTGTCGTTTACACCTAATGAACAACAGAGTCAACGGATTTCTATATGCCAAAATTGCTATGGACCAAATTGGCGATTGCCAACCCTCTCGATGACTGACTAGAATTGGTGTCCCCGAAAAAAGTGAATTAGCCCCTGATAATTCGAATTTGAAACTCAACCCAAGTGGGAGGGAGAGTGAAAATGAGGATCCATAGGAATGGACTAGTGCGAAGCATTGCTTTCGCATTGGTATTTATGCTCTCACCGGCGTTTATCGCGGTGCAGGTAAACGCCAGCTTCATGCAAGACTGTCAGGCGTTGATTACAGGCTTGCGAGCCGACACCGAAACAGTCGTAATCACAGGAAAAAATGCGGAGAAAAATCGAGCCGGTCTCCTCAATAAACTCGACGATGCTTCAACTGCCCTCGCCGGAGGGAAACTCTGCACCGCGATTCAAAAACTAACGGACTTTCGAGACAAGGTTAACCAACTGATCGCGTCCGGCAGTATCAACAGCGATCCGACTGTTGGCACGACTGGTCAGGATCTTGTGGACGATGCTAACGAGGCGATTGCGTGTGTTCAGGCGATGGTGGCCCAAAACGGGATTACCTGTCCACTATAGAATGAGAGGCGCTAGGACTCGGAATTTACCGGGTGGCGCTGTCTTTTAATAGTTGAACTATCTGCGTGTGGCGCTGTTCCTCTGCAACGTTCATTGCTGTTTTGCCGTCGCTGTTCTGAACGTTCACTTCAGCGCCTTTGTCGATCAGTGCCGCAACGGGCTCTGAGTAACCCTTGAATGCTGCGCGCATAAGGGCCGTCCAGCCGTTGGCATCCTGAGCATTCACATCGGCCCCTTTAGCCAAAAGCGCTTTTACAATTCCCGTGTGATTTTCCCACGCGGCGAACATCAGCGCCGTCATACCTCGACTGTCTTTGATCGAAAGATCCGGTCCTTCAGCAAGCAGCAGATCGACTACTTCAGAGTGACCCTTCCAGGCAGCGGACATCAGTGCCGTGCCGTCGTACTTGTTTTTCGCGTCCACATCCGCGCCGTGCTCAAGCAGCACCTTGACTACCTCCGCCTGATTTGCGAGGGCGGCGACCATCAACGCCGTCTGTCCGTCTCTTGTTTTGACTTCGGTATTCATGCCTGCATCCAGAAAGTGATGCACTACGTCGGCGTTGCCCTGCCGGGCGTTCTCAATGAAGTTCCCGTCACTGTATTCAACGTTCAAACGCGCCAGTTCTTCGCGGGCCTGACTGCTGTTTCCGCTGCTGCAAGCAGTCATGACGAGGAAGAGGACGAGAAACAAAGGGGTGAGTTTGAGTGCGTGTCTCATTGTTTTTGCTCTTAGTCTCTTAGTTGCTTCGCACGAAAAGTCTCTTTTCTTTAACTTATGTCTCCCGCAAAGGCGCAAAGCGCTACCGCGTTTTTAAAGGATTTCTTTACGCCTTGGCGCCTTTGCGGGAAACAATCTGCTCCGTAGATGTACTTTTCGTGCAAGCAGCTCTTAGTAGTTCGTCAGGATCTCTTCCGGCTTGAATCCCATCTTTCCGAGTCGTTCGCGCGTTTGTTCGATCATCTCGCGCGAACCACAAATCAGGGCCACAGGCGACGGCAGATCCGGTAGCACGTGATCCAGCAGCGACTGAACGTACCCGGTCGGCCCGGACCAATCGTGCCCGTCAGGACGCGAGATCACCTGACGCAGTTCAACGCCAGCATCCGCCCAGCTTTGCACTTCGTCGCTGTAAGCGAAATCGTCCGGCGTGCGCGCGCCGTAAAGTACAACGAGTTGTCCAAAATCTTCCCTGTGTCTCATGACGTGACGCAACGCAGACCGCAATGGAGCGACGCCGGTGCCCATGGCGACAAAAACGAGGTCGCGGTGTTTTTGTTGGTCCAGATCAAAACCGTTTCCGCAGATGCCAAGCAACATGATCTCGTCGCCTTCCTGCATGTCGTAGAGAGCTTTGCTGGCGCCGACTTTTTGCTTCACAAGCACTTCCAGCTCCTCGTCGCCGGGCGCGCTCGCAAATGCGAAATAGGCCGGTTCTTCGCCGGGCACGCTCAGGATCGCAATCTGCCCGGGCATGAACTCGATGTGCGCCGCATCTCCCGAATTCTCTGCCGGGCGCAGGTCAAACGACCGCGTCAACCGCGCCTGGTCGCGGACGTTGGTGATCACGAGTTTTAACTCAGTGTTGTCCATTTATGTCTAGTGGGCCTCAGGTCGGGAGAACGCGCAGTGTAGCAAAACAGGCTTCAGAATCTCACTATTGGTGCTACAATTAGCCGTCCGACTAAGCTAAATAGCCCGTCTCTCCCGCAGCAAAGCATATGAGAATAAGACCAACTGCAACCCTGCTTGGTGTCTCCGTGGCTCTGCTCGTTGCGTTCTGCTGTCTCACCGCAAACGCACAATCCGGGCGGAGACAGGCGAAGCCTCCGCCGTCGGCGCCCGTGCCGACACCGACTCCCGAACCAACGCCAACACCCAAGCCGAAACGATCTGACAGCGACATGCACTTTCTGGTCGCCACCGGCGATCGTACCGCCTTCGATTACGCTCCGATCACGTTTTATGAAGCGGCCAGAAATGGTTGTGCTGATCGATTGCGCGACAAGACGAGTCTTGCGGTCGACGTCTCACAACGAGAGATGTCGCGTGGCGAGGCGATCAAAAAAGCAAAGGACGGGAAGACGACTTACGTTGTGTTGATTAATTTAGTAGTAGACAGGATGTCGGCCAGTAGTGATGGAAGGTACGAATTCGAAGTCGACTACGTAGTTTTTGCCCCGGGTACTGCAAAAGTTTTAGCGAGCGGCAGAACCTATGAGAACAGTGTGAGGAAGGGTCCGATATCCGTGGGACGACCGACTGGTTCGTCGCTTCCGACTTACCGCGAGTCGTTATTGCGACGAGCCGGTGAAGACGCCGCAGATCGCATCCTGAAATCGCTTCATCTAAGCGATCCACCGCCAACAAAGACCTCGGATACGAATTAGTCGTAGAACTTCTCGATCACGTCGCGATATTTTTGATCGATAACTCTGCGCTTAATTTTCAGCGTCGGCGTCAGTTCACCGCCTTCAATCGTGAATTCGTTTTCAAGCAACGCGACCTTTTTGATCTTCTCGTAGCGCGCGAGGTTCGGAGTCAGGCGATCGATCTGTCGTTCGAGCAGATCGATGATGCGAGGATGTTCACAGAGTTCACGGCGGTTCTGTACTTCAATTCCCTTCAACTTGCAGTACGACTCCAACTGCTCCCAATTCGGCACAATCAACGCCGCCGGAAACTTTCGCTCCGAACCAACTAACACAACCTGATTCACAAAACGCGATGCTTTGATCGCCTGTTCGATCGGCTGCGGTGAAATGTACTTGCCACCGGAAGTCTTAAACAGCTCTTTCTTCCGATCCGTGATCGTGAGGTAACCGTCAGCATCCATCGCACCGATGTCGCCCGTCTTGAACCAGCCATCGTCAGTAAAAACCGCGCGCGTCTCCTCGGGCTTGTTGTAATAACCGCGCATGATGTTTGGACCACGCACTTCGATCTCGCCGTCAGCCGCAATCCTGATGTCAACGTTCGGAATCGGCGTCCCAACTGTGCCGATGCGGAGCGCGTCGAGGTGGCTTGTCGTAATCACGGGAGAAGTTTCAGTCAAACCGTAACCCTGAATGATCGGAATGCCCGCACCGAAGTAGATGTAACCAAGATCTTCCGGCAGGGCCGCGCCTCCGGAGACCAGCAGACGAATGCGGCCGCCAAACGCCGTATGCCATTTGGAAAAGACGAGCTTTGACGCGATCGCGTGCTTGAGTTTTAGAAACAACGGCACCGGACGATGTGCCAGCTTGTACTTCGCGTACTCACGTCCCACGGAAACGGACCACGCCAACATCGTCGCCGCAAACTTTCCCGCCTCCGCAGCCCGCTCTTGAATCCGGTCGTAAATCTTTTCGAAGATGCGCGGCACGCCCACGAGGATCGTTGGACTCACCTCACGCAAATTCGGACCGATGGTCTGTAATGACTCCGCGAAGTAAACCGACATTCCACGATACAGATACATGTACATCGCCTGCCGCTCGAAAACGTGCGATAGCGGCAGCACCGATAGCGCAATGTCGTGTACGTCAAACGAAAGGTGGCCCGACGAGTCGACCAAATTCGTGACGATGTTTGAATGCGTGAGCATCACGCCTTTCGGTTCACCCGTCGTGCCCGACGTGTAAATGATCGTCGCGAGGTCGTCCGGCGCGATCTGATGGGCCAATTGATCGAGCGCACCCGGATTCTGCTGCTGAAACTCTGATCCCAAACGTTCCAGTTGAGCGAGTGACAATCCTTCGCTCATACCGTCAGGATTGAAGTGAACAACATGCTCAACCTGCGGACACTCACCGAGGATCGCTTTCAGCTCGTCAAACTTTGCACGTCCCTCGATAAACAACGCGGACGCGCCGGAGTCGTTCAAAATGTAGCGGACTTGCGGCGGCGTCAACGTGGGATAGATCGGCACATCGATGACGCCGCCAAAGATGCAACCCGCATCGGTGAGCGTCCATTCCACCCGGCTTTCGGACAGCAAAGCCACGCGGTCACCACGACGAATGCCAATCGCATGCAACCCGGCGGCGATGTTTTTCGCGCGCGCGAGTATTTCGTCAGAAGAAACCGAGACCCAACGTCCGTCCTTCTTATAGTTGAGCGTGTCGGGACGTTTATTCTCGCGCACAACGAGCGTGAAGACGTCAACAAGCGTCGCCGGTTCGTTAGGCGCGATCGGACGGTGCACCGGAACGGGTTCGTGGCGTTCGATGTTCTCGCTTACGCGTTTCACGTCGCGCGCACTCCGTTTAGAAAAATGTCCAGCACTTGATCGGCCATCGGCGCGAGTTTGTAACGGCGTTTCGAGAGAATCCAATTGGTGGCCATTTCGTCGAGCGCGCCAAACAACACTTTCGCGACTACGCGCGCATTCAAGTCCGCACGAAACAACCCAGCACGTTGGCCCTCTTCAAACGTCGATCGAATCAGCGCCAGGTATTCAGCAAAGCCGGCTGCTGAAAACTCTTCCATGAATTTGGTCGAGCCGCGCAGTTCAACCTGAAAGACGACAGCCAGATCGCGATCCGCACCGAGCCTTTCGAGATGCAAGTGCGCGATTTGACGAAGCTTTTCACGCGGATCCTTGAGCCGTGCTACTCGTTTCCTCGCGGCGCCGAGAGCTTCTTCCACACTGCGATCGAAAATTGAATGCAAAATTTCTTCTTTGCTCTTGAAGTAGAGGTAAACCGTGCCATCGGCGACTCCTGCCTCACGCGCAATGTCAGCAACCTTGGAGTTGAAATAACCGCAGCGCGCGAACACACTTATCGCAGCGCGCAAAATCGCTGCTCGTTTGTCGCTAATCGCCAGTCGTTTATCGGTAGCGGCCGATGAATGAACCCTCACTCAGTAAATCGCTCGTAGGCTACCATAAATCAATTCAGTTTACAGACAAATCGCCTCAACTGTGGTATTCATTCTCCGTCACAACAACCCATCGGACCATAAATAGGAGACCCGTATGCCGACCCCCGTGCCAAGCAAAAATCCCCGGCTTCCGTACCCTATCGCAACACTTTTACTTACGTTACTAATCGCTCTGACGGCCAACGCCCAGAGTCAAATCACAACCGGAGCAATACGAGGTACCGCGCTGGATGCGAATGGCGCCGTCGTGCCCGGCGCAAACGTCGAAATTAAGAATAACGATACGAATATTTCGAGATCACTGACGACCGATGAGGAAGGTCGCTTCACTGCGCTACAACTTCAGCCGGGCAAGTACACCGTCACGATTGCGAAACAGGGGTTCGCAACCACACAAGATCCGAACGTCACACTAACCGTGGGCCAAACCCTGGATCTTTCGTTTTCGCTGAAAGTCTCGAATGTCGCGGAAACGGTGATCGTGACGGCGGCGCCGACAGTTGACACATCAAAAACCGAAGTCAGTACGACAATCAATGAGACTGCCGTAGCGACCACGCCAATCCTGGGCCGCAAGTTTGAAGACTTGCTCACGTTGACGCCCGGCGTCAGCATCACGCAAGGCCCCGACGGTGACGAGATCAACTTCTCCGGTCAACGAGGAATCTTCAATAACGTCAGTCTTGACGGCGGCGATTACAACAACGGCTTCTTCGGCGAGCAACTCGGCGGACAGCGCGCTGCGATCGATATCACACTCGAAGCAGTCAAAGAGTTTCAGGTCGTAGCCACCGGCGCGAGCGCGGAGTTTGGACGCACCGCCAGCGGCATCATCAACGTCATTACCAAATCTGGAACGAACGAGATCCACGGCAGCGCGTTTTACTTCCAACGTCTTGAAGCGCTCACCGCCAACACCTCCGATGGCAAACCGCTCACGGACTTTCACCGCGAACAGTATGGCTTCACCATTGGTGGTCCAATCAAACGAGATCGCGCGTTCTACTTCTTCGCGTTCGAAGGCATCAACGAAAATCTGACGCGTGCGAACCTCAGCGAACCGATCGGCACCCCGTGTCCGATCGCAGTACCCACGATTCTCGCTAACGAAGCACTCATCAACGGCAGTGAAGACTGCCAGCGTCTGGCGCTGATCAACTTCCTCAGAACTACGCGCAATCAGGAAGAGGGACTGCCGATCAGCCACAAGATCAACAATCAGGCCTTCTTCACGAAAGGCAGCTTTAAGCTCAACGACGCAAATCAACTCGACGTCTCGTACAACTTCGACCATTCGAAAAACACTAACCAGACCTTCGATGTTTCCACGTACGGAAACTCGGCGAACGGTATCGAAGGTCCATCGAGGATCAACGTCATCCGCGCAAATCTCTTCAGCACGATTTCGCCGACGAAGTTGAACGAGGCCCACTTCTCTTACTCTCGCGAGCTGCGACCCCGTTCCGCGATTCCCTCGAACATTCCCGCTGATACTGCGATGGGCTTCGCCACCACGTTCCGTTTCGGCAATCCGTTCTTCCTGGCACCGAACGTTGACGAACTGCTCTGGCGTACCCAAATCAAAGACAACTTCTCGATTATCACCGGCGATCACACGATCAAAGTCGGTGGCGAATGGCTACACACGCTTAACGATCAGGTGTTCCGTGGGTTCTTTAACGGTCGTTATATCTTCGACAGCGTCTCCGGATTCCTGCGTTATGCATCGCCGGCTGGACCGGGTGGTTTTGGACCAAATACAGTCGGCTGTTCGAACGGAACTTTCGTCACCGCGCCTGCAACGTGCCCAGTGGGAACGACGCCGAACGGCGGTCCGTTGCTGCTGTACTTGCAGGGAGCGGGTTTGACTGGTCCAGCAACTGACGCGGCCGGTTTTTCGAAAATCACCAACGAAGACATCGCTTTCTTCGCGCAGGACTCGTGGAAGGTCCGGCCCCACTTCACGCTCAACTACGGCCTGCGCTGGGAAGCGCAGCTTTTTCCCGAACCCGTGGTGGCGCCGCAAAATACGGCTTACGGAATCTTCCTGAACGATCCGCGTTTTCCGTCCGATGGAACGCTCCCCGATCAGAAGAACCAGTGGCAGCCACGTCTCGGCATGGCGTGGGACATCTCGAAGGAAGGCAAATCGGTGTTGCGCGCCAGTGCCGGCATTTACTACGCGCGCCAGAACATGCTCTCGCAAGTCGGATCGATCACGACGAACGGCGTTCAACAACAGACGATCTTCCTTAACACCCCGATCATTTCGTCCGGCGTGCCAGGACCGGTGTGGCCGGGTGTCGTCACGCCACCGTCAAGTGTCACTCCGTGCGTTGCGGGCCCAATCTCCAATCCGTTCCCGTGCTTCAGCGGCGTGCGGGTGTTTAGTCGCGATTACGAGAACCCGCGCATCTACAGCTTCAACGTCGGTTTCGAACAGGAGATCGCTAACGACTGGTCGCTCTATCTCGATTTCACGCATTCGAAAGGCGTTCATCTGACGCGCTTCCTGAACATCAATCGCAACAACTTCTTCGCGCCATTCCTTGGCGAGACGATGGTGACAAGTTCTGTCGGCAAGTCGGTTTACGACGGTTTCACTGCCGGCATGCGCAAGCGGTTCAGCCGTCGCTATCAACTCGAGTGGAACTACACTCTCGCGAAAGACAAAGACGACGATTCAAACGAACGCGATCCGTTTACCGATCGCGCGTTTGATATCAACAACCTGCAACTCGATTACGCGCTTTCCGATCGCGACATTCGTCACAAGTTCAACTTCTTTACGTTTATCGAGATGGGTTGGGGGTTCGAAGGCAATTTCCGAGTGCAGGGAAGAACTGCTCAACCGATCACTCCGGGCGGCATTCGCACCGCGACGAACCGCAACACCGCGCGCAAGGACAACAAGTATTTCTCGTTTGACTGGCGCATTCAGCGACCTTTCCGGTTCGGTGAGCGTTACGCGATCATCCCGGTGGTCGAGATGTTCAATACTTTCAACAACACGAACAACATCAACCCGCTTGTCACGCCGGGGTTGTTCAACTTTGACGGCTTCCTGCGTACGGGCGTGGGCGATCCGCGTCAGGTGCAACTCGCGGTGAAGTTTACGTTTTAGGTATTGCTCTGCGGATCTCTGCGTTACTCTGCGTCTCGGCGGTGTTGCGTTTACCGCAAAGACGCAAAGTAACGCAGAGGCACGCCGAGACGTAAGTGATACGACATCACTTTGGAACCTGTGTAAAAAACTCAGCGAGTTTGTAGCGGTCGAGCGCTCCATTCGGACGCAGGCCGCTACAAACGTCTACGCCGTAAGGTTGTACTTCCTGAATCGCGGCGGCGACGTTCTGTGGCTTTAAGCCGCCGGCAAGAAACAACGGAACATCAATCGCTTCCCGTATCTTCCGGCTCAAACTCCAATCGTGAGTCCGTCCGGTTCCTCCCAATTCCTTGATCGCCAGCGCTTGATTACCCGAATCGAGTAACACGCCATCGACGTGCGGCGCGACTTCAATCGCTTCGTCAACGGATTCCGGTCCCGTAATATGCACCACCTGCACGAGAGCAACTCCGGGCAAAGCCTCTCGCAGTGCGCGATGACTACCAGCGGGCAACCGATCGCAAATCTGAATGGTATTCACTCGCAAACGTCGCTGCTGATCGATGATGGCATCAGCGTCCTGCTCGCACGTCAGCAGAAACGAACTAACGCCCGGCGGCACCGTCGCAGCAATTTCAGCAATCAAACTGTCGGGGATCGGCCCCGGACCGCTCGGCATTGCTGAAACCAACCCGAGCGCCGACGCGCCATGCTCGATCGCCATCCATGCTTCCTCAACACTCGCAATACAACAGATCTTTACTCGTGGTCTCCTCGTCGCTTTCATGCTTAAAGGCTACACACCAGAGAGATGGTTCTCAACCGCCAATCCAACTCCATACAACCCGACTGCATCTTAGGCTCCGACACTCGATGGGACCCCAGCCTCAGGTCTCTACTAGAACATAGTGCGGAATTGATCATTAGCGGCGTTTCATTATCGCCATGCTTCTCGAAGTGTGTCTTCAAGACCGCACAGATCTGCAAAGGAGAATCACGATGCGTCTTCCAGCGTCGCTTTGTCTGTTCCTACTGCTCTTTCTAAATGTTGCGATTACGTTAGCGCAATCGACCACTTCGACAACTGGTCCCGGTTGGGTCGTGCTGCCGGTAAACGATTACATGGCTCTCAAACATGCGGCATCAAAAACCGAACCACCCGAGCCACCACCGCCGCCCGTCGAAGCAACACTAAGTCGCATCGACTACGAACTGAAAATTGACGGCGACCTGGCGACCGGTGAAGCGCGACTCACCGTCGACGTGATCAAGAACGGTTGGGTGCGTTTGCCGCTGCCCGAAGGTTTGATGGTCCGCGACGCACAACTCGATGGCAAGCCGGTCAACCTCGCTACTCGTCCGAAAGAAAAAGGCCCAGGCGGTTTCGATCTGTTGCTGTCAAAGACCGGACGATCCGTGTTGACTTTAAAGATCGTCGCGCCCGTCACGACTGTGGCCGGTACAGACATTCTTCATCTTCCTGTCAGCAACTCCGCGGTATCACATGCGACTATCGAACTATTGCGACAAGGCGTCGACGTAAAGGTCACGGGCGGATTGTTGTTGGACCACACGGAGGCGCCTACCGGAAGTCGCTGGAAAGCGAATGGGAAAGGCGGTGAGCCGTTAACCTTCGCGTGGCGTCGCCGCGTGGATGATGCGCGCGCCAATCAACCACTGCGACTGCGCGGCGTGGTTACACAACTCGTTGGCCTCGGTGAAGACGCCACGCAAATCAACGCCGAAGTGCAGCTTGAAGTCGTGCAGGGCCTCGCACAGGAAGTGGTGGTCCAACTACCGGCCCAGTTCAATGTCAACCAGGTGAGTGGCGCGATGGTCGCTGATTGGAACGTTTCCAATCGCGAACTGAAGGTTTCGTTCATCGAGGCCGTCGCGAACAATGTGCGGTTTACGTTGAGCGGCGAGTTGCATCTTCCGCGGGCCGGACAATTGGACGTTCCGCTTATTCGTTTGCCTTTAGCTGAACGTGAAACTGGTGGCGTGGCTGTCGAAGTGCTTGGCGCTGGCGAGATCAAGGAACGAAGAGTCAACGGTCTCGAAGAAGCCGAAGCCGGTGAACTGGGCCAGTTGATCTCGAGCCGGCCGTCCCCGTCGCTGATCGCATTTCGCATGCTGCCGGCGGAAGGACAGTCACCGCGCACACTCTCGTTGAATGTCGCGCGCTACACGCCGCAAGCGGTGCTGGCCGCTAACGTGGACGAGGCTGAGTACAACGCACTAATCGCGGTGGATGGGAAGGTGTTGGTTCAATCGCGCTTCGCCGTCAGAAACAATCAGCGAAACTTTTTGAAACTGAACTTGCCCCCGACGGCGGTGTTGTGGAGCGCCATGGTTGCGGGTCGTCCGATTCGACCCGGACGTGGAGCCGACGGTTCGCTTTTGTTGCCGCTCGAAAAGTCGAAAAGTGGAGAAGAGGCGCCGGCTTTCGTCGTCGAGATCTCTTATCTCGATCGCGCGCCTTCGTGGTCTGACAAGGGACGGACGCGTCTCGCGCTCGTCTCCGTTGATCTTCCAATCTCGAAGTCGCGCTTGCTGGTCCATCACCCACCGCTGTTTCGTTTATCGACGGTGCCCGGGTTGTCAGGAAGTTTTCGTGTTGCTGAGTTCGTAGAAGCCGAATCCGAGGCGCTGCGTTCCAACCCGCGTCCTGTTCAGTCGCAGGCCGAACGACGACCCGAAGAAATGACGTCTCTGACTCAGAACCTCGTTTCGAAACTGCCGGTTCAGAAACAGAGCGCCAGACCGGCACGCAACCTTCCACTGCGTTTCGCGTTCCCGCACTTTGGTCCTTCCATCTTTCTCATTTCGGAGCTGACCAGCGAGAACCAGATACCCACGATCGAACTTGATTTCTCCCGCAACAGAAAGAGAGGCGAGTGATGAAAGCATCATTGATTCTGATTCTGTTTCTGACGATCACGGCTTACGGTCAACACCGTAATTCGACAATTGACGCGGTACTACCGGCGCCGGGCAGCACCGGCACCGTAACGCTTTCACTCGCTGAATACGATCGGCTCGTCGATCTCGCATCGCGTAAACCAAAAACAGCTGATGCCGCGCCGTTGCCGTTTGTTCTCACGCGCGCTTCGTTCAAACTCAAACTCGTTAATCAAACTCTTGTCGGCACGGTCGAGATCGATGGCTCGTTACTGCAAGAGGGGAATGTGAAAGCGCCGCTTACCACGGGTCTCACGATTCTCGAAGCACGACGATCAGGAAATCAGCCGGGGAATCCGTTGCCGTTGATTCAGGAAGGACCAGCGCATGCAGCAATCCTGAGTGGACCAGGTCCGTTCGGAGTATTGATCGGTATCGCATCGGCTCTGACAATCGACGCCGGGCGCGCGTCATTTGTTTTGCCCGTCCCACTCGCAAGCACTTCGCTGTTAACACTCGAACTGCCGGGTAACCATGCAAATGTTCGCGTCGAGCCCGGTCTTGTTACCAGTCGCACGTCGGTGAATGGAAATACGATCGTCGAAGCGGCGCTCGAGCCCGGCAAACCCGCACGCGTTTGGTGGACCACGAGAGAAATCGCGGCGCCGGTTGCTCAACGAGAAGTCCGCTTCTTATCTGACGTCAAAACCGTCGTTTCGGTGGGCGATTCACAAGTTCGGCTCACTGCTTACGGCGACATAACAGTGATCCAGGGTGAAGCCGCGGAGTTCAAGATGGCATTGCCCGACGGCTATGACTTGACCGCCGCCTCAGGTACGACGCTCGAATCTCACGAGGTCGTGAATGGGATATTGACGTTGAGAGTTCACGATCCCGCGAAGCGGAATCATCAGTTTCTGGTCGCCATCGAAAAAACCAACCGCGATCCGAAGGTCGAAGCGCCGTTGCTTGCGTTCGATGGGGCGCAACGAGAGACAGGTGAGTTGTTGATTGAAGGAGTCGGCGCGATGGAGTTGGTTGCGAAGGAGTCAGGTGGTTTGCGGCGAATGGACGTGCGTGAAGCTGCAGCGATTACGCGATCCCTCGCGCATTTCCCGTTGCAAGCGGCGTTTCGTTACAACCGTCGAGCGACTGACACTCCAAAACTGAATCTCGAATGGACGCAGTTTCCCGATGCCAGCATCTTGTCGGCAGTTGCTGAGCGCGCGACGGTCACGACGCTTACGACAGTGGAAGGAAAGTCGCTAACGGAAGTAACACTGCGCGTCCGCAATCATGCGCAACCGTTTGTGAAGATCGAGTTGGCGCCCGGGGCGCAACTGCTCTCCACCGAAGTTGAAGGCGAACGCGTGAAGCCGGTGCTGGGTGCTGACGGTAGTCGTGTGCCGTTGCTTCGCGCCGGGCTTGACTCTTCACGTGCCTACACGGTGTCGTTCGTTTATCAACACACCGGAACCCGATTCACAAAGAACGGCAAGTACGACATGGCTCTACCCAAGCTCGACATCCCGATCAACTTGTTGACGTGGGAAGTGTCGCTTCCGGATCGGCTCGAGGTGAAACAGTTTGCGGGTAATGCGACTGCCGCGGAGTCCTTGCCCGCTGCTACGCAGGACATGCTGGCTACCAATTTCGAAAACTTCGACGACACGGCTTCAACCTTCACAACTCAAAACGAAATTGAGCTCAGTGACTTGCAGCCGGGACAGGTTGGCGGCATCGTGACGGATCCGAACGGAGTTGTGGTTCCGAACGCCCTCGTCACCGTTGTTAATAATCAGACTGGTGCTAGTTTGTCGACGCGATCTGATTCGGACGGGCGTTGGGTTATTGCGAATGCATCGCCTGGTCCGACGCGCGTCACCGTCGATGCGCCGGGGTTCAAGAAAATGCAACACGAAATGAATCTCGCCGGAGTTCAACCGGGCTTGATCGGAACAACGCTAGAGATCGGCCAGGTTAGCGAAGTTGTCAGCGTGACGGCCGCGGGCACCGGCAACAACATCACCATTGATGGCGTGAGAAGGTTGGAAGAGCAAGCCCGGCAGAACCGGGCGGCGCAATTGCAGACTCCGTCGGCAAACGTAACCAACTTGCAGCGTCGCGTTGCGGGCATACTTCCGGTCCGTATCGACGTACCGAAGAGTGGGCGGTCTTACCGCTTCGTTCGCACGTTAGTGATGGATGAGGAGACGCGGATCTCGTTCAATTACAAAGCGAAGTGATCCGAGCGGAGCGGCTTCGCGGACTGAGTTGGCTTCGCGGCGCGGCGAAGCCCCGCCGCACATCGGGCGGCAGAGGCGATGACAGCGACGATCGCGAGTCGATCCTGAGTACTAAGTGGTGGAGTGACCGTACCAAAGGACGGCGAGGTAGTGGCAGATCGTTCCGGCGATGACGAAGAGGTGCCAGATGAAATGGTTGTAGCGAAGTCGATGCGCCGCGAAGAAGGCGAGACCGCCTGAGTACGCAATTCCGCCGGCCAGGATCAACAGGATTCCCGGCAACGGAACCAGCGTCAGGATCGGCTTGATCGCCACGATCGCTAACCAACCCATCACGATGTAAAGCACCATCGAAACCCACCAGTGGCGGTGACCGGTGAATATCTTCATCGCGATCCCCGCCACTGCCAGCACCCAAATGATCGTCAGCAACGTCCAGCCCCATGGGCCACGCAACACACCTAGCGTGAACGGCGTGTACGATCCCGCGATCAGCAGAAAGATCGCGCAGTGGTCCACATGGCGGAAAAACTGCTTCGCCCGCTCATGCGTCAACGAGTGATACAACGTCGACGCTAAATACAAAACGATAATCGTCGCGCCAAACACCACGACTCCGAATGTAAACCTCGTGTTGCCGATTCGCGCGGCAGACAAGATCAACACCGGCAACGCAGCCACCGCGAGCGCCAGCGCCAGTCCGTGACTGACGCTGTTCGCGATCTCCTCGTGACGGTGGACCGGACGACGTTGAACTAAATTCGTGCTCTCTATTTTTGAGTTCACGGTAACGCAGCAAAACCTTTCAGCGGATTGCCGTAAAACGCTTCGCTCTGCCAGGCAGTCTTGTTCCACGCGCCATCCTGATCGCCAATGATCTGCACCGGAAAAATCACGCGATCGCTACCAAGCGCATTGCTCGTGGCAATGCCGTTGTCAAATTTTCCACCCGGCTGAACGGTGAACTTGATCGACCGCGCCAGCTTGTTGTTCCACAGCACCTTGACCTCGTACTCGCCGGGATTCGCAGCGAGCGTGAACAAGTCAGCGGTCGTCGAGTCGTTTGTCGTGTTGCTGCCTTTAATGTTGTAGAAGTCGCATTCAACGCGCGCCCATTTTGCCTTCTGAGGCATAGAGTCTTCGACGTAATGCGTCGGGTTGATCTCGGCTTCGACATCGCAACCAGGCTTGCCAACCTCGGTACCGTACTTAAACACCTTGCCGACTTCCTTGCCCTGGTAGAACAGGTGGGGATCAAAACGCGTTGCCTCGCCGCGTACCCAGAAGGCCACGTGAAAGTCAGGCAGTTTCCAACCAAAGACATCGCTCGCCGTCAGATAAACGTAGCCGATAGGAAGGTTCCAATCGTGGTCCACGAAGTAGACAAACTTTTGCGCAGCCTTCGGTCCAACTTCGTTCGTCTTGGCTTTCGCAACTTTCATCTTTCCGGTGAACATCGTTGTATCCGAACCTTGTAGCTCGTTGCGCATCTTGATCGTGAAACTCACTGGACCGGTGTAGAGGCTGCCTTTTTCTTCGGGTATCTGCCTGCCGCCACATTCTGTCTTCCACCAGTAACCCTTTTCGATGTTGTTTGTCTCGCAATCAAACTTCACCCACGCACCGGTGGGCAGCGTGTATTCAACGTAAAGCTGACTACCGCTGGCAATCGGGCCATTTACGCGAAACTTCATTTCGGGCACCCAACTCCACACATCGTAGTTGCCTTTGTAAACATTGAATGTAAACGCTCTGATCTGAATCGAGTCTTTCGCAATGGTTGGCTGATCCTGCGTCGCGGTTGTGTTAATGACAGCGGATGAACCAACGACTAGAAGAACGAACATCAAGGCGGACATAAGGCGGAACTTATTTTTCAAGTGGGGAAGCCTCCTGCGTGATCTACAGCCTGGGCAAGTCGTCGGAGAGTGTACTACGAAGCGGGAACGTTCGGTAAGATGTTTCCGTTTATGTGGGGCCTTAACTCTGGAAGTCTTCTCTGCGCATCTCTGCGTTCCTCTGCGACTGTGCGGTTGCCGCTTTTACTACATATTTACCGCCGAAACGCCGAGGAAGGCAGAGCTACGCAGGGGTTGAATAAGAGTTACACCCCCCGTTAGCGATGCCGTCAAAACTCAAGACATTCGCTCGTTCCGCTAAACAGTTCGCACGCCGTGTGTTGCGACCACGGGCGCACATGGAGGCGACGTTTGCGCCGTTTTATACGGAGAACCGTTGGGGCGACGACGAGTCAGTCTCAGGACCCGGATCCAGCCTGACGCGTACTGCAAAACTGAGACGCGAATTGCCGGATCTGTTGCAAGAGATCGGCGCGCACACGCTTCTCGACGCGCCCTGCGGTGATTTCAACTGGATGAAGGACACGAGGCTCGGCGTCGAGCGGTACATCGGCGTCGACATCATTTCCGATCTCATCACGCGCAACCAGAAACTCCACGGCAACGATGAAACGCAGTTTCTCTTGCTCGACTTAACTCGCGACAAACTTCCGCTCGCGGATGTGATCCTGTGTCGCGACTGCCTGATTCATTTCTCGTACCGGCACATCGCCGCCGCGATTAAAAACTTCAAACGAAGCGGTTCGACGTATCTGTTGACGAACAGTTACCCGTCGTGGAGCAAGAACGAAAACATACGCACAGGAGACTTCCGCCCAATAAACCTCACGCTGCCGCCGTTCAACTTTCCGTCGCCACTCAAACAGATCGGGGAAAAGTTTCCGGAGGAGCAGGGGCAGTTTTTCGGGAAGATACTCGGACTTTGGAAGTTGTCGGATCTCTGAAGGGCTATTCCCAAAAACGGCGGGCGATCGCGCGTAACACTGGACCCGCAACGGGCAAGTGGAGCATCCGCTTGCGCCAGACGAACGTGCGCGACTGCAAAATGGAATTGCGTTCAGTTTCGTAGTGCTGGTTGAGCTGGCATAGATAAGCCGCCTCCGCACGACCTTCGGCATCGTGATCCCGTGGACCACCGGCTTCAAACTCGCTAATCACCTCTTCGTACGTCGCGACGATCTGATCGATTGCGGAATCACGTCCGGCGGTGCTGCGAATGCGCTGCGAAACGGTCGCCGCGTCTGTGGGATCGTAACGTCCGATCTCCTTTTCCAACACGTCGGCATCTAATCTCTCACGCTGAGTGCGAAGGCCGAAATTCAACCGCCGAAGTCGATCCAACTCGCTCGTTGTCACCATTGGACCGGCACCCAGGAAATCACAAACGATCACCACCGATCCGATCGCCATCGCCTCGAGTGCGCAACGGCCCTTCGCAAACACAATGTCGTATTGGCCCAACACATCCTGCGGGCGCGAGGCAACGTTGCCGGCATCCGATCCAATGACGTCTACAGTCAGACCACGTCTGCGGCACGCTTCACGAATCGCGCCAAGGTGCGTTGTCTCTTTAGCGTTGTTACTAAAGACCAGCGCGCGCGCCGGCTGCGCAGGCAAAGGCGCGCGCGGAAGAAACTGTTCAAGATCCACCGAATTCAAGATCACTTCAACCCGCTCTTCCGCAATGCCGCTTTCCGAAACGAGTCGATCAAGACACGTGTCGTCGACGGCAACGTAGCGCAGGATGCGTGGATGTTTTGGCGGCGTCTCTTCAAACGGCAACCAGCCGTGACAAAAGAAGACCGCGGGCGTGCTTGGGAAATGAAGTAGCGCCGACATCGTTTCGACGTGATGTTGACCGTGAATAAGGTCGGGCGCAGATCCGATCGCGTCGAGGTTATCGACGACGGGCACAGTCGCCGCGCGAAGTTCGCGTGCGGTGTGGCCCAGTTGCGGACTGTAAACGATGGGGCTGTGGCCGCGGCGAAGCAGGTTCGTCGCTAACTCGCAGACGTAAAGCTCCGATCCGGTTCGCCCGCGCAGGAAGTGGTTCGTGATCAGGATGCGGCGCCCACGCAATGTTCTTCTCTTTCCGCTTTTGCACGAATTGCCTGGGCGAGAGGCAACATGTGCTCCTCGTATCGTATGACTTTCTCGTAACGTCCGGCGGCTACCAGTTTCTCGCCGTACAACTCGTAGAACGGACGATTGTTGGTGGTCCAATGCGTCCCCGCCTGGTTGTCGACGGGTCGCAGGCATTCGACGCGATACGCATCCAAAGGTAATCCGTCGACGAGCTGCTGATGTTGCTTCTTAAGCTCCGGATGCGAGGCCACTCCGGCACGCACTGATGTGATCACCTCGACATCGACATCACCGGCCAGTTGCGGTTGCGAAAACCGCAAGACACCACGAAACGGCTCGCCCGCTAATGCGGCTTCGACGTCTTTCGCGAGTTTCGGCGTGTAACCCAACGCCGCTTTAACTTTGCGGCCGAAGGCCTCGTCGTCCAGCTTTAGCCAAATGGCTTCATCGCGCAGATCGTCAGGACATTCTTCCGGTGGTCCAACTACGACGAAGTCGAAATTCTCAACGCAATGACTGTAGCGACGTTCCGCTATGTCGACTGCCGCGGCGATCATCACGCGACAGATGTCGTGAGTCACACTGTAACCCTCGGCAGCATCGCCGACGACATACTCGATGCGCCGCTCGACAAACTTCTGGGCCAACTCTTCCACAATTGCGGCGAAGAAATCCGCATCACCATTGAGGATTGCGGCATAAACATCTAAATCTGAGAGTCGACCATAGATGGCGCCTTGCGTCGCACCGGCACGCAACAACACCTCGGTTGTTCTTTCCAGTCGCGGTTCACCTGACCGGCCGCCGCCGTCGGTTAAGACGCAGACGTAGGGTTGGGCCTGTTCCAACCATCCATGCAAACGCAGTTCATGACTTGGATGCGCCACCACGAGGGCGGCGCGAGCGGGGTACGAGCGAGGGGACATTCGATTTTTGTTATGCAGTGCGCACGAGTTTCAAACGAAAGCCGTCAAAGCATAATCGATTGACCCGTCGTTCGTAAATGCGTGTTCTCACCTATTCCGTGCTTGAATTCTTCTGTCGTGTTCGACTGAGGTTTCTCAGGTGTTGAAGAAAAGCATCGGCGTCGATCTCATTGCCGTACAGCTGCCCGCACAAACGCGCTTTGATTTCGATATCCGTAAGCCCCTCCGGGAAGGATGCCAACACCATGGCTTTCGCTACATCAAACATTTAGAACGATGCAGTCGAGTTTTAAATGGTTCAAGGGTTCAAGTTATAAGAATTGTGACTTGAAGCAATTCCTTGCCGCTGCTGGAAGCAATTACTTGCCGCAAGTTCACATTAATCGGGCAATTTTAATACCCTCTTCCACCATCGGCGTACAGCACCTTGCCGAGCTTGGTTTGCGGCAGAACCAAAGGGCTCGTCTCATAGATTACTCCCCGGCCGCCACGAGCCGGATCATTCTCAGAGTGGGCGATCTCTCGTCTCTAGTTGCGACGAAAGAAATTGACGACGAGAAATGTTAGTGGTCGCCCGATGGGGCCGGAATGGTTAAGTAGGAGTCCATCGCCTTCTCTCGTTGTTTCCGCTTTTGCGGTGTCTTGAGATCGACGGTGCCTAACGATCCATGATTCGCATTGCAAGCACAACGTTTTGAGGTGAACCCTTTTTTCAAGCAGCTACATAGTAAATGACGAGTGAGGCTCAGGCGATTCTTCTCTCGCAACTCTGCTCTCTTCTCTGAGCTGGTGGCACATCGCGCCGACTTCTTCCGCAAGCACCAAAAACTCGACGGGCGTCAAGGTTAGAGTGACATTGCCGCACATCAGATGAATACATCCCGACTGGCAGCGGAAACAGCGGCTGGATAGAGCTTGGGCGGAATGGTGGCTACTCATTGATTCCGTTTGTTCGTTTAGAAGAAGCGCAACGCTAACGACCGGGGTTAGAGATAGAATTTAATTCCCGCCTGTATCAGCCGCGGGCTGCTCGGCAGTATGCCTCGTGAGCGATCGACGATGTACGTGCGATCGAAAAGATTTTTCATGGTAACAAAGAAGGTTGAGCGGAGTGCTTCGGCCCTGTAGTTAAACGTCGCATTCCACACAGTATAACTCGGGATTGCACCACGCTGGCCATTCGCCGTTGGATTAACCGTATTTAAGTCATCACCAAACTGGCGACCAACATACACGCCCTCGAGAAAAGTGTTCACGCCCTTTGAGTGAGAATACCCCAAACTTAAGTTTAGAAGTTCCTCAGGAGCATACGGGAGACGGTTTCCATTAATGCTGACGGTACTAAAGCCACTCACATTGCTGAAGCGTGTACCGCTGAACTTAGCGATTGGTAAATACGTGAACGCAGTTCTCAAGTAGAAGTTATGAGGCGAGCTGAGGATCGTGCCAGAGTCTACACGGCCTGTGACTTCGATTCCCTGATGAAGTGTTTCACCACCATTAGTAAACGCCGAGCCAACGCCGCCAGCAAGACTCGCCGGAACTATTTGGTTCTCATAATCCATCCGAAATAGTGTCGCGTCTAACTGAATACCTTTTGCAGGCACACTGCGCATTCCCACCTCATAATTCCAGCTCAGTTCTGAATCCAGATCCACGCTGCCGCCGGTCGCATTGTTAATAATGTCCTCAGTACGCGGAGGCGCGAATCCTCTATGCACACCGGCGAATACTGTGAGCCTGCTTGTTGGGTGGTAAGAGACCCCAATGCCGGGCACGACTTGGGTCAACTCGGTGCGACCAGTTACACCGAGGCCCCCGTTGGCCAGACGATTTGTGCGCTGAAACTTGATGTGTTCGACACGAACACCGGGCGTAATGGTCCAGTCGCGAAGGAGAAAGCGGTTTTGAAAGAAAACCGAATAGGCCGAATTCTTTCGTTCGTTGTTTTCGACGACAACGCCACTTCTTGCGTTTGGCGTGTCTCCATTTTGCTGCTGTCGGTCCTGCGTTTCAAAGTGAATGCGTCCTCCGAAGTCGGCTTCGTTATTAATGCCCAGGAAAGCAAAATTCGCGCGAAGACGCGACTCTACTCCTCGCACATAGTATTTGCGGAGTCTCCCTTGATTACCGCAAGTGCTGTGAAGATCGGCCATGCTCCGGCAATCCGGATCACCACCGGCCAGCGTGTTCAACCGGTTAGGGCGTTCACCAGAGTTGCTCGACTGTCTCCACCAGTCGCGATAGAAAATCGATCCGTAAATATTCGTGGTGAGTGTTATGTCATTGCTGGGAACGTAGGCGTGGGTAATTGAGCCGCCGAAACGATCACCATCGAAGAAATCATTCCTGAAAATGCTCTGGCGCGGATTGGCCCGATACTCCGTCTCTGTAAGACCAGAGTAGGTGATATTCGAACGTTCTCCGTAATAGTTCGCCTTTAACGTCAGCGCATGCTTCATGCCGAACGCAGAAACTGATTTGAAATTCAGATCGTTGATGCCCGATCGCTGATCCTGGCGCGCCAGTTCGCCTTGTTTCCGCGTGTAATCAAAGAGCAGACCTGTATTTCTCCAGGTCCCGCCGTAGTTGATATGACCATTGAAATAATCGCGGTTCCCGCCCATGAGAGTTAGAAAACCAGAAGGGCTAATTGGCGGAGCCGGGGTTACGTAATTGATGACGCCGCCGACCGTTGTTGGACCATAAAGAATCTGTCCTGACCCCTTCACTATTTCAACACTCTCAAAGCGGTCAATGGGTGGATGATAGTACGAGGCGTTATCGCCGTAAGGTGCGTAAGTCAGAGGCAGACCATCCTCAAGCAGGAGCACTTTTGTAGAACGAGTTGGATTCAGCCCGCGAATACCAATGTTAGGACGAAGACCAAAGCCTTCTTCATCACGGACGTTTAGACCCGCGACCTTGCGCAATGCCTCAGAGGAACTGAGCACACGACTCGATTCCAGAGTGTTGTTATCTATGATGTCGACGGACCCTGGAGTGCGTTCCACCGTTTCAGCATTTATTAACAAGTGGTTGGCAGTGACGACCACCGTTTCCGCGAGCGAAGAGGGGTGCAGGGTCAGATCGACAGCACCAATTTCACCAGACTTGAGCAAGACACTCTGATTCGCAACTGAAAAACCTCTGGCGACCGCTGTCAGTTCGTACTCACCCGGCAGAAGCTCGTCAAAGCGATACCCACCATCCGCATTGGTGATCAAGGTTGTTCCCCTGTCTGCGCCTTTCGTACGCAATGTCACCTCCGCTCCTGTGATCGTGGCCTTATTCTGATCCACAACTCGTCCAGTCACGGACGCTTGAGTAGATTGGGCCATTACTGGAAGCCAGGCTGATAACACAACCACCGTTAATGCCAAGAAGCAGGAGAAGCGCAGGCGCCGCATACACAATGTCCTTTCGAGCACGTCTGTTGGAATAAGGGAATTAGTTGAAAATGGTTTTCAATTTCATGAAATGCGGACTATACTCGTTTAGAAATTCCGGTGTCAAGCAAACAGCAACATCCCGGACACGACTCATCCCGGATACGACTGATCGAATACCAGCCCAGCACGTTCGTTGTTTTTATTTATTTCTTTAAAGGGGCTATCGCGTTTCGGTTGTAGATGCTAGGTCTGCGATTGTGTACGTCGGTTGCTAACACAACCGTCAAAAGGTAGCCACAACAATTACAGAGGAATTTCAAAACACTTGTACTCTTCAAAAAATGAAACCAATAAATTGCCGGGCGCTTTTGGAAGTTACATCGCAGAGTTGTGACTTGAACCAATTCTTTGCGCGACTGGAACCAATTACTTGCCGCCAGTTCAATCAAACCTAGAGATTTCGCATCTCCACCTTGCATGCGATTCGTGTTTTTGGAACCATTAAATTGCCGAAAGTGCAAATTGGAAGCTAAACCTTGCCGAAAGTGCTGAGCAGTTTGCCGAAGAACGTCCCAACTTGTTGCCTCTGCCACGCCCTTCCGCTTTTATGAATATGGCCACGCGTAGTGAACCTCGATGATTGTGTGGAAATCGCCGCGGTGGCTGAAGTTATTGCTTGAGCGAGGAGTAGAAGACTATTTTTGTTTGCAGATTCGCTGATTTCAGTTGACGACTTCTTGACGGGTTTGCCGAATTGACGTGACCCGTTTAGGATTTTCGTCATTCCAAAGCTACCAAACTCATTTCAACAAGTCTGCGATGCAACTGTTTACTCACAACCTCGTTTCTTCCAAACGAT
>DASRPN010000021.1:0-58335 GCA_035646355.1 Pyrinomonadaceae bacterium | reverse complement strand
AGCGTACGGACCTCCGACTCGCGTGATCCTGCGAGTCATCTTCATTCTGCTTGTCGTTATTGGTTTGCTCTGGGTGATCTCGAAGATAACCGGGATCATTCTGCTGCTAGTGCTGTCGATCTTTTTCGCCTATCTCGTCTCACCGCTCGTCGAGTTTTTGCGGCAACCAAGAAAAATCTGGGACCGCGAGATTGCGATACCAAAGGTGGCCGCAATTGGGCTTGCTTACCTCGTTCTTCTCGGGGCGGTCGTAGCCGCGATCTTTGTAGTCCTGCCGAGTTTGAGTAACCAGTTTCCGGAGTTCGTCAATCAGTCGAAAGCTTACTGGAAATCAGTCGGCGAGAAGGCGCCGCAGGTCGTCGAGGAGTGGCGTTTGCGTCGTCTGCCGGAGCCGGTCGCGAACGCCGTGAACAAAGCGGTTCCGGAGGTTGTCAACCGGGTCAGTCATACAGGAACTGAGTTTGCGGCGGCGGCCGTCGGGTATTTGATTTACCTGCCTTGGTTGGTGCTGATACCGATACTGGCGTTTTTCCTGTTGAAGGACGCGGAGAGTTTTCGGCGTTCGGCGTTGCTGATGTTGCCGCGTGGGCGTTGGCGCTGGCGTGGTGATGAGTTCTTTCAGGATGTAAACAGCACGCTTGCTGCTTATATTCGGGCGCAGTTAACTGCGTGTTTATTTATCGGTGTCGTTTGCGCAATCGGCTTTACCTTGCTGGGTCTGCCCGGTGGGCTTGTGATGGGTTTTATAGCCGGGGTTTTTGAATTTATTCCGCTCGCTGGACCACTCGTAGTCGCCATTATGGCGGCAATCTTAGCGACGCTGCATGCGGGACCGTTCAACGCGTTCCTCGTATTGTTGTTTCTCGGCGTGCTGCGAATCATCCACGACTATTTCATCTATCCGCGTTTGATCGGCCAGGGAATTCACCTTCATCCGCTAGCTGTAATCTTCGCGATACTTGCAGGCGAGAAACTTGCCGGCGTTGCAGGGATATTTCTCGCGATTCCTCTCGTAGCGATTCTGACCGTTAGTTATCGCCACTGGATGGAACATCGTGGGAGCGAGGGTTTCGCGGATCTACTGGAGTCGAGCCCGCCTACTGAGACTGAAACACCCACCGAACACGCTGAGGTCACTGAAGCCTTGCAGCACGAGTTGCATGCCGAATCCACGCCTGAACAGATGGTCCGTGTTCGTCCTGATCTCACCACGGGCGAACTGAAGTGGCCTATCGAAGAGTGATTACTTAGCGGAAACCTGGTTTTCGACTCTCGCGTTCATCAACGCGATAAATCGTTTGAAGTGATGCTCCGCATCGTGAGGTCCAGGAGCAGCTTCAGGATGGTACTGGACTGAAATGACCGGCAAAGTTCGATGACGCATTCCTTCGACGCATTGATCGTTGAGGTTGATGTGCGTCACTTCAACTTCAGGTGGCAGCGAATCGGCACTTACGGCGAACCCGTGATTATGTGAAGTGATCTCGACGCCCCGACCCGACACCTCTTTCACCGGTTGATTGCCGCCACGATGTCCGAACACGAGCTTGAACGTCTTCGCTCCAAACGCACGTCCCAACAATTGATGCCCGAAACAGATGCCGAATATCGGCACACTTGCGTTCAATAACTGGCGAATCTCCGTAACTTCTTTGTCCATCGAAGCGGGATCGCCTGGTCCATTCGACAAGAAGATCCCGTCAGGTTCCAGCGCCAGCACTTCGCTGGCCGGTGTCGATGCCGGTACGACGGTCGTCCGCACTCCCAGTTCCGCGAGTTCGCGCAATGAATTTCTCTTCACACCGAAGTCGTAACACACGACATGAAAACGTTCCTGGTCTACAGCCGGAAACTCGTAACGCTCTTTTGTCGTCACGACGCTGGCGAGTTCGCGATTTTCCATCGGCGGCGACTGGCGCGCCTTTGTCACTAAACTCTCTTGATCAAGATCGATCGTTGAAAGACAGGCGCGCATCGCACCCTTGTCGCGAATGTGGCGCACGAGCGCGCGCGTGTCGATACCTTCGATGGCAACGATCTTCCAGTGCTTTAAATAATCTCCGAGGCTGTCTTCGGCGCGCCAGTTGGAAACTATTCGGCTCGCCTCGCGAACGACGAACCCCTCCACCCACGGCCGCGACGACTCGGAATCGAGCTCGTTCACGCCATAGTTGCCGATCAGCGGGTAAGTCATGCACACGATCTGTCCCGCGTAGGACGGATCGGTCAGCACTTCCTGATAACCCGTCATCGACGTGTTAAAGACCATCTCGCCGCAAACTTCGCCTTCGGCAGCCCATGAGCTGCCGCGAAATGTACGACCGTCTTCGAGAGCGAGGAGGGCTGGTGTTCGAGTGGGCATCTTGTTCTTTGTCAGTTGTCAGTGGTAAGTAGTCAGTAGTCAGTTGTGCGCCATGCTCTATCAACCACTCACTACTGACGACTGACTACTGACTGCTCTTAATAAACTGTTGTGCTTCGTTCAACCAACGTTTACTGCTGCGATATTTGTACGCCGGCGCCGTTTTCACCGCTTCGATACAAGCCTGCATCAAACTGGTCGCCTCGCGCTTGTGACCCAGACCCGCATGCGCACGACCCATCAGATACAGACCTTCAGGATCGGACGGGCGATGCTCGAGAAACCGGTCGAGCGCCATGCGCGCATCTTCAAACTGGTCGGCCGCGATGTACGTCGCTGCAACTTCTCGCCAGATCTCGTGCTGCGAATGTGCCGGATCTTGCGCGACAACGTGTTCGAAGTTCTGAATCGCGTCAGCGTATCGCCTCTGTTGTCGAGCGATGCGTCCGAGTTGATAACTCGCGTCGATTTCGCCATCGTCGATCTTCAACGCGCGCTCAAACCGTTCACGCGCTGCCTCCAGCTCGCCGCGGCTTTGATGAATCAACCCGAGGTTGTAGTGCGCGGAAGCGTCCGCGGGATTGAGAGTCGCTGATTCAAGATTCTGCTTGAACGCCGCTTTCGCGCGATGGATGCCCATGATGTCGCTGAAGTAACCGCGCAGCAGCATGAACAGGAAAAAGAGCAGGAACGGTGAACCCAGCACGCTGGACAATATCCCCTCGACAATCCGAAACGTGAAGACCGAAACCAACCAGGTAATGAACGTCACCACCATCGCACGCGGCATCGACATTCGGAACGCGTCTTTAACGGCGATTATGGTGCCGACAGCGAACACGCAGAATCTCGGGCCCGCGAATAGTTGATGGGAAATCGTTGCCGGATTTCTAAGTTGCTCCCCGGCGGCGTCGAATTCCGGCCCCGCAGGAAACCACGCCCGCACCTTGTCTGCGTTTTGAATCGCACTCGCGATGTAATCCGTCTGGACTCCGGTGTAGTGAAAAACCACCGCCATTAGAATGCCAAAAATATTCGCGGCGGTTAACACATAGAACAGCGACGCCGCGACGGGCCCATACTCCTGCGTAATCACAACGCGAAAACTTCCACGCCGCTCCAATGTGTTGGCTACGAGTGCGAGGATCGGAACGAGTACGATCGCAATCAACATTACCGGCATCGCCGGTTCGGTCAGCACCGAGAAAAACCCCTGTCTTCGCGGAGTGAATGGGGCAGCGCCAAACCTTCGCGTTACGAAGTCGAAAGCGAACTGGCTGAGCACCGCAATCAAGGCAATCGGCGCAAGCGAGCCGCGATCGCGAACCTCACGCATCCCGCGCAGGGGTGCGTAGAAGATCATTAGCGGAACGCGCAACCAGTCAATCATAGGAAACTAAAGCTCAACGCTCCTGCGGGCTCGCGTCGCTCAAGGGCGTGTCCTGAGGCACAGGTGTGTAGCGCGGGACGGGCGGCGAAACCATAGGAATGTCCTCGTGATGTATCACACTCGCGGACGTCAGTGGCCAGTAGCGAAACAGCGCCTTGCCGTAGATGTATTTTTTGGGCACCAGGCCCCAGATACGTGAATCGCTCGAATTATCGCGATTGTCGCCCAGCACGAAGTAGTAATTGGCGCTAACTTCCGTCTTGTCCATCGAGCGATGCGTTAAGTTAAGACGCGGATCGAGATACGCCTCTGTGATCTCGCTCCCGTTCACACGCACCACGCCCTCGACGATCTCGATCTTGTCGCCCGGAAGTCCAATCACTCGCTTGATGTAACTCTTCGACGGGTCCTGGGGAAACCAGAACACTACGATGTCTCCGCGCTCGACCTTCGGCGCCCAGCGAAAGTCGTCGTAGTAAATCAACTTGTTGACGAAAATGCGTTCGCCGTCGTGCAAACGCGGGAGCATCGACGTACCTTCGACCTTCACCGGCTGCACGATGAAAACGACGACGAGCGCCGCGATCATAAGTGCGAAGATCAGATCGCGGAGCAACAAGCGTGCTTCCGACCACAGGTCGTTGCGCGAAGCAGTTTCCGGCTTGTGTTCCTGGATGTCTTTGTCGTCGTCGACGTGGATGCCGCCAAATGGTGGCGGCCGGCGTTTTCGAATTCCAAACATGGTTCGTCGAGTTTGAGGTTAGCTTTCGCCCCTGCGCTTGTCAAACGCCACTTACATCCCCGATGGTCGGGCGTGGCAAGGCAATTCCTTGACAGGCTTTACTGCCGCTATCTATCATCCTTCCCTGCATTTGCAGCCCAGACATCGTCCCCCGCGGGACTAGAAAAGAGGCCCGAAGACGTGATCAAGTTAGACATCATCAATCGCGTGGCCGATAAAACCGGCGTACCAAAAATGAAAGCCGAACAAGCCGTCGAGGCACTCTTTCATTCCATGAAGGAAGCTCTGACGCGGGGCGAACGAATTGAGTTGCGCGGCTTCGGCGTGTTTGTCGTGAAACCGCGGAAGCGAGGCGTGGGTCGCAACCCTCGCACTGGCGAGGAAGTCGCGATTCCGTCGGGCAAGACGATTCGCTTCAAGCCTGGCAAGGAGTTGCAGGCGCATGAAGATGGAGAAACGGTCGTTGATGATTCAGGCGAAGACGACGACGAATTTTAGTTTTTAAGGAAATCAATTGTTATGACAAGGCTGGAGTTGGAATCGTAAACTCTGGCCTTTTCTATTGAACAAACACGTGTTTCAACCACCAATGATCACGGCGCGTGAGTGGAGAATCCATGGTGCGTTGTTTGTGTTGACAAGCCTCACAACGACGCTCGCTGGCGTCGCGCTCGCCGCGTCAGACTTCGCGCCGACCGAGCCGCCCTTGTCGGGCGTGCTGGATTACCTGCTCTATATTCCGCTTTCGTTTCTCTACTACTGTGTCGACCTGGTGAAGTACGCGATGACTCACGAGCGCGAGCTTAGCGAGGGCATCGTGTTCTCGTGGTCGCTGCTGGCGATTCTGTTTTCGCATGAGATGGGGCATTACCTTGCGTGCCGTTACTACGGCGTCAATGCGACGCTGCCGTTTTTCATTCCCGCGCCGCCGGTGTTCCTGGCAGGAACCTTTGGTGCGTTTATCAAGATACGGTCGGCCATTCCGTCGCGGAGGGCGTTGTTCGATATTGGACTGGCGGGTCCGCTCGCGGGGTTTGTAGTTGCGATTCCGTTGACTGTGCTGGGTATCTTGATCGTAGGACCACCGTTGCCGCCGCCGCCGCATGGCTACACGGTTTACTTCAACGATCCACCGCTGTTTCGTTTAGTGAGTTGGTTGATGGGAGTGCCACTCGATCCAAACTCGCCGATCAATCCCTATTACATGGCGGCGTGGATCGGTTTGCTGGTTACGAGTCTGAACTTAACACCGGTGGGCCAACTTGATGGTGGACACGGAATCTACGCGCTCTTCGGCGCTCGCCTTCATGCACTCACAGGTCGCATTGCATTCGTTGTGACTGTGGTGTTAGCGATTCTGGGTTTCTGGTGGCATCGCAGCCCAAGCGGTTTTCTCTTCGCAGTATTACTGGGAGTAATCCTGCGCTTCCCTCATCCTCAGCCGGCGCGCATGGAACCTCTCGGCACAGCACGACTGGTAATCGCAGTCGTGACACTCCTGGTTTATGCCCTCTGCTTCTGGCCGTTCCCAATTTCGATCAGGTGAGGATCTTTAGGCACTAGTTACAGCAGGTAGCAGGCCTTTGATCTCGCGGACGACGCGGGTGACTTCTTCCTGATTCGCGAGGGCGATCATGAAGAATTTGTAACCCTGGTGGAAACAGATTACGCCGTTCGCAAATAACCAGATGCCGTCTAGGAATGGATTACCACCCAGCAGCCAACTAATCGGCGCGCCCACAATTGGACCAGGCTGGAAAATCTGCGCCCACATCGCCGCCCCGGCTGCGCAACTAAACGCGCCAAGCAAAGGCGCACCAACATACTTCGCGATGTTCCTCTCAAACTCAACACGCTGCTGTTCAGCTTCGTCGAGCCCGCCGCGACCGATCAACTCTTCGCGCTTCTTCAAATAACCGTCAAACTTTTCACTCGCCTTGCGAAGTCCATAAACCGGCAAAGCCGAATGCGTCAGCCAATGAGGATGCGCACCAAGTAGCACGGCATCCAATCCGGGAAACGCGGCACCAGCGCGAATACCCAGCACCAGCGACACAGAAACAACTGCTGCCTTCCCAGGATTTGCCGTGATCCAGTCCTTCGCTTTTAAAACACCAACCGTCGCCGCACTCGACGCTCGCGTGAATCGCGCGCCCGCATCAAATACTTGCGACGCTCGGTCGTAGTGTTTCTTCGCGTCGTCAAAAACCTCGCCGGCCTTCCGGACTCCCTCACCAGCGACGTCACGAACTTTGTCGCCCGCAACCTTTACACCCTTCGCGGCTCGACGAGTCGTTTCGCTAACCTCTTCATCCTCACTCAAGCGCTCAGCTTCAGAGCGCAATCGTTCCGCTCCGTTGGCCATTGTTTCCGCACCGCGCTTCGCGGCTTCGCCCGCCGCACGCGCACCCTCACCAACTAGATCGGAGATCGCAAACTTCTCGTCCAGCTCGCGGGCCTTGCGTCGCGCCGCCTGCTGCCACTCGTCAAACTTTTCCTTGTAATCAGCCATCCTTCAAGTCCTCTGAATCCAGCATCAGTCGCGTTGTACGTCGCCCGCCCCCACCGAGTTCGATCTCATCAGCGGCTGCATCGGCACCACGCGATCGCGGCCATTTCGCTTCGCTTCATACAAAGCGACATCCGCTGCCTTTAGGATGCCGGAAGCAGTTTGCGCGTCTGTCGGGCATTCTGCAACCCCGAAACTGGCCGTAATTCGAGCTTCAGAGGGCGTCTGCAGGTCTCTAATAGCGACCCGCAATCTTTCCGCAACCTCCATGCCTGCGGCCTGGCTGGTTTCAACGAGCAGCACGGCAAACTCCTCGCCGCCGATGCGCGCCGCCAGATCGATTCCGCGCGTCCCTTCACGCAAGACGCGACTAATCCGGCGAATCGCATCGTCGCCGGCGTCGTGACCAAACGTGTCGTTGAGGTTCTTGAAGTTGTCAATGTCGATCATCAGGAGCGTAAACGGACGCTCGAAACGCAGCACGCGTCCGACTTCGCGCTCGAGTTGCCGCTCGAATCGACGACGGTTGGCGAGTCCCGTCAGGTGGTCCGTAAACGCGGCCTCTTCGCAACTGTCGAGGTAGGCCTTGAACTCGAGCAAGGTCCTGGCGCGGGCCAACATGAGGTCCAGGTCCGTCGGATCGGTGATGTATCCGAGCGCCCCTACTTCCGAGGCCCGACGCAGATCCTCCACGCGCTTACTAGCGGCGGTCTGCATAATCACGGGAATAAACTTCGTTAGCGGGTTGGCCCTGATTCGTTGGGCCAACTCGTAACCATTCATCCGCGGCATCATCACGTCGGTAATGACCAGGTCTGGCTGGTACGATTCGATCGCCGCCAGCGCCTCGTCGCCGTCAGTCGCGGTGTTTACGTTGTAGCCGGCCAAACTGAAGGCGGCTTCGAGCAGCCCGAGTTTATCGGGATTATCGTCGACGATAAGAATGGTTGATTTCGGCTCCATAAAACCTTGTTCTTGGACCTATAAATCTTGCGCCGCTATCGGCTTCATGCTACAGTGCGAGCCTCGGTAACGTTCGTGCCGGTACTCGCCCTAAGCGTCGCGTCAAAGATTCAATCGAAAGAGAGAGCACACATACCCGGGAAATATCGCGGCGGGTTTCCTTACAATCGTAATAACTAACCCGCATAGGCCATTTTGAATTCGAACCACGCTGCCAAAGGCGACTCAAACATAGACCCGTTAACCCGACCGCAAAGAGACGTGCAGATGAAGTCCCTGCAGGAACAGAAGCGCGCGAGAGACCTGACATCCGATGATCGCGCAGCCTTAATTCGTGGCCTGGAGTTTGGCTCGACACTGTCTGATTCACTCGTCGCCGATCTGGCTCGTAGCTCCGTGGTCCTGGACTTCCGTCGCCGCCGGTTTGTCTACCGCGCCGGCGAACCCGCGGATTGCCTCTACGCCATCGTTCGTGGCCGAATAAAGCTCTGCCGCATCGAAACGGAAACAGGTCGCGAAGCGGTGATTGACATACTTCCTGAGGGATCCTTGTTCGGCGAATCAGCGCTCTATTCTCTAGCGGGGCAACGAGCGAATTCGGCAATTGCCTATGAAAACTCAAGGCTCCTCCGAATCCAGGTTGGGGATTTCAAACGGGGGATGGCTGAGGATGACCGACTTCATGATTACACTTTCCGCCTTATCGGTCAACGACTTGATCACGCCGAGCGGCGATTGGCAGATTTCGCCCTGAACGCTATCCCGGCCCGCCTCGACAGTCTGCTAGCCGATTTTTCCGTGCGATACGGCGTTTCTGAACCCGAAGGCGTGCTCATCGACATACCCCTCCCCCACCGCGAAATAGCCTCCATCGTCGGCTCGACTCGTGAGAGCGTGACCGTCCGCTTGAACGCCATGCGCCGCGCAGGTACGATCGCTTTCGTCAAACGACGAATACTGATCAAACGGCCGGCAGCGCTATAGTTTGCGCGCCAGTCGCCTGGCGGCTTCGAGTGGCAATGAAGTGTCCAACCTGTGGTAAACCAGCCGAATGGAAAGACAATGAGTATCGTCCGTTTTGTTCTGTGCGGTGCCAGCTAGTTGACCTGGGGAAGTGGGTCGAGGGTGAGTATCGCGTGCCGGGAGAATCGCTCCCGAGCGAACAAACCGAACGGCCGGACGAGGAATCTGATAACTCGTAATGACTCGACAGAAGAAATACAAAATCTTTGCGACGGCCACACTTATCTGTGGTCTGGTCCTGCTCGCGTCGTGTAACGCAACCGACGTCAAAGTCACCGAGAAGAAGACGCCGGTTGTGTCGGCTCCACCGGGCAACACAACGTATCCAATGCCGCCGCTCGAGGTCAGCTCCATCAACAATATGGGATGGACCGTTGCAGACGGAAAGCGCAGCTTGTTTTCCGAGTACAGAGGTAAAGTCCTGATACTCGATTACTATGCGACGTGGTGTAATCCATGCCGCAAGAGTATTCCTCACTTGGTTGAACTACAAAAGAAGCATGGAGATCAGGGACTGCAAGTGATTGGTCTGAATGTCGGTGGGCCAGAAGATTTAGAGAAGGTTCCCGGCTTCGCCAGAGAACTTAACATTCAATACCCACTCGCGGTACCTGACGATGAATTGGTATCGTTCATGCTTTCCGACATCGACTCGATTCCTCAAACATTTGTCTTCGATCGCGAAGGTGTACTCGTGGAGCGCGTAATTGGTTTTGGACCAAGCGCCGGTCCGAGAATTGACTCGGCGGTCGAAAACGCTTTGAAAGCTTCAGCGCCTTAATCATCAAACTCTGACAGGTCGACACTTTGAGAAGAGCCAAAATCCTAATCACGTTGGGTCCTGCGTCACGTGAACCCGATGTAATTGAACGACTGCTTGCCGCTGGTGCCAACGGCGTGCGCATCAACATGTCGCACGGCACGCAGGAAGAAAAAGCGGAAGACATTCGACTCGCGCGCGAAACCGCGCGCAAGATGGGCCGGCCCATCGCAGTCCTGGTTGACCTGTCCGGTCCAAAGATCAGAACGGGTGAACTTAAAGACGACCAGCCGGTGCAACTTGTTGCAGGACAACAGTTCATCATCACAACCAGGCCAGTCGTCGGAGACGCGCAGCAGGTCTCGACCAACTTCCCGGATCTTCCGCGCGTCGTTAAGACCGGAACAAGATTGTTACTTGACGACGGCGCACTCAGTCTGATCGTCGAAAGCTCGACCGATACTGACGTTGTCTGCCGCGTCATCGATGGCGGCCTGCTGGCCGAGCGCAAAGGAATCAACCTTCCGGGCGTCGCATTGCCGATCGACTCGCTTACGGAAAAAGACATCGTCGATCTCAACTGGGCGGTCCAACAACAAGTTGACTACATTGCACTGTCGTTCGTGCGCTCGGCGGACGATTGTGAACGCGCGAAGGAGCTGATCGCGAAGGCCGGCGGGAGCGCACCGTTAATTGCGAAGATTGAGAAGGCGGAAGCAATCGATCATCTCGACGCGATCATCGCGGCCGCCGATGGAATTATGGTCGCACGCGGTGATCTCGGCGTTGAGACCAGTGTCGAACTGGTTCCGGTCTATCAAAAGCGAATCATCGAGCGTTCGATTACGGCCGGGAAAATGGTGATTACGGCGACCCAGATGTTGCAGTCGATGGTTTCAAGTCCACGACCGACGCGTGCGGAAGCTTCCGATGTGGCGAACGCGGTTTGGGACGGAACTGATTGCGTGATGCTGTCGAATGAAACAGCGACCGGACAGTATCCCGTGGCCGCGGTGGCGACGATGGCGCGCATTATCGAGTCCGCTGAATCGGGTCAGAAGTCCGAGATATTTAATCCGACGGGCAAACAATCAGGTCGCGTCAGTCGCGCGCTCTGCGAAGCGGCAGCATTCGCGGCAGACGAGATGGGAACGAGGGTGACGGCAGTCTACACAGCGTCGGGGCTGATGGCCCGAAGACTGTCCGCCTTGCGTCACGATCAGACCATCGTCGCCTTGACCCACAGACCGGATGTGCTAGCGGAGTTGGCATTGATCTGGGCCGTCGATCCGTTGCTGGTGACGAAGGCGCAGTCGACTGAAGAGATGCTGAAGATTGGCGAGCAAGCATTGCTCGACGCACGCATCGTGCAAAAGGGTGAAACGATCGTAGTTATGGCAGGTCGACTTTCA
Source organism: Pyrinomonadaceae bacterium (assembly GCA_035646355.1). Classification (GTDB taxonomy): domain Bacteria; phylum Acidobacteriota; class Blastocatellia; order Pyrinomonadales; family Pyrinomonadaceae; genus PSRF01. The sequence continues at coordinate 47,174 of DASRPN010000021.1, read as the reverse complement.
GGGTTAGGACTGTCGAGTTCGGTGAGCGTCTACACGGTAGGCGGAGCACTTGGTCCAACCCGCGCGTGAAGGAAAGTTACTGGTAGTAACCATCGCGGCACCGGACGTACAATTTTGGCCCGCCCTTCTCTTTCGGCAGTTCCAGTTTGAGTTTCAACTTGCGAAACTTTTCCGGTCCGGGCACATCTTGCTTTTCGATCGAGAGTTGATATTGGTTCTGTAAGTCCGAAGCGATCCACTCGAACGCTTCTTTGAAAGCTTCCCGTTTGGATCCGCGGGAGATTAACCAGACACGTCCACCCGTCGGACCGGTTAATTCGTCGAGTACGGCCGCGCCTTCCTGGTCCAGAGAGCTACCCGCCTGCTCCTCGCGCATCAATCCGATCGCATAAACGATGACGTCCGATCGCTTTAACAGCGCCTTCACCTCGTTGAAAGTTCGTTTCGAATTACTGTCCTGGCCGTCCGAGATCATCAGAAGCGCACGCCTCGAGTGACGGCCGCTCATAACGTTCTGAATGCCAAAATAAAGGGCGTCGTACAGGGATGTTCCCAAGTGGTTTCCGAGAGGTGAAAGCTTGTTAAGCACCGAGATATCGGGGCCTGTCCATCGCTCAGTGAGTGCTACGTTCGCATCGAACATTGAAGCAAAGTAATCGTTTTCAGGATTGCTGGCCTTCAAAAATCCGGCCGCACCATCGCCCAGTTTTCGCCAGAAGTTTTGTGCTTCGCGTGTGCCCGATGGTCCAATACTGCCCGAGACATGGAACAGGAGCCCGACGCTCGCCGGTTGGTTGTCCGCAGTAAGCGAGATGATCTTGCGGGGCGCTTTGTCCACCCACGCTGAGAAGTTCTCCGGTTTGAGACCGCGATACGTTCGTCCCTTGTCATCAGTGACGCTGACATTGAAGACCAGCGAGACGGTATTCTGTTGAGCTAGTGAATGGCTAAACGAGGAGAGGCAGAGGAGTGAAACCAATGCGAGGAAACGCTTTGCTTGCGGAGCTATCATTGCGCTAACGATTAGTCGGCGCCGATCATCTCACCAACGCCTTTGCCGTCTTTTTGTTCCTGGGCCATCTGCGCGGGTGTCTTTTGCGGATCTCGCCAGTTGTCGAGAATTCCGACCTGGTGAACGCACTGGAGTGTGCAGGTGGGCGCGCACCATTTCTCCGTCTTATACTCGCGATCGAAATCGTCCATCGTGTACTGCTCGAGAGGAATCCCCGGATAGCCACGTTGCTGTGAACACCAGTGGACCAACCCCTCTTCGCAAACATACAGGTAACGCGCACCGGCACGGCAGCGCCAGTTGTAAGGTTTGCCTTCCGCGATGCTGTCCTGAAACCAGTTCAGACGCGCGTGGTCCTTGTTACCTAGTTTCTTTACCTGCTGGAAGATGTCTTTCTCTTTCGCCGAGAGTGGTTTCAAAGTTCCGTCACCGTCGTGAATCACACCAACAGTCGTCGAGAAACCAAGCTCGACTGCGCGGCGTGCGACAGTCAGGGCGTCGTCAGGATTCTTGATCCCGCCACCGATTACGGAATTGATGTTGACGTGGAAATCAGCGTACTCCGAAAGGTAACGCAGTTTCTTATCGAGTACGCGCAGACTCTTGCGCGAAACTTCATCGGGCTCGACGTTGTCGATACTGATTTGCAGGTATTCAAGGCCAGCGTGGTTAAGACGTTTGATCCGTTCCGGAGTGAAGTAATAACCGTTGGAAATCAAACCGGCGATCATGCCTCGTTGCCGAATGTGCTGGATGATCTGGTCCAGTTCAGGATGCATCATCGGTTCGCCGCCGGAGATCGTAACGATCGAGGTTCCGAGCTTCGCCAGTTTATCAAGCCGCGACTTGATGGTATCCAGACTGATGGGTTTCGAAGTGTGATCGTACTCGTTGCAGTAGCCGCAGGCTAGATTGCAACGGCGCATGGGAATCAGGTGCGCGAGAACAGGATGCCGCGTGGAGACCAATGCGCGGGTGATAAAGCTTGCCTCGCGCACTTTCAATTTTAGAAAAGTTTTCTTCCTCATTACGCTTCAGATTCGACGCGAAGAATATGCGACAACAGCGGTCCAACGCAACCAGAGGTCCAAACCGCTAAAAACAGCGAAGGGTTCTGTTGAGACAGAACCCTTCAAACAAACATCGGTTTGTTGGATCAGTTAGCTCTTGACAACTTTCACGTTCGAATCGTACTTGATATCGAAGTCGCCGGAATTAATCCTTGGGTTCTTCTCCAAACCCGTCAAACGCATCGTGGTCGAATCGTCGTTGTGCTCAACGATCTTGGTCTGAACCGGCATGCCGGCACCGTCGATCCAAACTTCGGCGTACTTGTAGCTCGCTTTACCCTTCGGCACGAGCGTCAAATGGATTGTGCTAACGCCACCCCACAAAGTCTCTTCCCGAACATCCTTGACCGGTTGAAAGCGTGATTCGAGCTGCGCCTTCGACATACTCATCATCGACAAAAGGCTGTTCGCATTGTTATCGCCTTTGCCGACACTGTTGGAATTGCCGGTGTAAACGGTCCGCAATGCAGGACGGTAAATGGTGTACTTATTATTACTTACTGCGAGCGACTCCTTACGCGGAGAAGTCCAGTCGATCCTCACCGCAGCTTGACGTCCGCCGGTGGGCATATAAATAACGACACCAGAATATTTGTCTTCAGCTCCGAGCTGCGAGTTGTACTTCACCACGTTAATGCCAGCACGCAGCGACTTCAATGTCTGCCGGTTCTTCTCCATGCGGCTCAGAACCGAACTTACCAGGCCTGCTCCCTGCCCATTCGCGGTCGGTGAAACCACCGCGAACGCGGAAACTATTAAAGCCACCATCAGGCCTGAAGATACCAATCTCTTCATAAGTGCTCCTTGATTAAATTTCTCCTCTCCCAGGCTCGCAAAAAACCTCGCAATTATAGGGAAAGGCTATTGTATGTCAACCTCGAAACCGCGGATCCTGCCGTCATTGTCGAGCAATTCCCGGACCTTTAACACTTGCACTTCCTTGCGTCCGGTCAGCTCCTTTACGCGCTGTTCGATTTGACTCCTATCTGCTTGATTGCCAATAACTTCACGGCTCAAAAACACCCTCTCGACAACTGGGCTTTGATGCCCGCTATTTACGGGTCGTTCGCTACTCGCAAACCAGCTTTTTGGTGTCAAAAAGATAAAGATTAAACAGACTACACAAAGAAGATCCCATTGCCAGGTGTTACGCGGGTAATTCCAGAAGAATATCTTCTTCAGTGTGGTCGTCAGGCCTCGCACGTCTTCAAGCTTGCAAGTAAACAGCCACTCGAGTCGTGGCTGGCGGGTCGGTTGATTCTACCAAAAACCTTGATTCCTCTGGAACAAGAAAACCAATTCTTGTACAGGAAAGCAACGTGGACTAAAGGCGAACAGATGGCGAAGGCTCAACAATATGGCCGTCCCGCATCTGCACGATTCGACGGCACATCGCGGCGGCCTCCGGATTGTGAGTAATCATTATGATGGTCTGATTAAACCGGTAATTTAACTCCTGAAACATGTTAAGGACGAGGGCCGAGTTCTCCGAGTCCAAATTTCCGGTAGGTTCGTCAGCCAGAACGATTGCGGGGCGTGTCACCACGGCACGCGCCAGCGCAACTCGCTGCTGCTCCCCGCCCGACAGCTCGAGCGGTTTGTGATGCAGTTTGTCCTCCAAACCCAGCAGCCGCAGCACGTCACGTCTCAGCTGCGGATCGCCGCCGCCGTTGCCATGAATTCGCTCCGCTAGTCGGAGATTTCCTTCAGCCGTTAAAGTGGGGAAAAGGTTGAATCTTTGAAAGACAAACCCGATTTTCTTGCGCCGGATCGCGGTCCGTTTGGCGTCGGAGGCGGCGGTGATATCTTCGCCATCGATTACGATCCGGCCCTCGGTCGGAGTCAACAAACCGCCGAGCAAATGAAGCATCGTCGACTTGCCGCAGCCGGACGGCCCCATGATCGCAACAAACTCGCCTTCCTGAACCTCCAGCGACACGCCGCGCAGCGCGGGCACGTCGACCTTTCCTATGCGATAGACCTTTACCAGGTTTTCAGCTTGAAGAATCGTCCTCATCGAATGAATTAAGAGTTATATCACTGACGAGAGAAATTGTTTATTTATTAGCGGTAACTTTCTTGTGCGTGGCGTCCAGATCGACTTCCGGCAGTCCCCACTTGTTTTCCAGTACAAATGCCCTCGGCGCGTAGCCGCCTGCCCGATTCACCTCCACGGAACTCGCGTCCTGATAGCCAATGCTCAATTTATATTGGTCCTGCGGACGAGTGATCTCGATCCGGCTCGGCAACGTAGCCGTCGGGCCCGCGCCAAGTTGCTTCTCGTTAAAGTAGGCGACATCGGTGACCAGCTTCCCCGCATCGTCAAACGACTGAATACGAGCAAGCCGGATTCCAGACACGCGATCGAACCACAAGCGACGTATCAGTTTTGACTGACCTCCGCTCGGTTGCGAAAACTCGTCGAGCACATAGTAAGGACGCATGACTCGCGCACTTTTCTTTTCTGTCGGGCGAGTATCCGCTTCTTCCAGGAAAAACTCGCTCTGTGCGTAAACCAATGGACCGTTCGGATCGATCGGACGAATCATGAAAGCATCCGTCAAATGTTGCGGGCGCAAGTTGGAAAGCGCGTTCACGGTTTCCTTCTCGGCATTCTTCTGGTTGTTGTTCGCCGGGGCGGCGGGCTCAACCTCGTCGAGTTTCTTGTAGACCGCGTTGTTTGTTCCCTTAAGAAAGCGCTTGTATCGTTCACCTTTCAAGACGGCGACGCGAAACTGCTCGCCATCCGAAGTCATCTGAGCGATATCCACCAGTAAAAACTGAATGACGAGATAGATTTTGCCGGGTCGTTGAAGAGTTATGTCACCATCGACCTGCCGGTATTGATCGGCAATACCAAAGCTTGCGAAAGATGTATCTTCAAACTGGATGTCCAGCTTCCCGTGGATCGTGGTTACGTTTGAAAAGCGATTGACCTCATAGATCAAACGGTCCCTTCCTGCTTCCGTTCCCGGCAGAAGTTGGGGCACCGTGATTTTCTTCTTCGCACCAAACAGGCCACAGCCTGACGTCAGGGACAGAACCAAAACAGCGAAAACCGTCAGTAGCAACCGGGAGTGAGCGAATCTGTGGGCGTTCAGATAATTGACCATTACTCTTAAGCCGCAAATCATACGTCAATCGCTGGGGAATCGCGAAATTCCCGTCGCGGTGTACGGATCGATGATTTCAGTCAAGTTGCAATGGCGGCTTGCCGAAGCGCGCCCGCAACTTGTCGATCGAGTTTCTAACCGCAGGCCGATATAACAACTTCCGTTCCAGCCGGTCCTTACCCGGAAAATCGACCAGCATAATCCCCAGCAAAATCGTCAATAAACCCTGTCCGGGAACGCCCGGCAACGTCATCACGATGCCGGCCATTATCAGGATGATGCCCAGAAGGTTCTTACCAATGGCGGCGGTGATTCTCAGCGCCGGTGCACGCCCCGACCAAATCTGCCGATCGTAATGGCTGCAAAAATAGTCGGCTGGTAACTTGACCAGAATGAACGATACGAGGCCGAGACTTCCGATGAACGTTATGAGAAATAGCACCAAACCGAATACGGCGCGTTGCCATGTCATTCCGGAAATCATGTCGGACACGAAATCAAACATGATTTACGCGAGCTCGCTCCGTGCTTGCAGAACCGCTTGAAAGACTTTGCGAACAATATCGTCTGCGACAGACCCCAGTTGGAAGTTCGGATTCTTCGCGACCTCCCAGAACTCATCGAGCCCGCGCGCGCCTGCACGTTCGAGCGCGAGTAGTTGAACCAAAAGATCGAGCACGTCCGCAGCTTTCACCAGTCGCGATTCGAGACTGGTGCGTTGTTCGTAATCTTCGTAGAGGGCTGTGTATAAGTCGCGCTTCAAGTCGCTGACTACGTCGACAAACGCGCGAGTCTCGGCTTGCTTTCGCGCCTGCGCGCCGAAGTACGCACTCGCGATGCGCGGCATATCGCCGACGCGAACCTCGGCCCAATCGTGAAGCAACGCCATTCGCAATACCTTTTCGACATCAACTGAAATTCCTTGTGCCACCAATTCGTCGGCCAGCAGCATCGCAGCCGTGCAAACGCCAAACGAATGGGCCGCCACCGATTCAGTTCCGTTTGGCAGCCCACGCAGAGTCCAGCCGGTGCGATCAAGTCGCTTCAGTCGCTGCAATTCGATAAGCGTTGAGAGCATAGGTACGGGAGTATATCAGGACGAAACCGGTTCCTGTGGGGTTGGTCCGGTTCGCACCACGATGTCACACGGCTAGTTGTAGGGGATTGTGAATAGAATCCTCAGCGCTCACCAACAGCGTTCAGTTACCTGCAATTAGGATGTTCACAACCACAGGCTATTTCTGTGACTTTTGAGTCTTCCGCATTTTTGCAGTACTCGCTGCAATATTTGCTGTCCTTTGTAGCTTTGCAATCACAAACGCCATGCGCGCATTTCTCGTTCTCTGCCATATCACCCACCCTGCTTTCTAGGTCCAGTTTCGCGTTCAATTATATCCGCGCCGCAAGGGAACACCGAAACGACTACGGTTGACGCGGCGGTGGGGGCGGAGTCGGTGGCGTGCGCGGCAGCAGGTGCGTTGCGACAATGCGCCACTGCGTCGCTTCGCAACGAATGCGCACACCCGGACTGTCAGTCTCAAACGATTCATCAACTGCAACAGCGTCGGCTTTGAAGATTCCTTCGCCGCAGCGAATACCGGTCGAGTCGTAGAAAGTTACGACGCCGGAAACGAACGCGTACGTGATTCCGCTCGTGTTTTTGATTATTAGACGAATATTTGTGACGGGCGACTCCGGTGAGCCGTTGAGCGAGGTAGTTCTGAGCGTGCCCTGGAGCGCGGCAACATTGTCGTTGTCGTGTGCCACTGCGACTTCGTTCAACGACACGCGCTTTTCGTTTCCATCGCTTGTCGTTTCCTGCGCGCTGACCGACAGGCACGTGAACAGAATAACAACGAGCACGGTGGCGAGTTTGATCGTGAGCTTCATCTCATCTCCTTCAGTTATTCGCGGACCACAGCGTACATGAGTTGATCGATCGTTTGACCATTCTTGGTGACACTCTTCTTCAACCGCCCTTCGAATTCATACCCGGCCTTCTCGAGCACTCGTGCCGACGCGGGGTTCCATTCAAAGACGTGCGCGTACAACCGGCATAGATCGTAATTCGCAAACGCGTAATCAGTCACGGCGATCAACGCCTCCGTCGCAATACCGCGTCCCCAGAATTCTTCGCCGAGCCAGTAACCAATCTCGGCTGAACGATGCGCGACGTCGTGTTGGACCGTAAACCCGACCCCACCAACGGCCTCACCGTCAACGGCGATCGCAAAACTATTCTCCGGACTGATACCCACTACACATTCCAGCCAGTTTCGTGCGTCGGCGTGCGTGTACGGGTGCGGGAATCGATCGCGCAAATTGATCCAGACGTTTCGGTTGTTGGCATAGCGTACGAGTGCTTCTCGATCGCTCCACTCCCAACTACGCACGGTACACGACGTTAACTTGAGCTCCACCTCGTCAGACCTCTAGTCGCGGCAACACGGCCGCACCACGCGGCATGATGAACCCGTCACCACCACCCGCGCGATCCAAACCTTGCTCGAGCGAACGCACCGGAACCATCCGCATCTTCTCGACCTGTTCGTCACGCAACTCCGATAGTAAACAAATCCGGTGACGTTCCGCCTTTGTCATCAGCGACCACGCCGTTTGCCCGTTGACTTCGTACCCGTTACGCAACTTGTTTTCAAGTGCCCGCGAATCAGCAGCGTCAAACCACTTCAAGAAATCCGTGCGACCCAGGCCGTCGCGGCATTCGGCCAGCAGGATGATCGTCCCGCCTTCCTTGCAAGCTTGCGCCGCCATGTCGAGCGCTTTGTGCGCCTGAATCATATTGATGTCGTGCGGAAACCCGCCGCAACTGGCGATCACGATGTCACGTTTTTTACCAATTGCAAACGAGTGCCGCTTCAGATAATGCTCGCACGCAACACGATGAGCCAGTCGCCAGTCGCCGCAGAACACGCCGACGGCACGGTTCCTTTCGTCAACGATGGTATTGATCCCAAACGCCGGCGCGACAAGTTCGGCAACACGTTCGCACTCTTCATGCACGGCATTGCCAGCGAGCATGCCTGGTCCGACACCGGCCTTGCGCCCACCGCGTTCGAAATCAAACGCCAGCATGTGCGTCGCTTCGATTGTCTTTGCCGAGGCCAGGCCGGGACAAACCGACTTGCGGCCTCCGGTAAATCCCGCGAAGTAGTGAAAGTTGATCCCGCCGATCACCACCACATGCGAAAACTCTTGCAACGCGGTACTGACTTCCACCGGCACTCCGTTCGCCGTCGTTCCGAGCGAGTAAAGTTTCGCTTCGTCGTAAGCATCGTGGTCCAACGTGCGAAGTCGTTGGACGATGAACGGCGTTAACAACTCTCGCTTCTCTTCTTCTGTGACGCGCCGGTGAATTCCCGTCGCAAAAATCACGGCGACGTTGCCGGGCGAAACACCGGTTTGAACGAGACGGCGGACGAGCAGATTTACGATCTGCGCGCTGGCAGTCGCGCGTGTCGCGTCAGAGACGACGAGCAGCACGGAATCATCGCTGCTGACAATGTCGTCCAACGGAGGCGAGCCGATTGGAGCGTCAAACGCTGCGCCGATTTGCACGTCTTTCAACGGAGGCTCGGAGCTCGACTCGTCCGATATCACTCGGAACCGATCCTCGTCGTCAACAAACTTTAGCGAACCATTTCCGTAGGCAAGATCGAATGTGCGGGCCATAAACGCTCTGGGATCAGATACCGAAATCAATGAGGGCTTTTTCGATGACGTGCAACGACGCCAAATCCTGATCCGCGCGCGCGTCCTCGAGCCATTTGCGCAGTTGCCGCGCTTCGCGGATCGAGCCGATACGGCATGCGCCGGTCAAAGCGAGCGTGACGAGCGCATCGGGAGCGCCGTGTGTAACCAGGGCCGCTTGCAACGCCGCTTGTTCCCGCAGGTCAAGAGTGATTAGAAGGTTCAGTTCCATCTAACTTCGCTCAGATCGAAAACACGCCGTGCCGGCATGACAAAAATGAAACGTTTCGTCTTCGAAATCTGGCGTTTCCATCTGAATCGTGAGGTGATCAACGCCAAAACGATCGTGCAGCTTCGTGCGCAACTCGCGTAACAGATCCGGCTGCGAAATGCTGTGAGCGTGAATCACGTGCGCACTCAACGCGTCGCGTCCGGAAGTGATCGTCCAAACGTGCAGATCGTGAACGTTCGAGACTCCGTTAGTAGCGAGAATCGCATCCTCAACCGCTGCCAGATTGATGTGTGCCGGCGTGCCTTCCAAAAGGACGTTCGTCGACTCGCGGATCAACCTCATCGATCCCCAAATGATCAGTAGACCAATGACGACGCTGAAAAGTGCATCCGCCTTGTACCAGCCAAAGAGCGCCATGCACGCACCTGCCGCAATCGCGGCCACTGAACCAAGCGCGTCACCCATCACGTGCATCCACGCACCGCGAATGTTGAGATCAATCTCGTGACGGCCGTGCAGTATCCACGCACAGATCAGATTCACGGCCAGACCACCCGCGGCGACCAACATCATCGGCCCGCTGCGAACCACGGGCGGGTCGATCCAACGCTCGTAAGCGCCGTAAAAAATAAGCAGCGACATCACGACCAACGCGACGCCGTTAACGAGCGCGGCGATGATCTCGAGTCGGTAGTAACCAAAAGTTTTTTTGGAAGTGGCGGGACGAGAACCAAACCAGACCGCCGTAAGCGCGAGAATCAGTGCGGCGACGTCAGTAAACATGTGACCGGCGTCAGCCAGCAGCGCTAGCGAGCCAGTCCACCAGGCACCCACGACCTCCGCGACCATGTACAGCGCCGTCAGGCACAACACCACACTCAGACGTCGCCAACTACTGTTGCTTGCTGAGTGATGGCTATGGTCGTGATTGGAACTCATACCCGTGCTTCTCGGTGTGCGGACACAGATTACACAGATATAGGCAAACTACAAAGCAGTCAAATTAAAGGCGCCGTTGAAGTCGCGGTAGAGCTCGTTGTACTCGCGCAACGCAACGTCCATGATGCGATGCAGCTCGTCAACGTCGGCGACATTTACTACGAGGTTCACGTTGTTGAGAAACGCGGCATGCGCGTCCATCGTTCGCATTGAGGGCGATACCAGAACGAAAAATATGCGACGGCGTTGCGGCGGACGAAGGACGTTGATCTCCCTGATCACAAAAGCCGACCCTTGTTCGGCCGAATCAAACTGCGGCTCGAGCAACACCACGTCCATCTTGTTGGCGCGCATCGTTTCGACTGCCTGACGCGTGTCTTCAGCGACGAAAACTCGATAGCCGCTTTCGGCGAAACGTCGAGCGACGGTGTCGCGATAGCCTTCGGCGGTACAAATTAATGCCTTGCGCTGGTCCCATGATGGCCTCGCACCTGGATTATCGGGCGTCTGATTTGCACCCTTCGACAACAAATCCATTAGCATGCGAACCGCATCGTCATTGACGCCGTTCTCTCCCTGTTGACTCACTTTCGACACTGGTTCGTACGCACGAGCCGTATTCTGGTCAAAACGCGGATGCTCCGTCGCGGGAGAACCACCAACGGCGAGCGCGCTGTGCTGCGACGCGGGACTCGCTACACCCGAACTCACTGTCGCATTGCATTTCGGGCAACGAACGTTGAATGGTCGCGCCGGCGACTTTTCTTCGTCAATCTGCAACCGGGTCGCACATTTTTGACAAACGATGATCATGATGGTCGTTAAAACACGGGCGAGACTATTCGATCATGGCTATTCGATCATTCCTAGCATCGAGCCGGAGTCTGAAAAGGAGTTGACTGCCATTGCGTCACCGTCACGGCGAATGAAGTCTTCGGCGGCCGTCATGCCTTTCAGCGAAAGCAGGAGGTTGTTTTGATTGCTCGCGAACGCGAGTCCATCTTCGAGCGATACGACTTTGTTGTCGATCAGGTCCTTGATGACCGAGTCGAAGTCCTGCATGCCGTCGAGTTTTCCATCGCGCATAGCGTCGAGCAGCGACTTGCCTTCAACTTCGCCGACCTCGATGTACTCACGCGTACGCGGACTCGAGCGCAGTATCTCAACGGCTGCGACGCGGCCGCTTCCGTCCGCTTTCGGAATCAGTCGTTGCGAAACGATGTAGCGAAACGTTTGCGCCAGTCTGGTCCTGATCACCGGTTCTTCGTTCTTCGGATAGAGTCCGATGATACGATCGACCGTCTTGGAGGCGTCGATGGTGTGCAGAGTTGAGAGTACGAGGTGGCCGGTCTCCGCAGCTTCCAGCGCGATCTCAGTCGTTTCGAAGTCGCGCATCTCGCCGATCAGAATCACTTTTGGCGCCTGGCGGAGCGTGGCGCGCAATGCCGACGGAAAGTCGCGCGTGTCGTGCCCCACCTCACGCTGATTGATCGTCGACGCTTTGTGGAGATGCAGGTATTCGATCGGATCCTCGATCGTGACTACGTGGTAATGCTTCTTCTCGTTAATGATGTCGATGATTGCGGCTTGCGTGGAACTCTTGCCCGAACCGGTTGGACCAGTGACGAGCACGAGGCCATTGCGCAGCTCTGCGATCTCGGTCAACTGTGACGGCAATCCGAGACTTTTGATGGTCGGGATATCGGTCGGAATAACGCGCATGACGATCGAGTACACACCGCGTTGCTGAAAGATGTTGACGCGGAACCGCGCGCGCGACGGCAGCGAGTAACTCAGATCCGCGGTGCCGGTGCGGGCCAGACGTTCGGCGGCGTCGGGATTTCCGTGGATGAGCGTGAGCGCGATGATCTCGGTCTGATACGGCGTCAACTTCTGCATCCCAAGAGGCTGAACCGGAGTCAGTTTGCCATTGATCTCGACCTGCGGTGGCTGTCCGACTGAAAAATTGAGGTCGCTGATTTTGTCGGACACCAGCAACATTCGCTCAATTATGGGCGGTAAGTCGAAGAAACTCATTTAAGTTGGGTCCGCAGGTCGCGCACGAAGGTAGATTTGAACATTGCCGCTGAGAGGAGGGTGGTTGCCGAGCCCTGGTGCTCGAAACCGCGACGATTTTCGCGCATAACCCTGACAAACGCAAGTAAATTATGTTTGTCACCGGGACAAAATGCCGCTGAGGGTGCGGTAGCGATCAGAAATGGCGGTGCTGCCGCCGGACAAAAGCGAGCTAATCACGGCGACCGTATCAGCGCCGGCCTCGATTACGCTGGCGGCGTTTTCGTGAGTAATTCCGCCAATTGCCACCACATTCATGGCGCCGATGGCGTTGCGCACCGCGCGGAGGCCTTCGAGACCGACAACCGGATCCGGGTTCGCTTTTGAACTGGTTTGGAAGATCGGACCGATCGCGACGTAGTCCACGGGCAGAGTCGCGGCGGCTATCGCCTGCGACACGTTGTGAGTGGAGTAGCCGATAATCGCACCTTCGCCGAGCAGCTTTCTGGCAGCGTCAGGCGGAAGGTCGTCTTGACCGAGATGGACGCCCGGAGCGCCGAGGGCGAGTGCGACGTCGACGCGGTCGTTGATGATTAGGGTTACGCCTCTTTGTCTGGCTACTGTCAGAGCGGCTTTGGCCTCGTTGTAGAAGTCCAATGCCGAAAGCTTCTTTTCGCGCAACTGAACGAAGGTTGCGCCGCCATCCGCGAGCAATGAGACCTGATCCGCGTGGGAAATGCCGGAAATCTTGGTGTCAGTGATCGGATAGACCCTGGTTCTCACTGCTGTACTAATCGACCGAATCTTTTTTCTTCGGTCGCTGGTTAGCGGGAAGGATGCGTTTCCGTAAACGAATCGTCTCCGGTGTGACCTCGACTAGTTCGTCGTCGGCGATGAACTCGAGTGCCTGCTCAAGCGACAGCTCTTTTGGCGGGACGAGTCGCAACGCTTCGTCGGCAGTCGATGCGCGCATGTTCGTCAGCTTCTTCTCCTTGATTGCGTTGACGTCGAGATCCACGGGACGTGCGTTCTCGCCGACGATCATGCCTTCGTAAACGCGCGTGCCTGACCTGACGAAGAGCGTGCCGCGTTCCTGGAGATTGTAGAGCGCGTAAGTTGTCGTCTCGCCCATGCGGTCGGCGACAAGTGATCCGGTCGAACGCCCGCGCATCGCTCCCTGCCAATCGCCCCAGCGCAGGAACATCGTGTTCAAAAGACCGGTTCCTTTCGTCTCGGTCAAAAACTCGTTACGAAACCCGATCAAACCGCGCGAAGGAGTTTCAAACTCAAGACGTACGCGGCCCGTGCCGTGATTCACCATCTTCGTCATCTGTCCTTTGCGCCGTCCGAGCGCTTCGGTGATGACGCCGATGAACTCGTCGGGACAATCGACAACCACGGCTTCGATCGGTTCGAGCAGTTTTGTGTCGACCTTGCGCGTGATTGCTTCGGGCTTGGAAACCTGAAGCTCGTATCCTTCGCGGCGCATCATCTCGATCAGGATCGCAAGCTGCAATTCTCCGCGCCCGGAAACTTTGAACTGATCGGGTGATTCCGTATCTTCAACCCTGATCGCGACGTTGCCGAGAATCTCTTTGTCCAGGCGCTCCTTGAGCTGCCTCGACGTCACGTACCTTCCTTCACGACCCGCGAACGGAGAGTTGTTGACACCGAAGATCATCGCGATCGTCGGTTCGTCAACGGCGATAGCGGGCAACGGTTGAGGATTGTCGGGCGAAGTGATCGTGTCGCCGATGTTGATGTACTCGATGCCGGCGAGCGCGACGATCTCGCCGAAGCCCGCTTTCTCAACCGGTTCTCGTTTTAGTCCTTCGAAGACGTAGAGCTGCGTGACTTTCGTTTTCTGAACCGAGCGGTCGGGTTTCACTACCGCGATCTGATCGCCGATCTTGATCTCTCCCGAGAAGATGCGGCCGATCGCCAGGCGCCCGACGTAGTCGTTGTAGTCGAGGTTGGCGACCAGCAGTTGAAGTGAATCGCTTCTTAGTTCCTTGGACGGGGGAATCGATTCGACGATCTGCTCGAAGAGTGGTTGCAGATCTTTCGACTCGTCTTCCAACTTTCGTTTCGCAGTGCCTTCGCGCGAGACGGCATAGAGGATCGGAAACTCGATCTGTTCGTCGGTGGCGTCAAGGTCAAGGAAGAGTTCGTAGATCTCGTCAACTACTTCGGCGGGACGAGCGTCGCTGCGATCGATCTTGTTGACGACCGCGATCGCCGGCAGTCGTGCTTCGAGCGCCTTGCGCAGAACGAACCGCGTCTGCGGCAGACAGCCTTCAGCGGCATCGACGAGAAGCATCACGCCGTCCACCATCTTCAGGACGCGCTCGACTTCGCCGCCGAAGTCGGCGTGACCGGGCGTGTCGACGATGTTGATCTTCACCTGGCGGTAACGCACGGCGGTGTTCTTCGCCATGATGGTGATACCGCGTTCGCGTTCGAGATCCATCGAGTCCATGACGCGATCGCGGACCTGTTCGTTCTCGCGAAAGGTTCCCGATTGCCGGAGCATCGCATCGACGAGCGTGGTTTTGCCGTGATCGACGTGCGCAATGATAGCTATGTTTCTTATGTCTGTTCGCTGCATCTGTGCTTTGAACACAGATTACATCATTGAAATTTGCCTGTCTGCCGCAGCGCCTCGAAAAGAACGATGCCGGTGGCCGTGGCGAGGTTCAAACTGCGGATATTTGGATTGAGAATCGGGATGCGCAGGCAGTTTTCCCAGTTGGAGCGGAGCAGATCTTCCGGCAAACCGCGTGTTTCCCGGCCGAAAACGAGGCAATCGTCGGATTGGAAACTCCAGTCGGTATAGCTGCGATCCGCTTTTGTGGTGAGGTAGACGAACCGTGCGCCCGCAAGTGATGCGTAAAGAGCATCGAGGTTGCGATGGCGTGTAAGTTTTACTTCGGGCCAGTAGTCGAGACCCGCGCGACGCAAGGCGCGGTCGTCCATACGGAACCCGGTGACGCCGACGATGTGCAGCGGTGTGTTGGTCGCGGCACAGAGGCGAGCGATGTTGCCGGTGTTCGGTGGAATCTCAGGTTCGACGAGCGCGACCGTGATCATATTTGTCAGTAGTCAGTGGTCAGTAGTCAGTGGTTAATTTGCAACTGACAAATGACCACTGACCAAAAAAAATAAGAAACGACGAGCTTCGCTTGAAGGTCTCGTCGTTTCTTTTGCAAGGCCCCGTAGGCCTCAGAAGTTTTTGTGCGCCGGTGGAAGTTACGTGCTGTAACCTGCTGGTTCGAGTTATCTCTTCTTTGCGGCTTTCTTGGTTCCGCCCTTCTTCGCGGCCTTCTTGGTTCCGCCTTTCTTCCCGCCTGCTTTCTTTCCACCTTTTTTAGTTGCCATAGCTTCTATGTGCTCCTTCTTCGAGTTTGGTTTTTTTTGTTTTCTTCACGACCACAAGATACTGTGCTCAGTTCCTTCTTGTGGGCTAGAGTAAACGGCGCACAACATCTTGCTATATAAACGCAAACACAACACTTGTCAACAACTTATTACTCGAAGGCAGAAATATTTTTTGTTCGGCTTGCGAGCAAATTTTCCTCGCTCCGCGTCCGCAAAGCGTCACGTTGCGCACTCGCATGACGCGATCTTCGCAAGTGAGATCAGCAGCACTCACAGTTGGGCCATCGCAATCAGATTACTAACACGAGTTTAAATTTTTAGACGAGACGTGAAAGAGGAAGCTGTGTGATGGTCCAACTTCTAATTACGAAAGAGTGGAGTGAAGATCCATTGACTGTGTTGCTCGATGCCGTAGTAAGTCAGCACTGAAGATCTGCGACTGCGACTCGCAACGCCGACGAATGGACCACTCGAATCGTCGTCGATTGAAGTGCCCGGCTGCCGTTCTCCGGGCCTGCCGAGATTCACCAGGTTGGTCAGCGCGGGAACTGCAAACTGTTGTAACTGCGCGATTTGCTGGTCGCGCGGCGGCGGTAACACGTTCCCCGCGTAGAACATTACCGACTGCTGAAACTCGATCAGGGATTCACTGCGCGGACGAATGAAACGCCACTCGCCTTCGATCGTCAACGGATCGCGCGCCGCCGACGCACGCAGAATCATGCGGTTCTTTGAACCGGCCGGGATTGGTATTCCTTGTAGCAGTTGGTCCATCGACGTCGGCAACGCATTGTCACCAACCTGACGCGTAACGCCGACGCGATAGCGATAGTAATCTTTGATCGCATCTGCGATTTGCTCGCCACGAAAAATAGCTTCCTTCTCGCGTTCGCGCAGTGCTTGTTGTTGCGCGCTTGGCGCGACCGCCATCGCGAAAAGGGACAAGATGGTCATCAGCGCGAGTAGAGCGACGAGCGTGTATCCTGCCTCGGCCGGCCGCTCAGCAGCCAAACCGCGGCGCGAGGCGCCCACTGAGCGAGCAGACGCCGACCCGCATATCTTGTGGTTGGACCATCCGCTATGGTTCGTCATCTTCGGCATCAACCCGCGGCGTCGGACGAGCTAAAGGAGAACCGATACCCTTGTCGCCTTCAGTCATCGTCAGCTTGTGCTGAATCTTCAGATTCGCATCTATCAGTACCAGCTCTTTCGGCGAGATACTCGTCACGCGGAAACGTCCGCTAAGTAGATCGCCGCGCTGGACACTGATAACACTCTTGTTGTTCTTGTCCTGAACTAACGCCACATCGTCGACGTGCATCACCTTACCGATGATGCCGACGTAGCTGTAGTTGGGAATGGGCGCCGCCGCTACGCCCAACGTCATGACGTTGGAGTAAAGACTGTTGTCGGGAGTGCGCACGATGACGGGGCGCGGACCTGGATTGGCGATAAACGTCGCCGGCACCGTCGCAGATAGTTGCTGCGGACTGGTGTACTTGGTCGGGAGTTCCCTGCCGTCAATAAAAATGCGCATCTGGGGAGTGAACTTGTCGCCAGCCGCTTCGAGTTTGAACTCCGGAGCGCGCGCGTACGCGCTTGATGGGGAAATCGATGCCAACAGAACCGGCGGAGTCGGTGTTGGCGGTGGTGGTACTTCAACCTTCGGAGCAGGAGTAGGTTTCGGCGCCACGTAGTACGCGAAGATGTTTCGCCTTGCCTCCGGCGCATCGTACGAGGAGCGCTGATAATCTATCGGCCGGTAAACGGCGAGGTCGAGTACATCGGACGAAGCTTGTTGACCACCATTGCCCGTATTGCCGGTACTGTTCTGTCCAGTGGGGCGTGGCGACGGGGACGGATTAGCCGCTCGCTGTGTAGTTCGGGACGAACTGCTGCCAAACCCGAAAAACGTCCACCATAGAAAGATGATTGCGACGAGACCAAGGACAGCCGCCCAGATGACCTTCTTCTTTTCGCCGGGCTTATTTAAATCTACCAGTGCCATTGGCTATCCTGATCTACGGAGCAGTTGCCGCCGAAGTACGCTGGAAATAAGTGGCCATGCTTAATTGCAGGCTCACGAGTGAGCCACGCGAACCCGATCCCGGCGCTGGTTGACCCGCTGCCGAGTTGTCATCGCCTTCGGCCGAGATCGGCGCATTGGTGTCGCGCGCGCGCTGCAACTCCACTTCGTTAATGACAACGAACTGCCGGCTTCGTTCCACATCGCGAATGAAACGTCTGACGTTCTCGTACTGACCTTCGACAGTAACCATCACCGCCACGCCCGGATAAAAACTCTGCCAGCGCGTGGCTATGTTCTTCCCGCCCGATTGCTTTGTGCCTTCAGGCTCGAGCTCCGTGTAGGTCGGACCGGACGTGTTGCGAACTCCATTCTTGATGATGAGCTGATTGAGTTCCTCGTACAGTTCCATCCGTCCGAGATCTGCTCGCGGCAGAAAATCACTCTCGAACTTTCCGAGGCTCGAAGTTATCTGGTGAACAGTGGTAGTGGTGTTTTGTTGATTGCGAGCGACGCCGGCGAGTGTTTCCAGGTTCGTCTTCAGTTGCTTGTTATCGCTGGTCAGCGAACTGACGCGTGACCGAGCCGGTACGAGGAAATAGAGATAACTCAACAGCACGAGCAACAGGATCAAACAGCTACCGGCGATGCCCGCTACTTCCGCAACGCCAAACATCTTGCCGCGCCGTGAGTCGACAAACTCACCCACGCGGGCTTTGTACTGCGCCACGCGGACGTTTGAGGATTCTGATTTAACTTTCGTTTCCGCGCTCATCTCGACGCCTCGCTTGAACCCTGTGAACTACTCACTCCAGCGACATTTTCTGACGCATACCCGGCACGCGCGCGGTAAAGCACATTAAACTCGTATTCCATTCCCTGCTCACCACGACCTTTCGCGAGATCCTGCGATCGCAACACGAGTTGGAAGACGCCTTCCTTGTGCATGTCGGCGATCATTTGGCTGATCGTTGCCGGATCTTTTGTGAAGACGGCTACATCCAGGGTCGCGATCATGGAGTCCGCCTGGGTCACCACGTCGCGCACGGAAATTCGCGAAACTCTCACATTACTCGGAAGCGCCGACTCAAAATCCGCCAACAATCTCGACCAGGAGAACTTCTTCCGATCGATCAACTTATGCGCAGCCGGAACCGCCTTTTGCTGTTCCGAACTCATTTCTTCTTTCACAGCACTTGCGGAGTCGAGCAGTGTTTTTTCCTGCTGTTTGAGCGCGTTATTTTCCACCTGGATGGCGGCGGCCTGCCGGTTGGCGACGGTTGTGAGCCGCACGACGATGATTAGCCCGATGATGGAGACAAAGAGCACAATCGCAGTCAACGCCCACGGAAGGACGCGATTACTAAACGGTTTTGATGCCAGATTGAGGCTGCTATTCACTAAGGACTTCCTCGCCGAGTATCGTTGGGCGGTCGGCTTCGAGAAGGATACAGTCCAAATCCTCTTACCGCAAATCCGGTACACGCCCCGATTCGGGAATAGTTGCGAAACCACCCATGAACACGGATAATTGCCAAACTGTATTTAAACCTTGCAGAATCACATGGAAGTACAAGCATTAGAAAAACCGTCCTCCACCACGTGCTGCGAATCTTTAGATGAGCACACCGTGGATCGGGTGGCCGTCGCGAACCTGCCCACGGAGTGGGGCGATTTCCAAATCGCGGCCTACCGTTCGTTAACCACGCGGGAAGAGTTCGTTGTCCTCTTTAAAGGCGAGATGAGCCGCGACGTCCCGACGCTGGTTAGAATCCATTCACAATGCCTCACGGGCGACGTATTCGGCTCCACCAAGTGCGACTGCGGCAAACAACTTCATCGCACGATGCAGATGATCGAGCAGGAAGGCCGTGGCGCAATCGTTTACCAGCAACAGGAAGGCCGCGGCATCGGCATCGTCAACAAGATCCGCGCGTATGCGTTGCAGGATCAGGGTGCGGACACGGTCGAAGCCAATGAGCAGCTCGGTCTTGCGGTCGACTTGCGCGACTATCGTCAGTGTGCAGAGATTCTATTTGACCTGGGGCTGTGCAAGGTCAAGGTCATCTCAAACAACCCTTTAAAACTGCGCGCGCTGGAAGAGGCGGGATTGAAGATTGTGGAGCGAGTTTCGATCGAGGTCGATGCTACTGAAGACGCCGCGGAATATCTACGAACGAAGAAAGAAAAACTCGGACACCTGCTCACGCTCAACCGAACCTAAGTTTTCAAACTCAATCAGTTTAGTTCGTTTACTCCGACTTGTTTCGCAGCTCTTTAATCGTATTGCGGAGCTTGTCGGCGTTCGCGGCCTTCGGTTCAAGCTTTAGGAACGTCTCCAGTTCGTCGGCGGCTTCCTTATGCTTCCCGGTCTGCCAGTACAATCCGCCTAAATAATAGTGCGCCTGACCAGCCTTAGGACCACCGATGGTAATCGCTTTACGCAATTGACCTTCAGCCTCAGTATAGTTCTTGACGTAGATGAGGGTGATGCCGAAATAAAGATGCGCCCTGAAATTATTGTCGTTCTTTCTTAGCGCTTCACGTAGTTGCTTCTCAGCATCCGAAAACCTTTTCTGCTGCAACAGGACAATGCCGTAGTTCAAGCACGGCTCCGGTGCCTCGGGTGAGATATGGAGCACCTTCTGTAGGGCGTCCGCTGCTTTATCGAGTTCGCCTTTGACCAGGTATTGCACGCCGAGTTCGTTAAGCGCGAGGCCAAAGTTTGGATACAAAACAACGGCACGTCTCAAATCGTCGATGGCTTTGTCAGTTTCGCCACGTGCCGCTGCCTGGACACCTCTTTCATAGAGATCGACAGCGGGCTTCGGAATGTTAACCAGTGCGGCATTCAACACGCCGGGCTTGTTCTGAGGATCTCCCGGCTTTGCTCGCAGATAAATCTGAACTGTGTACGGCCTGGAGAGCGGACCGACAGTCATGTTTGTCCGGCGGTCGGTTATCGTCGGTTCGATGTAGAGCGTTTCGCGCGCTGTCTCGAAGAAGTTGCCACCCTCAACGACAACGGTATAAGTACCGGATCTCAATCCACGAAATGTAAAACTTCCGTTATCCGCAAACACAAACAACTCACCATTGCCGGAACTTTCCAGCTTGACCTTGAGCGTTGTATCGGCTCGTTGTCCCGAAGGAAAGACGAGGCGGCCACTGATCGCATGCTGGCCTCCTGTGCCAGTTGTGTCCACGCCTCCACCTGCCTGCCCGTTTGCGACAATGGCCAGACAAAAGAGCAGAGTTAACGGCAGTGAATAGTGGTAAGTCGTGCTTAGGATCGATGAATTCTGAGCCATCTCGATAACTCCGTTAAGAAGCAGTTGCCGAGTAAACCTTGGAGGATTTTGCTTTAGATTGGCGTAGTGAGGTTACCACAAAAACAAGAAGGGAGGCGTGTTTTTTACGCCTCCCTTTTCAAACTGGCCACACTCAAAAAGTGTGGTCACAAAGTGCAAGTCCTTTAGAACTGGAACTTCACGCCGAGACGAAGTGCCGACGGGAACTGGAAGATCGTTCCAGTACCATAGAACGGATTTGGAACCGGCGTAATGCCCGGAGCACCGCTGTTGATAAGGAACGTCTCGTCCTGCCTGATAGCTTCCTGGTTGTTGAAAACGTTGAACCAGTCGACTTGCAGACGAAGCTGTTTACCTTCACCAACGGGGATCGGGTAGTAAGCGCCGAGATCCAGGTTCCAGGTCCTCGGTGTGCGACTGTCGCCCGTAAACGGATTGATTGCCGTGCCGCGCGGTACGCAACTGAGGCCCGGGATACAGAAGCCCTCGTTGTCACCATAGAGCGGGTGCGGAACCAAAGCGTTGAACGGAACACCAGACTGCGCACGGAACGAACCGCTGGTCATAAGTTTGAATGGCCACTGATAGCTGCCGTCAAACTTGAACTGGTGCGGACGATCGTTGGGCAGTCGGCCGTAAAGACCGTTGAGCAGACTGACGAGGTCGAACAACGAAGTGATGTTCGGGTCAGACTGACCGTTGTCATTACGGAACAATCCTTCATAGTTACCAATCAGGCTCGAGAACACGTAAGAAGCAATGAACTGATAGTTGTTCGAGAAGCGCTTCGTAGCAGTGAACTCGAGGGCCCGGTAGTAGCGGCGGGCTGGACCAAAGCAACCGATGGCCGGATCTGCGCAAGCCAGATCTTCGGTGGTGCTGAAGTTGCCGGTGCCGCGACGGCCCGGGTTGAACAGGAAGTAGGTGGTACCGTCGTCGAAGGAACCGTCCTCAATGACTTCGTCCTGAGCACGGTAGATACCGCGGACACCGAAGCTAAGGTCGCGAGCTGCTCGCGGACCCCACTCGAAACCAGCGGTCCACTCGTTAACGGTTTGCGGCTTGAGACCTGCATCAAACGGCGTAACGTGATTGCCGAGATTGCCGAAGTTGCCAAAGCAACCATCGGTCGGGTGAACCGGCGCGCATACTGCACCCGGAAGGCCAGAGTAGCGGCTGATGTTCAAGTGGAAGTCATTCTGAATCTCATTGCCCGAAGCACGGACGTTGATATCCAGCGGAATCGGCGTTTCGAGGTAACGGGCAAAGTTTGCGAACAACTTGCCGCGACCTTCGCCGGTGAAATCCCAGGTTAATCCGAGGCGTGGCTGCGTGTTGCTGACGAAGTCGTTTAACGTCAGGTAGGTCGCGCCGCCCTGGGAGTAAGACTGCTGGAAGTCCCAGCGCAATCCCAGGTTGACCTGGAGGTTGCGAGTGGCTTTCCAGTCATCCTGGAAGTAAAAGCTCTGCGTTCTCGTGTTGGTGAACTCACCTTTGGTGTCGAGGCTGAAGTCACGCGCGCGAACGACGTCGAGCAACAGGAATGGGTTGGTCGGGTTGATCGAAACCGCACCAGTCACGGCAGTGGTAACACCGGACGGAGCCTGACCAGCAGCGATCAACAGAGCAACGTTCGCTGTGCGCGCGGCGTTCGGACAAGTAATTGTCGAGGTTGATGTTCTCGAGCAAATGGCGAAACGATTCTCAATTCGGTACGGCCCGGCTGGATTCTCAGCAGTAAAGTTGAAAAGCCCGCCAGTTGAGATCGTGTCAATCCGATACTTGTTATCGTTGATCTCAGCACCGTACTTGAACGTGTGGCTGCCATAGATGTTCTGAAGGCGAGCCGCGAATTCGATACGATCACGGTCCTGGAACGACTTCAGACCGAAACCGCCACGAACGAAGTTGCGCTGCACCGTACCGCCTGTGCCTTCAACGAAAGCAAGGCGCACGTTCGGTACGATGATGGGAACCGCCGCAGTGCCGACGTTGGATTGCGTGAACACCGTGGTTTCCGTTACCGGAAGCACAGCGCCATTGCGGAGAACTGCGAAACGATCGGTAATGAGCGTTTCGTCGAGTTCGGGAAGTGTGTTCGCGCGCTGGAAGTGCAATCCGGCGGAGAACTCACCGATGAAGTTCGGGCTGAAGGTCGAGTTCAGACGGAACGCGTAGTTGGAACCACCCGTCTGGGTCTCGCCACGGAAGCTCGCCAGGTTCGCACCAAAACCAGAGAAACCAAACAAGTGGCCTTCCTGCTTCGTGTAGTCACCGAAGGTTGAGAAGGTGAACGTGTGGTTCTGGTTGAGCGCCCAGGTGATCTTGCCGGCGTAGAACGGAGTCGTGATTTTGTTTTCAACGTCCTGCAAGAACGTTTGGGTCAGGAAGAAGTTCTTTCGGTACTGGGGATTGAATGCGCCAAAGAACCAGAGTTTGTCTTTGACAATTGGACCACCAATATCGAAACCTGCGTCCACTTCGGAATAACCGTTCGGGGCGGCACCCGTGAATGGAAGCGCATCCGACTTAACTTCGCGAACAAAACTCTTGGCTACGAAATAAGCAAAGGCGTCACCGTGAAACTCGTTGGTGCCGCTCTTCGTGATGACGTTGAACACGCCACCAGTCGACTTGCCGATGTCAGCGCCGTAAGCGCCAGTTTTGATCTCGAGTTCCTGCACAAACTCGAACGGCAGGTTCGCACCTGAACCACCGAAAGCGGGGTCCGTAACGGTAACGCCGTCGAGGATGTAGTTGTTCTCAGGACCGGACGAACCACCCACCGAGGGGTCGCGCTCGCGACCTGACGAGTCTCGCAAACCAGAGCGCGTCACTGTCGGTGCAATCGTGTAGAGCGACTGAATGGTGCGCTGGGTCGGGAAGTTCGAGAACTGCTCGGTAGAAACGCTGGTTCCGGTAGTATTTTGAGTGACGTCAATAGCTGCACCCGAACCGGCGGTAACAGTAACCGTTTCAGTCGTGCCCTGTGGGCGAAGCTGAACGTTCATGTTCGACGTTCTGGACAGATTCACAGGAACGTCGGCCTGTTCAAATTTGGCGAAGCCCTTCGCAGCCTCGATCGTCACCGTGTACATTCCTGGTTCAATATTCGAGAGTCGGAAGATACCTTCCTCATTGGTCGTGGCGCTGGTGGAGCGTCCACCCTGACGAGTAGCAGTTACCGTAACGCCTGGAACCGCCGCACCGGTTGAATCGGTCACCACGCCCTCAATTGAGCCTGTCGTCGTCGTCTGGGCAAACGCACTTCCCGCAAACAGCGCGAAGCAAGCCAGAAGCGTCGACAGGCTTAAAAACTTAAGGACATTCTTCATTTTTAGCTTTCCTTTCTTTAAGTAACAGCGGCGCTGCCCCTCCTGTGTTTAATCACCCTTTTGTATATGGCAGCACCAAAGAATTCCGGGACGAAGATCATCGTCCGGGAGGGGTTTTGGCAATTGCCATGCCCACATACCGGTCGGGTGGATCCCCTTATTATTCGCCCGTTCAGCCCACCCTGGGGGCCGAAGCCTATCTGGGCAAATCCGAAAAAATGGGAATATCCAGAAATCTCAACCGTAGACCGACCGACCGCAAGGTCGTCAGGCAGCGCTTTTTACCCGGTTTTTTCGTGCTCGGATGTGTTGCCTTCACAGTGATTTGCGGTTATTAAGGACGTGCCATGCCGGAACGCATTTATCGCGATCCAGTTCACAACATCATTCGTCTGCAAACTGATTCTGATGAAGGCGAGTTGATGATGCGCTTGATCGATACTGGCGAGTTTCAACGACTGCGCCGCATCAAGCAACTGGGTCTTGGTCTATACACTTATCAAGGCGCCGAACATTCGCGCTTCACTCATTCGCTCGGCGCGTTTCATCTCATGACTCGTGTTCTCGACCGACTGAGCGACCGTTACGCAATCAGTTCCGCCGATCGTATCGCCGCGCGCGCTGCTGCACTGCTGCATGACGTGGGCCACGGTTCCTTCTCGCACGTGATGGAAAAAGTACTCAGCTTTCATCACGAACGATGGACCGTTGACGTGATCTTGAATGAGAGTTCGGAGATCGGAACGTTGCTGCGATCGCACTCACCGGATCTGCCGGCAAAGGTCGCGTCGATCATCGAAGGGACGTTTCAGCCGGCAGCGTTGGCCCAACTGGTTTCGTCGCAACTCGACGTCGATCGCATGGACTATCTGTTGCGCGATTCATTGATGACCGGCGCTAAGTATGGAATCTACGATCTCGAATGGATCATCAACGCGCTGGCGATCGATGAAACCGCGGATCGTATTTACGTCGAAGCGCGCGGCGTGTACGCAGTTGAGGAATACTTGCAGGCGCGTTACTACATGTTTCGTCAGGTCTACTTTCATCGCACGCTTCGTTCGGCAGAGGCGGTGCTGCGTTCGATCATTCGTCGCACCTTGCAATTGTTCGACGAAGGACAGGAAGTGTGGCATGCAACCGGCACCGCGTTTGAAAAGATCCTGCGACGAGAACCGTTGACGATCACTGAACACTTGCAGATCGACGATTCCGATTTCGTGTTTCATGTGAAGCAGTGGCAGCGGTCAAGCGATCACATTCTGAGCGACCTGAGCCGGCGCTTCATCGCGCGGCGACTCTTCAAGGCCATCGATCTCGACATGCCCAACGAACAGAAGGGAGACTTTCTAGCAGCGGCGCGCAGTGTAGTTGAGCGTGCGGGTTTCAATCCTGATTACTACTTCATTGAAGATCGCGCCAGCGATGTGCCCTACTACAAACACTACGCTGCGCAAAAGGCGGAACCTAAGACGCACATATACGTCGAGAGTGGATATGCCAGCCCGCGCATCAGAGAGATCAGCGAAGTGAGCAACGTGGCGCGTGGGCTACAATATCCGTACGAGCTGCATCGAGTTTGTTTTCCTGCGGAAGTGAAGACGGAAGTGTACGAGTTATATCACCGGGGCGACCTTCAGAAAGAAACTGCTGCGTCAGGTACCGATTAGTTCTAATTGACCACTTATGCATCGTTTGTTCTTCATCGCGGGAGTGGTGGCGCTACTTGTTGGCAGTGCGCACGCACAAGACAACCAGGGTTCAACTGTAAGCGTTTTGGATTTTGGTGCGACGCCGTTAGCGCAAAAGACTACGGCAAACCTTCGCGAGCGGTTGCGCTCGACCGTCGAATTGCTTGTGGCCGACCCCGATTTGAGTCGCGCCGCTGCCAAAGGCAGTGGTTACTCCGGCTCACTCAATCTCAGCGTTAACGAAGCCCGCGACCTTGGCGCTGCCCTCGCAACTGATTTTTATATCCTCGGCGATGCGCAAACAGTGAGACGTTCATCTTTTGCCAAGCCAGTTTATTACGAATCTTACTGCTCGATATTCGTGGTCAGCTCCCGAACGGGGCGACTCATCATGTGGTACCGGCCAAGTTTTGAAAACGATAAAGCATCCAATGCGGAAGAACGCTTGGCAAACGAACTTTCCCGCGAGGCGGTTCATCGAACGTTGATCGCCATTCGACGTGCTCGTGAAGATGAGCACAACCAACGAACTATGGTCGCTCCGGCGTCAGAACCGGTAATTGAAGAAGCACCCGACGACGATGCCGTCGCCGAATTTCAAGGTGTTAGACTTCCACGTCCTTACGCTCGCTTGCGGCCTGAGTATCCGGAGACTGCTGCTCGCGCTGAAGCTGAAGGGACTGTAGACGTGCTCGTCGACGTTCGCGCCGACGGCGAAGTCGGTGATGTCCGGATCGCTCGTTGGGCCGGCTTTGGGCTCGACGAAACAACTGTCGCTACCGTTCGTAAAATGCATTTCTTCCCGGCAATGAAGAACGGTACTGCGATCGCAATGCGCGTTCTCCTCCGCTACAACTTTCGCAAACCGCCGAGGTAGAAATGGGAAGAACACAGTTCCGCAGGCGAAGATTGATGCTTTCTGCTTTGTGCTTTGTACTTAGTACTTTGTTCTTTGCACTCTGTCTGCCCGTTACGCAATCGGTCGAAAGTTCCGCTGGGGGACAAAGCACTGAGTACAAAGCACTAAGTACCAACCGTTGGCGGCCAGCGCCGCATGGGCATCTCTACAGTGACGATCCCGCCCCCGTCTCCACCACCACTGTTGAAGGACGACTCGCCGTCTTTGACGACGTGTGGGAAACGATTCAGGCCCGCTACTACGATTCCTCGTTCAACGGCATCGACTGGCAAGCGAAGCGAGAAGCGTTCCGGCCCGCCGCCGCAAAAGCAAACGGCGCTTTCGAACTCTACGACCTGATGCGCCAGATGATTGCGTCGCTGAAAGATCCGCACACGCGAGTCTATTCGCCGGATGAAAAGTTTGACTGGTGGAACCCGCGCTATGTGACAGTGGGCGTGACGGCTCGCGAAATCGAAGGTATCCCGATTGTGGTCTATGTCGAATCTGGTTCCGCCGCAGCGAAGACCGAGATTCGTCCTGGTGATGCGATCGTGAGTGTGGACGATATGCCGGTTGCGGAGTTCATTGCGACCCGGCTGGCAAACTTAGGATCGCGAGTAAACCGACCTGCGCGATATCGAGCGATCGCAACTCTCTTCGATGGACAGCCTGGAACGTCGGTCAAGATCGGTTGGACCACGCGCGATGGTAAATCGAAGTCAGCAGTGCTACCGCGTTACTCGACGACGCGAATCCTGGGATTCAGCACTCAACGAAAAGGCAAAGTTGCGATTCTGAGAATCGACGCATTCACACAAAGCGTCGCGCTGGAGTTT
This sequence comes from Pyrinomonadaceae bacterium, assembly GCA_035646355.1. Classification (GTDB taxonomy): domain Bacteria; phylum Acidobacteriota; class Blastocatellia; order Pyrinomonadales; family Pyrinomonadaceae; genus PSRF01. Next base: position 19,606 of record DASRPN010000021.1, on the reverse strand, counting down.
TCAAAAGCGTTGCCAGACGTGCTCGACGGCGCGGACAGCATTGTGCTCGATTTGCGATACAACGGCGGCGGCGATGCCGAAGCGATGGCTGACGTCGCGTCACTGTTTCTCGACGAGGGAATCAACCTCGGCAAGTTTGCCGATCGCTCCGGTGCTTCGTTTGAGCTGCAAACTTACTCGAAGCGACTCTGGCGCGTGCCTCAATTGACACGCATCAAGCTCCCGCTCGTGGTCCTAACCAGCGAAAGCACTTCGAGCGCAGCGGAGATCATGGTCGCCGCTCTACAAGTGAAAGGGCGCGCGCGTGTGATCGGCGCCGGAACCTGCGGTTGCGTGTTAGCGATCAGAAACCGACACCCACTTCCGGATGGAGGCGTGTTGGACGTCAGCGAGTTTGACTATCGCACCGCCGCCGGCGTGCGCCTCGAAGGCCGCGGCATCAAACCCGACGAAACGATCAGCCCCACCCGAAAAGACATCTACTCCCGTCGCGACGCGGCGCTCGAAATCGCAAGAAACCGTTTGAACAATAGGTGACCTGCCTTGATGCTCTATCTGTCACAAGTGCTCGGGCGGCCGATACGTGATCTGGAGGGCGATCGGGTTGCGAGCGTGAAGGATGTCATTGTCCGTCTTGGCGGCGATGATCATCCTCCCGTGAGGGGCCTCGTCGCGCGTTACCGGCGCCGCGATTTCTTTCTGTCGCGCTGGCGCATCACCGAGCTGAATGAACACGGTGTGCGGTTAAATTCCGACATCCTCGACCTGCGCCCGTTCGTGCGTCGCGAAAGCGAAGTGCTGCTCGCGCGCGATGTACTCGATAAACAACTAATCGACGTCGACGGCAAACGAGTCGTCCGCGTCAACGATGTGCAGATCATTCAGGCCGCGGGAGACTGGCGCGTCACCGGGGCAGACGTCAGTCTTCAGGGACTGTGGCGACGACTCGCACCCGCCGGATTCGCCGGCACACGAAAACCGGTCGAAGTACTCGACTGGGCCGACGTCGGTTATCTCGCTACGGATGCTGCGACCGTGCAGTTGAAATCGTCGAGTGACAAACTCGCGCGACTGCATCCGGTCGAGATCGCGCGCCTCGCAGAAGCGCTTTCTTATCATCATGGATCGGAAGTTGTTGAGTCGCTCGACGACGAAACCGCCGCCGAAACACTCGAAGAGATGCCCGCCGAACGTCAGGCCAGGATTCTCAGCGACATGGACGAGGAACGCGCCGCAGACATTCTCGAATGGATGTCGCCTGACGAAGCGGCTGACGTGCTCGGCGATCTTCCTGAAGAGAAAGCCGAAGAGTTGCTCGGACTGATGGAGCACGAAGAGCAGGCCGACGTCGTCGAACTGCTTCCGTACGAAGACGACACAGCTGGCGGATTAATGACCACGGAGTTCGTCACGCTGCCACGCGCGCTCACCGTCGGCGAGGCGCTCGCGCGACTACGTGAGATGGCGGAAACGCCAAACATGATCTACTACCTCTACGTCGTCGAGGAGGAAAACTCGTGGAAGCTCCTGGGCGTAATAGCATTGCGAAGTTTGATACTCGCGGATCCCTCGATGCCGCTTGAAGAAGTGATGCGCACGGAGTTTCAACGAGCCGATCCGCACGAACCCGCGAGAGACGTCGCGCAAAGAATTGCTGAATATAATTTGCTCGCGCTTCCCGTTATCGATGAGTCTGGCGATATACTCGGCATCATCACCGTAGACGATGCAATGGAAATTTTGTTGCCGAAGGACTGGCGGCAACGTTTACCGCGATTATTCGGTTGAAAGGTTCGCGCCAAGGCGCAAGGCAAAGTCCTGGACTCATGTTTTGTTCTTTGCGCCTTTGCGGGAAACTGTGTTGGTTACATGAAAGACGGAGAACCTCCAAGTGGCCGAACCACGAGCAGCAGTCCGAGCTGCCGGGCGCCGTTTAATGCGGCGAGGGGCCTCCGGTGTGCGCCGCACCGTGGAGCGCCGCCCACGCCTCCTGGTCTACATCGCCATCCTCGGTCCTGGAATGATCACTGCGAACGCCGGCAATGACGCCGGCGGCATCGCTACCTTTGCGTCGATCGGAGCGGAGTTCGGTTACTCACTTCTCTGGATTTTAATTCCCATCACAATTTCGCTCGGCATCGTCCAGGAAATGTGCGCCCGCATGGGCGCCGTGACCGGTAAAGGACTCGCCGATCTGATCCGCGAGCGCTTCGGCGTCCGCTGGACCGCGCTGGTTATGCTCGCATTGCTGGTGGCGAACGGTGGCGTCACCGTTTCCGAGTTCGTCGGTATCGCAGCGGCAACTGAGCTGTTCGGAGTTTCGCGTTTTGTAACCGTGCCGATGGCGGCAATTGCAATCTGGTGGCTCGTAGTCAAAGGCTCGTATAAGAAGGTGGAGCGAGCGTTCCTGCTGATGTCGCTCGTGTTTCTCGGTTACATCGTTTCCGCATTTCTGTCCAAACCTGATTGGGGCGCTGTCGCCATCGGTCTCGTGAAGCCGGCGTTCACGATAGACCATGCTTTTCTATTCGCTTTCGTAGCCGTGATCGGAACGACAATCTCTCCCTACATGCAGGTATTCGTGCAGTCGTCGGTGGTTGAAAAAGGCGTAACGATCGACAACTACAAAAAGACGAAGATCGACGTTTGGGTGGGAACGATCTTCGCGATCCTGATCGTTTTCTTCATCGTCGTCTCAACCGCGGCGACGCTTCATAAAGCAGGCATTCAAGTCACGACTGCTGCCGATGCCGCGCATGCATTACGACCACTCGCAGGACGCTACGCGCAAACTCTTTTTGGTTTGGGACTGTTTGGCGCTTCAATGCTCGCGGCTGGCGTGTTGCCACTCGCTACTGCTTATTCGATCAGTGAAGCACTGGGCTTTGAAAAGGGCGTGTCGCGCAGTTTTCGCGAGGCGCCAATCTTTCTCGGCACCTTCACATTCCTGGTCGCAGTCGGCGCTGCGATCGCCGTCATTCCAAACCTGCCGCTGATTCGCGTACTGCTCGTGACGCAGGTAATCAACGGGCTGCTATTGCCGATCGTTCTATTCGCGGTGCTGCGACTGGTAAACGATCCTGAGTTGATGGGCGATCACGTCAACAGTCGCCTACTCAATATTCTCGCGTGGGCAACGGCGATTATCGTCACGATCCTTTCGCTGGCGTTTATATTAATATCGGTGATAAAAGATTAGGCCGATTCTTGCGGAGGAATACTGCCGGTGTCTCGTCCGCGTTTCACGAACCAGATCGTTCTCTTCCTGGCCGCTTCAGCAGCGGCAATACTCGCGGCGTATCTCTTCTGGTCCTTCGAAGCTGACGTCAGAGTCCTGCTCGAGCGGCGCATGGGCACAGATCCTTCGCCGTCTGCCGCCACGATCGTCGCCGCCGTCAAGCTAATCCTGCTTGGGATCGTCGGATACCTGCTGGTCCGCGCACTCAACTTTCTCTTCTTCGGGCTCGCGTTTCGACTCAAGCGAATCGACGCGCCGCAGTTGATACGCAACATCTTCTCGATCGTCGGGTTCACGATCTTCTTTCTGGTTGCGTTCACGTTTCTCTTCCCTGATGTAAACCTCGGCGCGCTGTTTACGACGTCAGCCATCTTCGGCGTGATCCTCGGACTTGCGCTCCAGGACACACTGGGCAATTTCTTCTCCGGCATCTCTTTGCAGGCCGATCGGCCGTTTCAAGTCGGCGACGTGATCACGGTGGGCGCGCAACGGCATACCGGCGTTGTCGAGGAGATCAGTTGGCGCGCAATTAAAGTTCGCACTTTTACCAACAACGTCGTCCTGATCGCCAACAGCACGGCCGCGAAGGAACCCATCGAGGTCTTCCCACGCGACAATCTGAACGCTCGTTTAGTGTTCTTCAACACGCTCTACAGCGACTCACCCGCGAAGACGATTCACGTCGTCCGGGAAGCGGTACGTGAGGCTGACAACGTTTCTCACAAGATCACTCCAGTGGTCCGGATCAGGAACCTCGGCGATAACGGCGTCGATTATGAAGTGAAGTACTGGCCGGAAGACTACGCCAAGTACAACGACACCGACGCGCTCGTGCGTCAGCGAATCTGGTACGCCTTCCGCCGCGCGGGTCTGAACTTCGCTTACCCGACGCGCACCCTCCACCTCGAACGGCACACCGCGGCCGCGGCTATGCGTGATGGCAAAGACGGTGCGATTGTGGAACGACTTTCCGCTGTCGACCTGTTTGCTCCTTTATCAGTAGAGGAAACGGGGATGCTGGCGCAAGCGGCCGTCAGGCACGTATTCGCGCCCGGCGAGCTAGTGATTCGCGCCGGCGATCCCGGTTCGTCGATGTTCGTATTGCACCACGGTCGAGTGCGGGTACAGGTCAACGACAACGGCCGCCCCCGGACGGTCGCCACACTAAATGAAGGCGACTTTTTCGGGGAGATGGCCCTGTTTACCGGGGAGCCTCGAACCGCGAACGTCGTGGCCGTCGAGGAAACCGAGGTGCTCGAAATCGGTCACGCCGCGATGAAACGCATCTTCGACAACAACCCGGATCTGGTCGAATCGCTGAGTTTCATCATGGCAGAGCGCCGCCAGGGCCTCGCCTCACAAACCGATCCTTCCGTCACCGCCTCTCAGACGTCGGCCGGCATTTTGTCCTCTATTAAGCGCTTTTTCGGCCTTTAAAAGCCCCTGTAAGCACCACTAAATTCCTATAAGGGCAGGCTGTTTACTAGACTTGACAACTCTGGACTCAACCTTTATTATGCCGCTACGCTCATACCGAGCCATTTGAACAAGGAATACTTGAATAGGAGGAAAATCGTCATGAGTATCGTTCGATATGACCCCTTCCGCGACTTGCGGACGTTGCAGGAGGAAGTCAACCGCCTGTTCTCGACTAACATGACCCGAGCTTTCGACGATGAAGGCATCGCCCGGGGCGCATGGGCACCCAGTGTCGACATCTATGAGAACAAGGACCAGATCGTCCTCGAGGCTGAATTGCCCGGCATGAACCAGGAAGATTTCGATCTGTCGGTCGAGAACAACATCATCACGCTTCGCGGCGAGCGTAAGTTTGAGAAGACGGAAGAGACCGACAACTATCATCGAGTCGAGCGTTCCTACGGTGCGTTTACTCGTTCGTTCACTCTGCCCCAGAGTGTTTCTCCCGAAGGCGCCACCGCCGAATACAATAACGGCGTGTTGCGCGTGACGTTGCCGAAACGAGAAGAGACGAAAGCCCGTCGCATCCAGGTGAGCGGCACCGGCACGGGCAGTTCGCAGAAGGCAATCGACACAACTCCGGAAACCGGCAAAGCGAAAGAAGCGTCTGGCGGGCGCTAAACTTTGACGGTCGGACAATCGCGAGCGGGCTCGTCGCAGTTTGGGATGCGGAGCCCGTTCAATTTCTTTAACACGAATTTTTGACCACGGATTACGCAATGCGGTTAGACAAATTCACACTCAGGGCTCAGGAGGCGATTCAATCGGCGATCGAGCTGGCTGAAAGAAACCAGCATCAGCAGGTTGAGCCGGAGCACTTGCTCGTCGCCATGTTCGAACAACCAGAAGGCATCGTGCGGCCGTTGATCGGCAAGCTCGGCGCGAACGTCGCGGTCATTCTTAACGACACGCAGGCGGCTGTCGCACGTTTTCCGCGCGTTCAGGGGGGCCAACAGTATTTCAGTCCTCGGATGACTCAGATATTCACTGAGTCGCAAAAACAGGCGGACAAGTTTCAAGACGAATTTATTTCGACCGAACCGCTCCTGGTCGCAATCGTTGAAGAGCAGAGCGGCGACGCGGGAAAGATTCTCCGGCAACACGGCGTCAACAGAGACGATCTGCTAAAGGTGATTGAACAGATGCGCGGTGGTACACGCATAACCGATCAAAACGCGGAACAAAACTACCAGGCACTTTCGAAGTACGCGCGCGATCTAACTGAACTCGCACGCAAAGGAAAACTCGATCCCGTTATCGGCCGTGACGACGAAATTCGACGCACCATTCAAGTGCTGTCGCGAAGGACCAAGAATAATCCGGTGCTGATCGGCGAACCAGGTGTTGGTAAAACGGCCATCGTCGAAGGATTGGCGCAACGAATCGTCTCCGGCGACGTTCCGGAAACACTGCGAAACAAGCGTCTTGTAGGGCTTGATCTCGGCGCGATGCTTGCCGGCGCGAAGTATCGCGGCGAGTTTGAGGATCGTCTCAAGGCGGTTTTGAAAGAGATTGAAAACGCACAGGGTCAGATCATTCTCTTCATCGACGAGCTGCACACGCTCGTTGGCGCGGGAGCCGCGGAAGGCGCTATCGACGCGTCGAACATGCTGAAACCGGCATTGGCGCGCGGAGAACTGCGCTGCGTCGGCGCGACGACTCTCAACGAATACAAGAAACACATTGAAAAAGATGCAGCTCTCGAACGTCGCTTTCAACAGGTCTACGTCGGGGAACCAACCGTTGAAGACACGATCGCGATCCTTCGCGGTTTGAAAGAGCGTTACGAAGTACATCACGGCGTGCGGATCAAAGACTCCGCCATCGTCGCAGCGGCGACTCTTTCGAATCGCTACATCACCGATCGTTTTCTGCCTGACAAGGCAATCGACCTGATTGACGAAGCCGCCTCGCGGCTACGCATCGAGATCGATTCGCTGCCGCAGGAGATCGACCAGTTGGAACGCGAAATCATCCAGCTCGAGATCGAACGACAGGCACTCCAGCGCGAAGAAGACGAGAAGTCGAAGACTCGACTTAGCGAGATCGAGCAACGCATTGCGAACCTCAAGGAAACTTCATCCGGCATGAAGGCGAAATGGCAGTCGGAAAAAGAAGCCATCGAACTCATGCGCAAGTCGAAGGCCGAACTCGAACAACTGAAACTCCAACTCGATCAGGCGCGCAACGCGGGCGATCTCGCACGCGCGTCGGAAATTCAGTACGGCAAAATTCCGGAACTCGAGACCCGTCTCAAAGCTGAACAGGAAAAACTCGCCAGGTTTCAGCAGGACGGCGTGATGCTGAAGGAAGAAGTCGACGAAGAGGACGTCGCGTTGATTGTCGCAAAGTGGACCGGTATTCCGGTCTCGCGCATGCTAGAAGGCGAGATGCAGAAACTGGTAACGATGGAAGGTCGACTCGGCCAACGCGTCATCGGCCAGGAAGAAGCTTTAACCGCTGTGGCGAACGCTGTTCGTCGCGCTCGTGCTGGTTTGCAGGATCCGAACCGTCCGATTGGTTCGTTCATCTTTCTTGGACCAACCGGTGTTGGTAAAACCGAAACGGCACGCGCACTCGCGGAGTTTCTGTTTGACGACGAGCGCGCGATGGTGCGACTCGATATGTCCGAGTACATGGAGAAGCACGCGGTCGCACGCATGATCGGGGCGCCTCCGGGATACGTCGGCTACGAGGAAGGTGGGCAACTGACGGAAGCTGTTCGTCGCCGGCCGTATTCAGTCATTCTTTTCGACGAGATCGAGAAAGCGCATTCGGACGTCTTCAACGTCCTGCTGCAAATCCTCGACGACGGCCGCTTGACGGATTCAAAAGGACGGACAGTTGATTTCAAGAACACCGTTTTAATCATGACGTCGAACCTCGGTTCGCGCGAGATTCAGGCAGCGGAAGGCGACGAAAAACAGGTGCGCGAAGCGGTGCTCCAGGAACTTCGTCTGAATTTCAAACCGGAGTTTCTCAACCGCGTTGACGACGTGGTGATCTTCCACCAGCTTTCGCAAGAGCAGATCGGCGCGATAATCGACGTGCAACTCGAACGTCTGCGCGCGATGTTGGCCGATCGGAATCTGACACTCGTGCTCGAGCCGTCGGCGAGAGAGTTGTTGATGCGCGAAGGTTACGATCCGAGTTACGGCGCGCGCCCGCTCAAACGAGCGATCCAGTCGCACATTCAAAACCCGCTCGCGGTAAAGCTCTTGCAAGGAGAAATACTGCCGGGTCAAACCATACGCGTGTCGGCGAAGGGCGACGCGTTGGAGTTCAAGACCGAGCAGGCCTTTGCGACTGCGTGATCAATTACTTTGGAGAGAGTGAACACATGGCACAACAGTGGAACCCTTTGCAGGATCTGATGATTTTGCAAGACCGAATGAACAGGCTTTTTGAGGACGCGACGCAGCGGCGCGCGAACACCGATACGGGTGATGAGTTTGAACGCGCCGACTGGAACCCCGCAGCCGATATTTACGAGACTGAGTCAGGATTTTCGATCGCTATCGATTTACCCGGCATCAGTCGCGATGCAGTGGAGATCGACGTCGACGACAACCGTTTGATTGTCAAAGGAACACGGCTGGTCGAGGAGTCGAAACACCGGAGCGAAAGGCCGCGAGGAAAGTTTTTGCGCACCTTCACTATTCCGGGAACAGTTGATCAAACGAGCATCGGCGCCGATTACAAAGATGGCGTCTTGCACATCCGGCTGCCGAAGCGTACGGAGCAAAAAGCGCAGAAGATAACGATCAAGGTTTCTTAAAGGATTGGTTCATGATGGGTGAAGACCGTAAAGACGAGTTGAGGGTTACTGACAAACGGCGGATCTATCTCGATCGGGAAGGCACAGATCGTGTGAACGAAGACGTCGAGGCGCCGAACCTCAAACCTAAGTACGTTGAGGAGCTCGAGGCGCGGACGCAGGCAGCGGAGAAACAAGTGCATGAGGTGCAGGGGCGTTTCGAACAGTTGCGCCAACAATTGCAACGCGAGACTGACGAGACACGCCAACGTTTGAATCGGTCCGCGGACGAACGCGCTGCAAACGAGAAGGCAAAGTTCATTGCCGACTTTCTTCCCGTGCTCGACGATCTGCACCGCGCCATCAACGCGGTATCGGAAAACGCGCCACGCGAAGCGATGCTCGAAGGTATTCGCAGCATTGCCAATCGCATCGAGAGCGCTTTGACGAACGCGGGCGTAGAACCGGTCGATGCCGTTGGCGAAACGTTCGATCCCGAGTTGCACGAAGCGGTCGACACTGGCAACGCCGATCCTGAGATGGACGGAAAAGTCATTAGTGAATATAGTCGCGGATTCCGGATGGGCGACAGGTTGCTTCGTCCGGCTCGTGTGAAAGTGGGGCGCGCCGCGGAACAAGCGAGAACAGCGCCTCAAGAATAAAGGAGAAAAGAAGAGTGCCGGCTAAAGAGTTGAAGTTCAGAGAAGAAGCTCGCAAAGCGATGCTTCAGGGGGTTGATACCCTCGCGAATGCGGTGCGCGTGACGCTTGGACCAAGAGGTCGCAACGTTGTGCTCGGGAAGAAATTCGGCTCACCCGTGATCACGAAAGACGGCGTCACGGTCGCAAAAGAGATCGATCTTAAAGACAAGTATCAAAACATGGGCGCTCAGATGGTGCGCGAAGTTGCCGTCAAAACTAACGACGCTGCTGGTGATGGCACGACGACGGCGACCATCCTCGCGCAGGCGATCTTTCGCGAGGGAGTGAAGAACGTAACGGCCGGCGCTAATCCGATGTCGTTGCAGCGCGGCATCCAGTTGGCGACCGAGCAGGTTGTTGCCGAGTTAGAGCGAATGTCGAAGAAGGTTAAGAGCAAGGAAGAGTTGACCAACGTGGCGACCGTGTCCGCCAACAATGATCGCGAGATCGGACGGCTCATCTCCGAAGCGATGGAGCGCGTCGGCAAAGACGGCGTCGTTACCGTCGAGGAATCTAAAACATTACAAACCGAGCTCGACATAGTAGAAGGAATGCAATTCGATCGGGGCTACCTCTCGCCGTACTTCGTGACGAACCCCGATCGTATGGAAGCGATTCTCGACGAGCCGTACATTCTATTGTTCGACAAGAAGATCTCCGCGATGCGCGACCTGCTTCCCTTGCTCGAACAGACTGCGGGACAGGGACGGGCGTTACTGATCATCGCTGAAGACGTTGACGGCGACGCGCTGGCGACGCTCGTCGTCAATCGACTGCGCGGTACGATCAAAGTCTGCGCGGTGAAGGCGCCGGCGTTTGGCGATCGACGCAAGGCGATCCTCGAAGACCTGGCGATCCTGACCGGTGGACGAGTGATCACAGAAGATCTCGGAATCAAACTCGAGAAAGTCACCGCCGAGGATCTCGGCACGGCCAAGCGTGTGATTGTTGAAAAGGAAAACACCACGATCGTTGAAGGTAATGGTGATCCAAAAGCGATCGCCGGTCGCATTACATCGCTTCGCAATCAGATCGAAGAAACAACTTCCGACTACGATCGCGAGAAGTTTGAGGAGCGATTGGCGAAACTCGCCGGCGGCGTAGCGGTCGTAAGAGTCGGTGCGCCGACCGAGACCGCAATGAAAGAGATCAAGATGCGTGTGGAAGACGCGCTCAACGCAACCAAGGCTGCCGCACAGGAAGGCATTGTCGTCGGCGGAGGGGTTGCCCTCATGCGCGCCGGGAAAGTTCTCGATAACCACGACAGCGAGGATCCGGACGTTCGCACCGGCGTAAAAATCGTTCGTCGTGCGTTGGAAGAACCGATTCGACGCATCGCTCAAAACGCCGGCGTCGATGGCGCCGTCGTGATTGGTGAAGTGGAACGATTGAAAGGAAACAAGGGTTTCAACGCCGTGAGCGGCGAGTACGAAGATCTCGCGGCGGCAGGAATCATCGATCCGACCAAAGTGGTCCGTACGGCGTTACAGAACGCTGCTTCGATCGCTGGGTTGCTGTTGACGACCGACGCTGCCGTGACCGATTTGCCCGAACCGAAGAAAGCTGCTCCGTCAAGTCCAGGAGGGGACGACTACGACTACTAACTAAACTAATTGGCAACAGTATTCACATTGAAATCGTAAATCTTCGGCAGGCGAATTGCAGGAATCGCCCCGCCGGTAATAGTTATTGCATTGAAACGCAACGGCGCTTATCCTGCTGACATCCAACTGTTCGCGGTTGGACGTTGCAGCCGCTGTTTGAAAGTCGAGTAGTTACCGTCGGATACGAGAATTTAATCGTAGTCCACGGTCGAATGAATTATGGTTGACTTAGGTTCATACAAGGATAAATTTGGCGACAGCGGTCAGCGTGTTTTGGAACACGCGCTGAACGAGTCACGGCGACGCGACCAGAACTTCGTCTCAGTCGAACATATATTGCAGGCCCTGACGATCGAGGAGCCTGATATGTTCAACTCCGCGATGCGCGAGCTTTCGCTCGATCCGGTCGTGGTCAAAATGGCCATTGAGAAGCGTCTCAGCGGCAGCCGGCAGTCCCATGTCGGCAAAGGCTTTCGCATTGGCCCGGACACTACCGACCTGTTCAAACGGGCGATGGAACGCGCCCGAACGCAGGGTCGCAAAACGATTGAAGCAACTGACATCTTTGAGGCCCTTAGTAACTCAGACAGTCTGTTCGTAGACGTACTGAGGACCATGGGCGCCAACCCTGATGCCGTCGCGGAAAACGTACGCGCGCAGGTTCAAAAACGCGAACAGGAAGAAGAACTCAACCGGAAGAAGTTTGAGCTTCCACCTTATTTGAAACACTTTGGTGTTTCACTCAACCGGCTGGCGCGGGCTGACAAGATCCCGCCTACCATCGGCCGGGAAAAAGAGATTCAACAAATCATCGAGATCTTATGCCACCGCGAGCGGGCAAATTCACCCATGCTCGTCGGTGAGCCAGGTGTGGGCAAAACCGCCGTAATCGAGGGACTCGCACGCCTGGTCGAGTTGGAGCCGGAGAAGGTTCCCATGCGTTTGCGCGGTTCGCACATCGTGCAGTTGCAAATGGGCGGCATCGTTGCCGGAACCATGCTGCGCGGCATGTTTGAAGAACGAATCAAGGGCATCATCGATGAAGTCAAGGAGCGGCACGACCTAATCCTCTTCATTGACGAAGCACACACGATCATCGGCGCCGGTGCTGCTCTCGGAACATCATCTGACGCGGCGAACATGTTCAAGTCAGCACTCGCCCGGGGCGAGATGCGAATCATCGGCGCAACCACGCTTACCGAGTACAAAGAGTACATCGCCGAAGACGAAGCGCTCGCGCGTCGTTTCCGTACGGTCAAAGTCGTCGAGCCAACGATCACCGAGACAAGAGAGATCCTGCTCGGTCTTCGTCCACGGCTCGAAAAGAACTACTCGGTCAAGATCTCTGACGAGGCTATCAATACGGCGCTGGAGATGGCGCCGAAGTACATCCGCAATCTGCACCTGCCTGACAAGGCAATCGGCTGGCTCGACACGGCTGCGGTGAAAGTCGAGATCAACGAGCCGCAGAAGATGGTTGTCCAGGGCGAACACATCATCGATGTCATTTCGCAGGAGTCGCGCATTCCTCGCGACATGATCTATCGCGACACGAGCGATCGCTTCGCGATGACAGAACCGATGCTGAGCCGGCGTGTGATTGGACAGAAAGAGGCCATCAAAGCAGTCGCGCAACGATTGCGCTTGAACAAGGGCCCGCTGAAAGAGTCGCACTACAAGCCTGATGGCGTGCTGCTGTTTCTTGGTCCAACCGGCGTCGGCAAGACGGAGTTGGCGAAGGCTGTTGCGGAGTTCATGTTTGGCGACGAAGAGAAGATGGTCCGTATCGACATGTCGGAGTACAGCGATGGGACTGTCAGCATCGAGAAACTGATCGGCATGCCTCGCGGCATCGTCGGTTCGGAGCGCGGCGGCATCCTCACCGAGCAACTGCGGGAGAATCCGTACACGGTGTTGCTGCTTGACGAGGTCGAGAAAGCTTCGCCTTATCTGATGAATCTGTTCCTTCAGGCATTCGATGAAGGCTGGCTGACGGACGGGCGTGGCAAGAAAGTTTACCTGTCGGACGCGATCATCATTATGACTTCGAACCTGGGTTCGGAGAGTTTTAAACGGTTCGAGAAACCGCTGGGATTCGGCACGAAGACCGCTTCCGACTTCCGCGCCGTCAAGAACGAGGTGATGAAGGCTGCGGAGCAAAGGTTCTCGCCGGAGTTTCGCAACCGCATCGATGAGATCGTCGTCTTCTCGCCGTTGACGATGGACGAAGTGCGGCAGATCGCGAAGCTGTATCTCGATAAACTGCGGCGCCAAATGGAACGCCAGGGCAAACAGGTGGAAGTAACCGAGGCGGCAGTCAACCGGTTGACGGAGAGCGGTTACAACACAGCGTACGGTGCGCGCTTCCTGAAACGGCACATCGACGAGAAAGTGAAACTGCCAATCACTGGCATGTGGAAAACCTCGTCGCGGTTCCGCGTCGACGTCGATAACGGTGAGGTCGTGGTAACTCCAGACGGTGGGTCAAAGCCAGAGTTCAACTAATCAAATCAGTTCCCGCAAAGGCGCAAAGACGCAGAGACAGAAGCACTTTGCGCCTTTGCGTCTTTGCGGGAACTCTCTTCACAGTTACACAGTCATGAACCACAGAGTCCTTGTTTTTTTGATGATTTATGTAGGGAGCCTGACTTGTTCTGTCAATGCACAGACCTCAAGCACTAGTACATTCTCTGTTGAAAAGACTTCTTCGGTAGACGAGAAATCCAAACAGATCATGGATCGCGCCATCGAGGTTCTCGGTGGCGCAAACTATTTAAGCGTCAAGACCGTGATCGGTAGGGGTTTCTACACGCAGATGAACGACGGCGTCTCGCAGCTGCCGCAGCGCTTCCTCGACTACATTGTGTATCCCGATCGCGAGCGCACCGAGTTCACCAGCCTCGGTATCAAGTCGATTCAAACAAACAGCGGCGAAACGGGGTGGATGTTTGACGGCGCGGTGAAGAAGATCAGCGACCAGTCACCGGCGCAGGTCGAAGAGTTTAAGCGTGTGATGCGCACCAGTCTTGAGAATCTGCTGCGTGGATGGTGGCAAAAGGAAGGCGGGAAGATCGTTTACGTCGGTCGTCGCGAAGCGGGGTTGGCGAAACGTAATGAGACGATCCGGTTGATGTATCCGAACGGTTTCTGGATCGAGTTTGAGTTTGGTGCGCGGGACGGTTTTCCGGCGAAGATTATTTACAAACGGATGCGTAAGGATCCGGATTCAGGGGATCAGGTTGAGACTACGGAAGAGGACCAGTTACTCAAATTCATCACCGTTCAGGGCATCACCGCGCCGTGGGTAGTCGATCACTACATCAACGGCAAGCAGGTAACACGAATCAACTACGAAGACGTAAAGTACAACCAGCCCATCGACGAGGCGCTCTTCGCAAAACCAACTGACGTCAAAAAAATCAAATAGCTAATCCGCCATCAACCTGAATCACTTGTCCGGTGATATACCGAGCGTCGTCTGAAAGCAGGAACGCCGCAATCCGCGCGACCTCGTCCGGTTCGGCAAACCGGCCCAACGGGATCTGTTCCATGATCTTCGCCTGGTACGTTTCGTCTAACTTCCCCGCCATGTCAGTCGCAACCATCCCTAACGCGAGCGCATTGACTGTGACCTTGCGGCTTGCAACCTCCTTCGCAAGCGACTTCGTTAACCCAACCATTCCAGCCTTCGACGCGGAGTAGTTCGACTGCCCCGGCATACCGACCTCGCCGCTAATCGACGAGATATTCAAAATTGCTCCGCCAGTATCCTGTCGCAACATCGTCCGCAGCGCAGCCTTCGAGAAGTTCCACGCCCCTTTGAGGTTCGTGTCCATCACCTCATCCCAATCTTCTTCTTTCATGCGAAGGATCAGGTTGTCGCGAGTGATTCCGGCGTTATTGACAAGAAAATCGATGCGGCCAAAAGCGTCTTTCACCTGCTTCACCATCTCGGCCGCGGCTTCGGTATTCGCAACGTCGCATTGCACCGCCAACGCTCGCACGCCGTGAGCTTCGAGCTCCGCCTTCAACACCTCGGCAGCTTCCGCGCTTTTCGCGTAATTAAATGCGACGTCAGCCCCGCGTTGGGCCAGTTCGACGGCGATCGCCCGTCCAATACCGCGCGTGCCTCCGGTGACGATGGCCACGCGCCCGGCGAATGGTTTTTGATCAGACAAACTTTACCCCTTTCTTGACAGTACGAATCGGTGTCGGCTAGCGTGGCCTTTTCTTTAACACAGGACAGCGGAACGGAACAAATGCTCGATCTTAATTACGTACGCGACAACATCGATAAAGTTAGCGAAGCCCTCGAGAAGCGTCATGCGTCTGAAGACATGTTCGCCCAACTAAAGAACTTCGCAGACGCGGACAAAGATCGCCGGAGCGCCATTGGCGAGTCCGATCGATTCAACGCGGAGCGAAACAAATTAAGTAAAGAAATTGGCGTCTTGATGAAGCAGGGAGCTACCGACGACGCGGAGAGAATGCGCGGGCAGGTTAGTGAATTAAAAGCCCTGATGAGTGGCGCTGATGCGGCTCGTGAACGCTCCGAGGAAAGAATGCGCGAAATACTGTCAAATCTTCCGAACATCCCTCATGACAGTGTTCCGGTTGGCAAAGACGAATCAGACAACGTCGAGGTGCGTCGCTGGGGCACGCCGCCAACGTTTAATTTCGAACCGAAGGACCACGTCGATCTCGGTATCGCGTTAGGCATCCTGGACCTCGAACGAGCGACGAGACTGGCTTCCGCGCGTTTCGCGATTCTCAACGGCGCGGGCGCGCGGTTGGAACGCGCGTTGATCAATTTCATGCTCGACGTCCACACGCGCGAACATGGTTACCTCGAAACACAGCCGCCGTTCATCGTAAACAGCAACGCACTGTTTGGCACGGCCCAACTGCCGAAGTTTGAAGCAGACGTTTTCAAGCTTCGCGACGATCGCGATTTGTACCTGATTCCAACCGCGGAAGTGCCGGTTACGAACTATCACCGCGAGGAGATTCTCGACGCGTCGCAACTGCCCATGAAGTGGGCGGCCTACACGCCGTGCTTCCGTTCGGAAGCCGGCAGTTACGGCCGCGACACGCGCGGTCTAATCCGCCTGCACCAGTTTGAGAAAGTCGAACTGGTGAAGTACGCGTTGCCGGAAAACTCTTACGACGAGCTCGAATCGCTGACTCGGGACGCGGAAACGATTCTGCAAAAGCTAGGACTCCACTATCGAGTCGTCACGCTTTCAACCGCGGATCTCGGTTTCGGCGGCGCGAAGACTTACGATCTTGAAGTGTGGTTGCCTTCGCAGAATACTTTCCGCGAGATCTCTTCCTGTTCGAATTACGAGGCGTTTCAGGCGAGGCGCGCACAGATTCGTTTCCGTCGCGCGGGTGGCGCGAAGCCCGAGTTTGTGCACACGCTTAACGGCTCGGGCCTCGCTGTAGGACGAACGTGGGTAGCGATACTGGAAAACTTCCAGCAGGAAGACGGATCCGTGATCGTTCCCGAAGTCCTGCGGCCTTACATGGGCGGACTCGAACGTATTGGAGCTTAGAGCTTTGTACTTTGTACTTTGTGCTTGTGTGAAATGCGAGGAACAAAGAACAAAGCACCAAGCACCAAGCACCAAGTTCACTTAATCCGCAGATCGAACGGCATCACAAACATCGTCTCGCCGTTCTTCATTCGATCCATCAACTGCATGAAACGGAAGGCGCGGCGAGCGTCTTCCGGCAGCGCCGCCATCACCGCTCGCTGTTGTTCGAGTTCCGCGTTCGAGTTCTCACCACCACCGTACAGGAGTTGCTCAAGAAACGTCGTCGGATAAGGCAGAATCACGCGTTGAACTCCCTTGTCAGCCGGAATCTTCGCGAGCTGTTTCGCAACGTCGATCGCCTTGTCCAAGCCGCCAAACTCATCGACCAGGCCCTTGTCCTTCGCCTGGCCTCCGGTCCAAACGCGGCCCTGCGCAACGGAATCAATGTACCCTGGATCCTTACCTCGACCTTTCGCAACCTTCGGTACAAAATCGCGGTAGTAAGTCGTCTTGATCCACTCTTCAAACTTCACCCGCTCGTCGTCCGAAAACTTCTCAGTCGCGCGAAACATGCCCGCCGTTTTCCCGCGCATCACGTACTCGTTCGAGATGCCGAGCCAATCGTAAAACCCGCGCATCACCGGCTTGCCCGCGAGGACGCCGATCGAACCCGTGATCGTCGTCGGCTGCGCGATGATCTTGCTGGCGCTCGCGGAGATGTAGTAACCGCCTGAGGCGGCCACATCGCTCATCGAAACTACAACGGGCTTCTTCTGGTTCGCTGTTTCAACCGCGCGCCAGATGATGTCTGAAGCGAGACCGGAACCACCCGGACTGTCGACACGCAACACGACCGCTTTGATCGTCTTGTCGGCGGCAGCATCGTTCAACGCCTTCGCCACAGTGTCGGAACCAATCGACTGATCGCCGTTTGGACTGTTCTGCGAACTGCCGGAGCCGATCTCACCAGTGGCATAGATCACTGCAATGCGTTCGCCTTTGTTCAGACCAAGCGATTCCGGCGACACGTCGCGATAATCGTGAGCGCGCACTGCGATCAACGGATCAGACTCTTTCTGGCCCAACTGTTTCTTAAGCATGTTTTCAAGTTGATCGCGGTACATCGCATCGTCTATCAAACCTGCGTTCTTGGCCTGTTCGGCGTTGTACGGCGCGTTGTCGATCAACGTGCGCACTTCGTCAGGCGTTTTACGACGCGCCTGCGCGATCGTGTTGATGTAGCGTTGGTAAAGATCTTCGATGAACTCGTTGATAAACTCCCGGTGGGCCTCAGTCATCTCCTTTTCCTTGAACATGTTGGCCGCGGTTTTGTACTTGCCGATCTGGTAGATGTCCGGATAGATGCCGAGCTTGTCGAGCGACCCGCGGAAGAACATAACGTCGGCCGCGAGCCCATTGATGAACAACTCACCAGGCGGGGGCACGATGATCTTGTCCGCTGCGGTAGCGATGTAATACTCCTTGTTCAAGCCAAACTCGATGTAGGCGTAAACCTGTTTGCCGGACGAACGGAAGTCGGTAATCGCGTCGCGAATTTCATCAGCCTTGCCCCAGCCCACGGCTGACATGTTGACGTCGAGCAGTATCGCCTTGATCCGTTTGTCGACCTTCGCTTTTTTGAATTGCATCACCAATCCGGTGAGCGACTGGTCTGGTCCACCGAAAAACTTCTTGAATGGATCGTCGGGGCTGTAGTCTGGCAATGTTCCGGCGACGCGCAGCACCAGGACGCTGTTGTCGCGGATGGGTGGGTCGGCCTTGTAAAAGAGGGCCATCCAGATAAGGAGCGCGCCAATCGCCGTCACAAAGATCAGCGCCGCGAAAATGCCACCAAATATAAAAACTGCTTTACGTGTTCCTGACATTGCCATGATGTGAATTCCTCAAGAATTAGGAGGTTTTAGTCCAATAGAGAGTACGCGAGAGCGAAGGAAAAGGTTTAAATCCTGAAAATTTCGAATTTCGAATTTCGAATTTCGAAATTCTAGCTCCTTATGATCCAACCACCACCAACCACTTCATCGCCTCGGTAAAAAACAGTCGCCTGTCCGGGCGTGATCGCGCGTTGCGGTTCGTCGAAAACTACGCGAGCGCGGTTGTTCGGAAGCAGAGTTATGACAGCAGGTGCTGCTGTGTGCCGGTAGCGAACGCGGACTTCGGCGTGCACTGGTTCCTGCGGATCATCGTAAGCGATCCAGTTGACACCCGCCGCAGTGAACTCGCTGCTCAACAGTTCTTCCGACGATCCGACGGTCACGCGATTGCGATCTGCATCGAGCGATAGCACGTAGAGCGGGCGTTCATCAGCAATGCCGATGCCGCGACGCTGTCCGAGCGTGTAACGATGAATTCCTTCATGCTTCCCGATGACGCGGCCGTTGCTGTCGACGATCTCGCCTGCGCCAGGCAAACGATCGCTCGCGTTCTCAGCTTCGAGATACCGATCGATGAAACCGGCATAGTCTCCATCAGGCACGAAACAGATCTCCTGCGACTCTTTCTTCTCCGCAACTCCGCCCAGATGATGCTGTCGCGCCGCGTCACGTGCCTGCGGTTTCGACATCTCGCCGAGCGGAAACATCGCCCGCGACAACTGCGCCTGCGTCAGTTCCCAAAGAAAGTATGACTGGTCTTTTTCCAGATGCCGGCCACGCAGCAAACGATACCGGTTGGTCTCAGGATCAAAATCGACGCGCGCATAATGCCCGGTAGCAACTCTCTCGCAACCCAAACTCGCTGCCAGTCGATCGAGCGATGCAAACTTCAACCGACTGTTGCAACCGACGCACGGAATCGGCGTCTCACCGCTGAGATAGCTGGTCACAAACGGAGCTACAACATCGCGCTCGAAATCGCGCTCCAAATTCAAAACATAAAACGGAAAGCCCAGCTCCTCCGCAACTCGGCGCGCGTCGTACACGTCATCCAGCGAACAGCAACGCGACGGAAGCGGATCGCCGTTTTCGTCGACGTTGATGCCACGCCGCTGGTCCCACAACTGCATCGTGAAACCGACCAGCTCGTGGCCCTGTTCTTTTAAAATCGCCGCGGCGGCTGAAGAGTCTACGCCGCCACTCATTGCTACTGCTATCTTCATCAAATCCTTCTTCTCACTGGTCTCACGCAGTGAGCTTTCTTAATGTTAAGATGCCAAACAAATGGCTGAAAGCGCAATCCAGGACTATCGCGTCTCGAACGAGCCGTATTACTTGCCCGTTGCTCGCGAGATAGAACTCTTTGAAGCAGCCCATTCCGCGCGGTTGCCCGTA
>DASRPN010000020.1:0-10422 GCA_035646355.1 Pyrinomonadaceae bacterium | reverse complement strand
TGGCTGCGTGCCTTCAGCGTCGCATCATCGAGATCGACAACGATCTCGTCTTCGAAGTTATCGGAGCGAATCTTGAGTTTGCGATCTTCGCGCGGCGTGACGGAGGTGTACGCGGAAACATTGATCGCCGCAGGCATCACGAAACCCGCGTTGTAGTCGGTGTGCTCGCCGATAAGATTGACGCGCCCTGGCGCGCGAAAGGTGATCAAATCCCCTGCCCCCACACGGGCTCTAAAGCGCTGATGCGATTACCTTGGCCAATCGCTCGCTTTCGCGCCTCGCAGCCGCCCGCGTTTCCTCTTTTGGTGCTTGTTCAGCATGATACAGGGGATGGTAGGTAATAACGACTTTGCCGGTGCGCGGAAAGCGCCAGCCGCGCGGCCAGATGCGGTTTCCGCCTTTGATCGTCACAGGCAGTATCGGCACGTTTGCTTCTAAAGCGAGACGCACCGCGCCGCCCTTGAATCGTTCGAGCGCGCCTTCAGACGTCGCGCGGCCGCCTTCAGGAAATATCACGACAGCGCCGCCCGATCGCAACCACTGGAGCGAGCGTCTGATCGGGGCAGGATCGGCACCCTCGAGCGCGAGTGGCCATGCGCCGAACCACGTCAGGGCTGGGCCAACGACGGGCCAACGAAAGGCCGCGCTCCAGGCGAGGTAACGTGTCGGACGTTTTATCTGCAACGAAATCCAAAATGGATCGAGATAGGTTTGATGGTTGGCGGCAACGATCAAGCCGCCGTGCTTAGGTATGTTTTCGACGCCGCGAAACTCAATCTTCCAAAGGACGCGACTCACCCCACCGACCACGGGCCTAATCATGTCCAGCGCCCACTGCGGAAACATCTGCTGCCCATTGGCCGGCCGCGCAGTTGAAGATGTACCGTTGCTATTCACGCGCTCTGTTCATTTTCCATTTTCCATTTTCCATTTTCCATTTCTCGTTTCTCGTTTCTCGTTTCTCGTTTCTCGTTTTCAAAATGACTAATGAGAAATGGTAAATGACCATTGGAAAATGACTCGGACTTATCTTACAACGGCCATTCCTTATCGATGAATTCGACGTGAATTCGCGTGATGCCGTCGGGGCCGATGTGCTGGGAGCGAATGGCGGCGTGGAGCGTGACTCTGTATTGCTCGCTTGTCAAACGAATGAAGCGTCCCCTGGTCGAGATTTAGTGTCGTAAAAACGGATGCGCCGTTTGCGCTGATGTCTTCGGAAACAGTGTGTTCAGTTTGAACTACTTTGCCGTTTTCGTCGAACAGATCGACTCTCATATCGACCGCAGTCTTATGACGTGTCTCGCTTATGCGATCCTTTGAAGGAACATGTTCAGTCAAATCTTCAGGCGCAGGCAATGTCTCAGTCGCGGTGTTGGCCACATCGTAACGTTTCCACGGCTCCGTATCGTAGCTCGCAGGCGGTCGTTTGCCGATAAAGGCGACACCGAGGTTAAACACGATTTCGTCCCCGGTGCTCTCACTTCTCAGATATCTGACGATGGCCCAAACTCGGTACTGCTCCTCGACATGATCGAACACGCGCAACTGCCGCGGCATTGGGATCGTCATGTGCAACAATCGACCTTTTTCAGCGGCCGCCGGAGCGTGAACCCGGCGCCAAACGGCGTCACATTCACCAATCGAGTCATCTCGGTCCACTCGAAATCCGGCGTCTCTCGGACGCGCACCCGGACTGGTAAATGGAGCGCGAGCCGCTCGCGAATTCGCTTCCAGTTTCTCTCTTCAGTCATGGGCGCTTATTGAGGTCGCCACGAGACCAAAAGCTATTGATTTTATTAGAGTTTTCGCCAATTTCGCAGTTGCCAACAACCCCCGAAAAAGGCTAAAATGTCGGGCACTTGAATGCTGAAGTTCCGCCTCGTTTTCTGTTCGAAAAGAACCGCCAACCCGAAGCTAAGTATCTCTTCAGTGGGACCAAACTGCGTGCGGGCGGATTGTACTTGAAAGGCTAGTAGATGGAAACAACTTCTGAGCGCAATCATATAAACATCGAAGACGAGATGCGGCGTTCGTATCTCGACTACGCCATGTCCGTGATCATCGGCCGAGCGCTGCCTGACGTGCGCGATGGTCTTAAACCGGTACACCGGCGGGTGCTGTGGGCCATGCACGAGCTCGGCAACCAGTACAACAAAGCGTACAAAAAGAGCGCGCGCATCGTAGGCGATGTTATCGGTAAGTATCACCCGCACGGTGACATGCCCGTCTACGACACGATCGTGCGCCTGGCGCAGGATTTTTCGATGCGTTATCCGCTCATCGATGGTCAGGGAAACTTCGGCTCGATCGACGGCGATGCTGCGGCCGCGATGCGTTACACGGAAGTTCGCATGGCGCGTCTCGCCAATGAAATCCTCGCGGACATCGAAAAAGAAACAGTTGCGTTTCAACCGAATTACGACGAATCGCTCAGCGAACCGATGGTTCTGCCGACGCGCGTCCCCAACCTGCTGATCAACGGTTCCGACGGCATCGCGGTCGGCATGGCGACGAAAATCCCGCCGCACAATCTTACTGAGATCGTCGACGCGACGATCGCGCTGCTGAAAGATCCGGAGTTGACCGTTCACGATCTGACGAAGATCGTCACGGGTCCTGATTTCCCAACCGGTGGATTCATCTACGGTCGCGAGGAAATCAAAAAAGCCTACATCGAAGGTCGCGGCATTTTGCAGTTGCGCGCTCGCGCGGGCATCGATCGCATCGGACGTGGCGCGCAGGAGCGCGACGCGGTCGTCATTACTGAGATACCTTTCCAGGTCAACAAGGCGCGCCTGCTCGAGCGCATCGCCGAGTTGGTTAACGAAAAGAAGATTGACGGCATCTCCGATCTGCGCGACGAATCGGATCGCACGGGAATGCGCATCGTCGCCGAGCTCAAACGCGACGCAGTGCCGCAGGTGGTGCTTAACAAGCTCTACAAACTGACGCCGATGCAGTCGTCGTTTGGCGTGATCAACCTCGCGATCGTCAACGGCCAACCGCGCGTGCTGAACCTCAAGGAGATGCTCGAAGCATTCATCGAGTTTCGTCGTGAGGTGGTACGCAAACGCACCGAGTACGAACTGCGAAAAGCACGCGCACGAGCGCACATTCTCGAAGGGCTTACGAAAGCGATCGACGCGCTCGACTACATCGTCACCCTCATTCGCAATTCGCGTTCAGTTGACGAAGCTCGCTTGTGGCTGCAAGCGCAGTTGAAGACCACTAGCGAGATTAAAACGTGGAAAGGTATTCCGTCAGACGTTCAATTCAAGACCTACATGACGCGGCTGACGAAGACGATGGAAGGTCTGGCCTTCTCCGAGATCCAGGCGCAGGCGATTCTCGATCTCCAATTGCGACGCTTGTCGGCGCTCGAACGCCAGAAGATCATCGAAGAGTATGAAGGCATTATTAAATTGATCGCCGAACTCGAAGAGATCCTCGGGAACGAGCGCTCGTTGCGTCGCGTCATCACGAAGGAACTCGAAGACGTCAAGAAGGATTTCGGCGACGAGCGTCGTACGGAGATCGTCGACGAAGGCGTCGAGCTTTCGATTGAAGATCTAATAGCCGACGAGGACGTGGCGATCACCGTTACGAATAGTGGTTACATCAAGCGAACCCCGATCACGACTTACTCGCGACAGGGTCGCGGCGGGAAGGGTCGCTTTGGCGCTGCCGCGAAGAACGGCGACTTCGTCGAACATCTGTTTATCGCGTCGACACACGCGTACCTGATGATCTTCACGGACGACGGCATGGTCTACAAGTTGAAAGTCCATGAAGTGCCCGACGCTGCGGCATCAGCGCGGGGGAAGGCGGTCGTGAATCTCATTAACATTCCGTCGGATCGCCGGCTCGCGGGTGTTGTGCCGGTGCGTGAGTTTGCCGAAGGACGTTACGTCGCGATGGTTACGCGCAAGGGCGTGATCAAGAAGACTTCGCTGGCCGACTTCCAGAACATTCGCACCAACGGGATCATCGCGATCAATATCGACGAGGGCGATTGTCTACTCGACGTCATACTGACAGACGGCACGAAGCGCATGTTCATCGCCACTCATAACGGTTACGCGATTCGTTTCGACGAGAAGAACGTTCGTCCGATGGGGCGAGCGACCCGCGGGGTGCGCGGGATCGACTTGCGTGGCGACGATTTCGTCGTTTCAGTTTGTGCTGTGTCGGCGGAAGACACGGAACGGATGCTGTCGGTCTCCGAACAGGGCTACGGCAAGCAAACACCGATTACCACTTACCGGTTCACGTCGCGCGGCGGCAAGGGCGTGATTAACATGAAGACGACCGAGAAAACCGGCAAGGTTGTCGCTGTGTTTCCGGTTGATGACGAGTCGGAGATCATGATCATCACGCAGCAGGGCAAGTTGATCCGGCTCGAAGCGTCTGAGATTCGCAAGACCGGTCGCAGCGCGCAGGGTGTGCGACTGATCAAGACCGACGCCGGGGATAAAGTAACGAGCGCATCGCTTGTTGAAGCTGCGGCTGAGGAAGAAATCGAGCCGGCGTAAACCACGGATTTAATAAAATCCGTGTTCCTATCGATCTAAACCTTTAACGGTCAGCGGTTCCGGTTCGGGTTCGCGGGAGCCCCGGGCGGAATCGCCGGCCGTAACGTGCGGTGGCGGGTTCGCCACTAACACTTCCAGCGCTGAGTCGATCACCTCAGAGATATTCGAGACGAAAACGATCTGAAGTTCGTTCTTCACGTCTTCGGGAATATCGTCAACGTCAGCTTCGTTACGCGACGGCAACAAGATACGCCGGATCCCGGCGCGATGCGCCGCGAGCACCTTCTCTTTCACGCCTCCGATCGGAAACACAAGTCCCGATAACGTGATCTCCCCCGTCATCGCCGTATCAGGCCGCACGCGTCTCCCAGTGTACAGCGACGCCAACGCCGATGTGATCGTCACTCCGGCGCTTGGTCCATCCTTCGGTATCGCACCAGCCGGCACGTGCAAGTGCACGCCAAACTCCTTGAAGATCTCCGACTCGATGCCAAACTCCGCCGCATGCGACCACAGATACGACTGCGCCGCGCGCGCAGACTCCTGCATCACTTCGCCAAGCTGCCCCGTGATCGTCAACCCGCGACCTCCCGGAAGCAGCGTCGCTTCGATAAACAAAACTTCACCGCCCATCTCGGTCCACGCCATTCCAGTCGCGACACCCGCAGGCAACTCCTTGCGCGCCTGTTCCGGATAGAAACGCGGCGGCCCCAGATACTCGCGAATGTCTGACTCCGTGACAACAACACTCTCCGCCTGCGCCTGCGCGATCCTTAGCGCCACTTTCCGCGCCACGCTGCCAATGTTTCGTTCGAGCTGTCGCACACCAGCCTCACGCGTGTAACGTGACGCAATTAACTCGACCGCCTCGTCGTCGATCTTCAACTGCGCCTGGTTCAGTCCGTTATCAGTCGTCTGTCGAGGAATCAGGTAACGCTTCGCGATCTCGAGTTTTTCGCGATCGCTGTAACCATGAAGCCCGATGACTTCCATGCGATCGCGCAGCGGGGGCGGGATTGGGCCAAGCTGGTTCGCCGTGGCAATAAAGAAAATGCGCGACAGATCAAACGGCAAATCGAGATAGTGATCGCGGAACGTGTTGTTCTGTTGCGGGTCGAGAATCTCAAGCAACGCCGCCGCCGGATCGCCGCGATAGTCGTTGCCGAGCTTGTCGATCTCGTCCAGCATCAGCACCGGATTGTTCACACCCGCACGGCGGATCGACTGAATGATCCGGCCCGGCATCGCGCCGATGTACGTACGTCGATGACCGCGCAGTTCCGCCTCGTCGCGGACGCCGCCCAACGACATTCGTTCAAACTGCCTTCCCAGCGCGCGTGCAATCGATCGGCCCAGCGACGTCTTGCCCACTCCCGGTGGTCCAACAAACAACAGGATCGGGCTCTTCGTATCGGGCCGGAGTTTGATGACCGCGAGAAACTCGAGGATTCGTTCTTTTACGTCTTCAAGTCCGTAATGATCTTCGTCGAGAATGCGACGCGCTTCTTCGAGATCGAGCTTGTCTTCCGACGACTTCAACCACGGCAACTCCAAAATAAACTCGAGGTACGTGCGGATGACGTGATAGTCAGGCGCGGCCGGCGGGAGTCGTTCAAGCCGCTTCAATTCACGCTCCGCTTCAGTTCGCACTTCTTCCGGTAATTCGACTTTCTCCAGCCGTTCACGCAGCAACTCCGCCTCGGCGGCTTCGCCTGTCTCGTCCTCGCCGAGTTCCTTCTGAATCGCGCGCATCTGCTGGCGCAGGACGTAATCGCGCTGCGCCTTGTCCATCTCGGTTTGCGCTTCCGTCGCGATTTTCGAACGCAGTTGCAGGATCTCCAGTTCGCGCCCTAGATTGTTGTGGGCCAATCGCAACAACTCGTCAGCCGTATTTGCTTCGAGCATCTTCTGCTCTTCTTCGACGCCGAGGTTCAGGATCGAACCAAGGAAATACGCGAGCCGTACCGGATCGACCGAACTCAACACCGCAATCCGAACTTCAGCAGGCACGTTCGGCAACAGCGCCAGTGCTTCCTGGATCATCTGCTGCACATTTCGCTTCGCTGCTTCGACCTGTTCCGGATCGACGGTGCGCGGCTCCGGCAGAACTTCGACTACTGCGCGCAGATGTGGATCTTCCTGCTTCCATTCAACCACTCGGATGCGTTCGGTTCCCTGGACCAAAATGCGCATCGCGTCGGGCAGTCGCTCCATCCGCTTGACCATCACGAGGGTGCCGACGTCGTAAAGATCAGAAGACTTCGCATCGGTGTCGTCCGAACGATCGGGCCGCACGGTGAGACATCCCAACAACTTCTCCGGCGTTGCGAGCGCCCCTTCAACTCCCGAGACCGAACGCGGCCGCCCGACACCAAGCGGCACTACCGTCTCCGGAAACATCGTCAGGTTTTGCAGGGCCAGCACCGGGACCTCAAACTTCTGTCCAGTCGCGACGGCGGAAAATCTCGCTTCGTTCTGTTGCGCTGGTTCTTCAGCGGAGGTGTCTGCCGGGGGCGGCGATGCAGTTTCAGCAGGATCGGCCATGATATTAAACCTATGAATTACGTACGTACGTTGATAATTAAAAAACCGTCTCGATAATCTTGTCTAACCGCAGCTCCCTCGATCGGCGAAGGAAACTCGATCGTCTTCTCGAAACGGCTGTAAGTAATTTCCATCTGATGAAAAACAAAACCTTCTCGATAATGCGTGTCGCGACGGCAGCCGCGAATGCTCAAGAGGCTGCCGCGTATCTCGATCTGTAGTTCGTCAGAACAAATGCCGGCCAGATCCACTTTAACCACCCAGCCGTCGCTTGCTCGATAGACGTCCGCCGCCGGGTTCCACAACCGGCCAGACGGGCTTACTCGCCGATCGAGGATCGGAGAAACGTCACGATTTGAATTTCGCATGGCGAAAGAATAAGTGAACAAAACAAATCCGTCCAATCCGTGTTGCACGCACAGATTGGACGGACTTGCGCGTTAACCGAAAATGCGGTTCCAAAACGATGTGCCCTTCGAGATGTCCTCGAGAGCATCTGAAAGTTCGTGATCCTCGCGAGTCTCGACCGCGACGTCGGCCATCGAGATCATTCCTACGAGGTAACCGTTCTCGTTGCAAACTGGAATACGGCGGACTTGCTTGTCGCCCATCTTGCGAATTACGTCTACGACGCGATCGTTTGGATGAGCGGTGTGAATGTCCACCGTCATGATATCTTCAGCGCGGACCTGCGTGCAGTCCTTGCCTTCGGAGATCGCACGAATGACGATGTCGCGGTCGGTGATTAGACCGAGAAGTTTTCCGCGCGAGTAATTACGGCCGTCGTACTTGCGTTCGACGCCTTCAGTCCGGCCGTTACCCGGCGTCACGTCGTACTCAACCACCGGGATCACTCCCGTGTCCTCTTGTTTCATCATCAGCGCGACTTCGGTGGTCGGCGTATCGCGTGTCGCGATTGCCAGGTCACGTGTCATGATGTCGCGGCAGCGTAGTCGCGAACGTTCTGACGTGCGCCCAGAACTCTGCCCAGGACCTGGATAGTCACGATCACGCCAACGGCCGGTCGAAAGATCGCCACGCACGTCGTACAACGAACTGCGGCGGCCTTCGTCGCCAAAGCGTCCGCGCTGTTCGCTGTAACGTGGTTCGTTGTGTTCGTACTCGGCACGTTCGCCAAAGCGGCCACGGTTGTAGTCAGGCCGCCAGTCCTGTTCGATGCGATTGCGGGAACTGTAGGGTTCGTCGAACGCGCCCATTGAGTCGCGTCTCATCCGCTCTTCGCGTCGATAATAGTCCCTCTCATCATCGAGTTCGTTTCTGTATCTAGCCATTGCATTCCTCCCTGGAATTGATTAGTTCGGATCCGATTACTCATTCAACTTCAACAATCAAAAGCACCCGCGAAGTTATGTCGAGGGAACCAACTTCGATCGGTGTGGCAACGCTGTCGCGCTTCACCATGAACGCTTCAGCTTGATAGACGGGTTGCGGGGGTCTCACAAAGCCTTCCTCCTGAACTTCCACGATGCGCGTGACTTTACGTCCGAGCGCACTGGCGACAACTTCCGCTTTGCTCATCGCTTCGCGAGTGGCTTCCGTCAACGCGCGGTCCCGCGCCGGGCGGTCCTGTCGCAGCGTGAACGCGATGCCGGAAATGTCGTTTGCGCCGGCTTGCGTTGCAGCGTCGATCACTGGTCCAACTTTCTTTAGGTCGCTCAACGTCACGGTGACGGTGTTGCGCGCTTCGTAACCGGTGATCGTCGGGGGCTGATTCTCGCGATACACGCGCATTGGCTGAACGCTGTAGCCGCTTGTTTTAATTTCGCCTCCGGCGCCAGAAGCCGCTTTTAAAGCCTTCACGAGCGTGTCAGTCTTGGCAGCGTTGTCCTGTTGCGCGTCGATGGCGCGACGTCCCTGGGTCACGACTGAAATCGTCAGGATCGCAGTGTCGGGTTGAGCCTGGACCGTTGCGTTACCGTTTACGGTTATGCGCGTGCCGCGCCTGGCATCGGTTTGAATGGGGGTTGTCGTTTGCGCGTGCAGAACTGTCGCCGCGCAGAGAAGCAATGTCATCGTTAGGGTGGTTGCAAATAGTCGTTTCATAGTTTTTCCTCTCCCGTTTCTTTGTATCTTACGGCTGGGAGAATTGGCCGCGAACCTAAAGAACGCAGTGTCCGGAAAAACTTGCTGGGCAACCATTTGGCCGCGAGCCGTTTTCGGCGCGGTTCGTAGCTGCATAAAACGTGTTTTGTTACCATCCATGCGATGCAATCATTCAATACTAAACCTGACGACAAAGTGACGCCTGTCGCCGCTGAACGGAAAGTCTTAGTCGGCGCAATCAATGACCTTCGGTCAGGTGAGTGCGCCAGATTAGAACTCCCCGATGGCGACGAGTTAGCCGTTTTTAATGTAAATGGCGAATACTATGCCACCAGCAATTTCTGTCCACATCGAGGTGCGCCGTTGTCGGAAGGTGTGTTGTGTGGGCATGTGATCGAGTGTGGTCTACATGGATGGCAGTTTGACGTGCGCACAGGCGAGTGCCTGACGGTGACAGAAACGATCAAAACCTATTCGTTGAAGGTTGAAAACGATGTTATTAGCGTGGAGTATTAGTTAGTTTTGTGCTTGGTACTTTGTGCTTTGTTCGTGTGGCGCATGGGTCGCTGGATGTCAATCAGAGTTCTCAGTTAGGCAAACAAAGTACAAAGCACAACTGACCACGGACAACTGACCACTGACTAACCGTCGTTGCCGATTGCTTCAACCGGACAACAACTCATCGCTTCCTCACACAACTGTCGTTCTTCCTCGGTCTGTGGTTGTTTGAAGACAAACGAGTAGTTCTTTTCGTCACACCGCATGAAGTTGTCGGGTGCAGTATCGCGGCAAACGTCGCAATCGATGCAGGAAGAGTCTACGTAAAAAGCACCGCAGACGTTTTCCTTCACTTTGTCGTTTCGATCGGGCACAGCAAATCCGCGGCGATAATCCTTAACTAGGGGTGAGTCATCTCCTCGGGATTGACCTTCGCGTCAAACTCTTCCCCGGTAAGATACCCGAGCTCGATAGCTGACTCGCGCAAACTGATCTTCTTCTTGTGCGCGTTCTTTGCAACCTGGGCGGCTTTATCGTAACCGATGTGAGGGTTCAAGGCGGTAACCAGCATCAGCGAATTCTGCACGTGCTCGTCGATCTGCTCGCGATTGATCTCGATACCGTCGATGCAAAACTCGACGAAACTACGCGTCGCGTCGCGAAGCAACCTGACCGAGTGAAGAAAATTGTGAATCATCAGTGGTTTGAAAACGTTCAACTCGAAATTTCCTTGCGATCCGCCGAAGCTCGTCGCGAGGTCGTTGGCGAAGACCTGCACGGC
>DASRPN010000019.1:0-22850 GCA_035646355.1 Pyrinomonadaceae bacterium | reverse complement strand
CCTCACGACCTTCGGCTACAACATCTCCGAAGCGGGGTCTGCCGAAGCAGCCCGCGCCCTGCTGAAACAACACGAGCCCGACTTGCTCCTGCTGGACGTTAACCTCCCGGGAATGAGCGGGCTCGATTTCCTTCGCGAACTCAAAACTGCCAACGGGAATGCGCCGCTGGTGATAATCATCACGGCCCATGGCTCGGAACGCATGGCGGTCGAGGCCGTGAAAGCTGGCGCTTACGATTATCTTTCCAAACCCTTCGAGCTCGACGATCTCCGCCTCGTCGTCAAAAACGCGGCCGAGACAGTTCAACTCCGGCGCGAGAATTATTCACTGCGCCGCCGTATCGAGGTTGAGCGGTCGCAACGCGGCGCGCTTATCGGAAATTCTGAAGCGATGCAGCGCGTGCGGTCCATGATCGATAAGGTCGCGGAAACTGATGCGACGGTGCTGGTCCGTGGTGAATCAGGTACAGGAAAAGAACTGGTGGCCCGCGAACTTCACGAGCGAAACAGCCTGCGACGCAATAGTTCGTTTGTCGCCGTGAACTGCGCGGCACTACCTTCGGAGCTGATCGAATCCGAGCTATTTGGCCACGAAAAAGGTGCTTTTACGGGGGCGGCAGCGAAGCGAGAAGGGAAGTTCGAACAAGCAGATAGCGGCACGTTGTTTCTAGACGAGATCGGCGATATGAGTGCCAACGTGCAGGCGAAGTTGCTGCGCGCGCTGGAAGAGCGACGCATCGAACGGCTCGGAGGAAACGAGTCGATCCCGGTTGATGTGCGCATCGTCAGTGCAACGCATCGTCCGCTGGAACAGGAGATCACAAACGGTAACTTTCGCGCGGATCTCTTCTATCGCCTGCGCGTGGTGACGGTCGATATCGCTCCGTTGCGCGACCGTCGGGAGGACATTCCGCTATTAGTTGAGACCTTCCTGCGTGGCGCCGCGGAGCGTTACGAACTGCCGCAGCGAGCGCTCAGCCAGGGCGCGTTGAAACGGTTGGTCGAGTACAACTGGCCCGGAAACGTGCGCGAATTGAAGAACACGATCGATCGCGCCGTGATCATGGCCGAAGGCGACGAGATCACACCGCGCGACCTGCCCGACGAGATAACGGCTGGCATTCCCAGGGGCCCAATCGGTGAATCCGAAGAGGAAACTGACGGGCTGCGCGTGCCGTTTACGGCCGATTTTCGCGAGGATCGACGCGAGTTCGAGCGCCGCTATATCACCCGCTGCCTCGAACACACGCAGGGCAACGTGACCCGTGCAGCCGAGATTCTCGACATGCACCGGCAGTCCCTTCAACACAAACTGCGCCAACTCGGCCTCGGCCGCCGATACGTCTCGGTGGGCGGCGATCCGCAGGACAATTCCGACAGTTGAAAGGTAAACAATGAAAGCGCGAGTCGACGCCATCCTCCAACGTGAACAGGCTGAGTACCTCGATCGATTGCTCCCGGCAGGGGACCAGTTGCTCACGGAGATGGAGTCGTATGCGGCGGAGCATCGGGTGCCAATCGCGGACCGGGAGGTGGCGGCCTTTATCGAGATCACGGCGCGCGCGTGCGGAGCGAAGCGGGCGCTCGAGATCGGAATGGCGATCGGTTATTCGGTGGTCCATCTCGCGCGCGGGATGGGCAAGGGAAGTCGGATCGTTACGATTGAGCCGAGCGAGGAGATGATCAACGCGGCATCTGGTTATTTCGAGCGGGCCGGTCTCGCGGATCGCGTTCGTATCGAACGCGGCAAAGCCCTGGACGTCATACCGCAACTCGACGACACTTTTGATCTCCTGTTCATTGACGCACTGAAAGAGGAGTACAAGCAGTATCTCGATCTCGGATTGCAACGTTTGCGCAGTGGCGGCGTCGTAATCGTCGACAACTTGCTCTGGGGTGGAAAGGTCGCCACTGGTGACTCCGAATCGTCAACCGTCGCGTTGCGCGACTTCAATCAGTATTTCATGCACCATCCTCAGTTGCGCGCAGTTCTCCTTTCGGTCGGTGATGGTCTCGGGTATGCCGTGAAGAATTAAGTAACGCCTGCCTCATAACTTTCTTGATAAAAACTTCGCCCGCGTGCTAAGTTCCTCTCGTCTCTCTCGGTGTTTGCGAGATTCTCCCACCCTCATTTAGCGAGTGTCCCTTATGAGCAAACGAAAGCAGATTGGCTTGCTGTTATTGCTGGCGTCGATCGCCGTCGCCGCCCTGTCTTGTAACGTTGCTTCAAATAAGGAGACCTTTTTCGGGAAGACGACCCCGCCGGAGCGAAACATCTTTCGCTACGTCACGGGTGACGAACCCGAATCGCTCGATCCGGTCGTAAGCACCGGACAACCCGAAGCACGAATTTACATGGCGCTCTACCAGGGGCTGGTCGAATATCATCCGAAGACAATGGAACCCGAGCCCGCCCTCGCAGAACGCTGGCAGCCGAATAACGATTCATCCGAATTCAGGTTTTATCTACGTCAAAATGGACGCTGGTCCAACGGCGATCCAATCACGGCGCAGGACTTTGTTTACAGCTTCCGCCGCGCGGTCGCGCACGAGACTGCATCGCGCAATGCCTATCTCGCTTACTACATAAAATACGCACAGGCTTTCAACGAGCAGAAGGTCTTCGTTCGCGATCCGAAAACGGGTCAGTTTCTTAACGCAAAGGACTTCGACGAGCATCTTCCAGCCGAACCACTCTCCGGCAGCCCGCTTGACTCCGGACCAGGAGAGTATTCGATCGTGGAAGTCGAGACGCACGAGCCGATCGATTCCGAGTTTCACAAACAACTGCACACGCCTCAGCGCCTGACGCTGCCGGGAGATCCTAAGGCGCGCAACAAAGCGCTTGACGCAAACGCGAAACTAAAAGCCGCTGTCGCAGGCAAAGAGTTTGTCCCCGTGAAAGCCGAGGACATCGGTGTCGAAGCAATCGGCGATCACATGGTTCGGATTTCACTGACTCAGCCTGGGCCGTTTTTCGTAGGCCTGTTGGCCCACCAGGTGTTTCGTATCGTGCCGCAGAAAGTCGTCGAAAAGTACGGCGCCGTTTGGACGCAACCGCAGAACATCGTCACCTGTGGTCCCTTCAAAGTGAGAACCTGGCAGCCTTACGACAAGCTGGTCGTTGAACGCGATCCGATGTACTGGGACGCCGCCACCGTCAAACTTGACGAGATCCATTTCTATCCGATGTCGGACAATCCGTCGATCATGAATCTTTACAAAGTCGGCGAAGTCGACGCGGTGTTGAATCACACCGTGCCGAACGCGTGGCTTGAAGTCGTCAGAACGAAACAGGATTACATGGACGGCGCGGAGGCTGCGATCAACTATATGCTGATCAACGTCACGCAGCCGCCAATGAACGACGTACGCGTGCGCAAGGCGTTCAACTACGCCATCGACAAGAATGCCTGGGCCTCATGGCGCAAGATCGTAAAACCTTTGACGGCGTTTACGCCCGAAGGAATCTTCAAAGATTATCCGCAGCCGAAGGGCGACCAATTCAATCCTGAAGAGGCGCGTCGACTCCTGGGTGAAGCGGGTTTTCCGGTTACGAAACGCGGCGACGGCAGCTATTCGTGTCCAAAGTTTCCAGTGGACCAGGTCGAATACATCTACAACACGCAGGACTCAAACAAGGCGATGGCCGAGTGGATGCAGGCACAGTGGAAGCAGAACCTCGGCATCACGGTCAACCTGCGCAACATGGACTGGAAGACGTTTTTGAACGTCAGGGCGAGGCTTGAATATAAAGGTTTCTCGCGAGGCGCATGGTCCGCGGATTACATGGATCCGTTCACGTTTCTGAGTCTGTTCTACACCGGCGGCGACAGCGGCTCGGGTTGGGAAGATCCGAAGTACACTGCGATGCTCGATGAGGCAAACCGCACGCTCGATCCGAAGAAGCGATACCAAATGCTTGCCCAGGCCGAGAAGTTCCTGATTGATGCGCAGCCGATGATCCCGATCGACACCGCGGCCATCAACTGGGTGAAGAAACCGTACGTGAAGGGCATGTATCCGAATGCGGGCTCGCTGTTCCCCTGGAAGTACGTGTACATCGAACGCGATCCGGCAAAGTGGGACTATGGCATTCCGAGTTTGACGGCGGATTAAATTGCGAAATGCGGATTGCGAATTCTCTGACAACCAGCTTCACAACACGCTTCCTTCATGACTGCGAAATTCGCATTTCGAAATTCGCATTTCGCAATCCATTAACATGCTTCGCTTCATAGTCAGACGACTCCTGGTCACCATCCCAACGATTCTCATCGTGATCACGATCACGTGGGGCCTCATCAAGCTCGCTCCCGGCAGTTTCTACAGCGGCGAGAAACGACTCCCACCCGCCATCGAAAAGAGCATCCGCGAGAAGTACGGCCTCGATAAACCGTGGTACACGCAATACGGCAAGATGATGTGGAGCATCATCCGCCACGGTGACTTCGGTACGTCTTTGCGCTTTGAAGGCCAATCGGTAAACACGATTATTCGTCGTTCGTTGCCCGTTTCGGCTGCCATAGGAATCATCGCTTATCTACTCGCACTGATCGGCGGCATCACCGCTGGATCGATCGCTGCGCTCAAACAGAATTCGCGTTGGGATTACGGTTCGATGACGCTCGCGATGCTGGGCATCTCTGTGCCGAACTTTGTGCTTGGCCCAATACTGGTCCTCGTGTTTTCACTCAGTCTTTACTGGCTGCCGCCGTCTCGTTGGGGCGGGTTTCCGAGTCGAAACCTGATCCTTCCGGTAATCACGCTTTCCGCGATCTACATGGCCTATATCGCGCGGCTCGCACGCGCGGGCATGCTCGAAGTGCTGCGGTCGGACTACATCCGCACCGCACGCGCGAAAGGATTAAGCGAAAAGGACGTCGTGATCAAACACGCCTTGCGCGGCGGCTTAATGCCAGTGGTTTCATACACCGGGCCGTCGCTCGCGTTTCTGCTGACGGGCACGGTCGTGGTGGAAAGAATTTTCGCCCTGCCGGGATTGGGAAATTATTTTATTCAGGCATCGCTCAATCGAGACGAGCCGCTGATCATCGGCATCGTCGCGTTTATCGCGATCACGTTGTTGTTGATGAACCTGATCGTCGATATCGCGTATGCGTATCTCGATCCACGCGTGAGATATTAGAAACACGAGATGATTCCGGAACCTGATTTAATTCACGCTACACCGGAGACGGCGATCACCGAAGGTGAATTCGTGCGTGGCACTTCGTTGTGGCGCGACGCGTGGCGTCGACTATTGAAAAACAAGCTTGCGGTGTTTGGCCTGATCGTCGTCGTGTTCGTCACGTTCGCGTCGCTGCTTGGTCCAACCGTCATCAAACGCGCGACGGGTTTTACGCCCGATTACATCCCGACCAACGACACAAGGCTGATCAAATCATTCCCACCCTTCACCGGTCCGAATGGCGAGTTTTCCTGGACGCATCCGATGGGCACCGACAACGCAGGCCGCGATCAACTTGCGCGTGTGCTTCAGGGTGGACAGATTTCGCTATTCGTCGGAATTATTTCGACGCTCGTCTCGTTGCTGATCGGCGTTAGCTACGGCGCGATTGCCGGCTATGTTGGTGGCCGCGTAGACAACATCATGATGCGACTCGTCGACATTCTTTACTCGCTGCCTTATGTGATTGTGGTGATCGTCCTGTTGTCGATGTTTCGCAGCCAGACCGCGCGCGGACAGCTCATTCTTTTGTTTGTCGCGCTCGGGGCCGTTTCTTGGTTGACGATGGCACGCATCGTTCGGGGACAAGTGTTGTCGTTGAAGAACCAGGAGTTTGTGATGGCGGCGAAGGCCACTGGTGTTTCGACGCCGCGCATTATCTTTCGTCACCTTGTTCCGAACACGTTAGGCCCGGTGATCGTCTATGCGACGCTGACGATTCCGCAGATCATGTTGACGGAAGCGTTTCTGTCGTTCCTCGGCTTTGGTGTGCAGGCGCCGCTGGCTTCGTGGGGCAGCCTCGCATCGGACGGCATTCAGAATATCGCAATCTTTCCATGGCAGTTGATCTTCCCAGGCGTGACGATGGCGCTGACGCTTTTTTCGCTCAACTTTTTGGGTGACGGTCTTCGCGACGCCCTCGACCCACAGATGAGGACGACCTGAAGAAAGAGATCATTGATCATTTGTCATTTGACATTTCTCATTTTTCATTTGGTTCCAGCGTGAATATGAGAAGCGTGACGTCTGAACAAATGACAAATGAGAAATGTCAAATGATATATGACCAATGAGAACCTCCTCGAGGTAAAAGAACTTCGCACTTACTTCGAAACTGATGACGGCATCGTCAAGGCCGTCGACGGCGTTTCGTTTCAACTCAAACGCGGCGAAACGTTAGGTATTGTCGGGGAGTCGGGTTCGGGCAAGTCAGTCACAAACCTCGCTATCATTCGTCTCATTCCGAATCCTCCCGGAAAGATTGTCTCCGGCGAAGTTGTCTTCAACGGGCAGGATCTGTTGTTGCTCAGCAACGACGCGATTCGAAAGGTTCGCGGCCGGCGCATCGCGATGATTTTTCAGGATCCGATGACGTCGCTCAACCCGTTCATGAAGATCTCCAAACAGTTGATGGAGATGACTCAGCTTCACCTGGGCCACTCGAAAGCCCAGGCGCACGCGCACGCGATCAAGATGCTCGAAACGGTCGGCATTCCCGACGCAACTACACGCGCCGACAGCTATCCGCACGAGTTCTCAGGCGGCATGCGGCAGCGTGTGATGATCGCGATGGCGCTGTCGTGTGAACCCGAATTGCTGATTGCAGATGAGCCGACCACAGCGCTTGACGTCACGATCCAGGCGCAGATCCTCGAACTGATTAAGAAGCTCAAACAAGAAACTGGCACAAGCGTGATATTGATCACACACGATCTCGGTGTTGTTGCCGGAATGACGGATCATGTCATCGTCATGTATGCCGGGAAGATTTTCGAGCAAGCGAAGACGGCGGAACTGTTTGCGCTGCCGGGTAACCCTTACACGAAGGGCTTGTTACGTTCGGTGCCGGATCCGACTGCCGAACAGGGCAAGCTTTATCAGATCCCGGGTTTACCGCCGGATGTGGCGCACTTGAAGCCGGGATGTCCGTTTGCGCCGCGTTGTGAGAAGGTGCAGGAGATTTGTCACCGCGAGTTTCCGCCTTTTGTGCAGCTCACTGCGGACCATCATTCGTTGTGCCACTTTGCGCGTGAAGTTTATGCGGAGTCAGGGGGCGACGGCGAGACAAAGCCACGCCGCGAAGCCAACTCAGGCGGCAAAGCCGAAACGGAACAGTTTCAATGACGATGGAAGAATCCATTACGAGGAGCGCGGAGCCGCTGATTTCGATTCGAGATCTTAAAGTGCATTTCGATCTCGGAGGTGGCGGCGTGCTCGACAAGTTGATTGGCGGCAGTCCGGTGAAACGTATTGTTAAGGCGGTTGATGGAGTTTCGCTTGATATCTTAGAGGGCGAGACTTTGGGACTCGTTGGTGAATCAGGTTGTGGCAAGTCGACACTCGGACGAGCGATTCTAAGGTTGACTGAACCGACTTCGGGACAGGTCTTTTATGGCGAGCGCGACCTGGCCCACCTCTCCGCCCGGAAACTGCGTGAACAGCGACGGCACTTGCAGATCATCTTTCAGGATCCTTATGCGTCGCTAAATCCGCGCATGACGATAGGGCAGATTGTCGGCGAGCCATTGGAAACGTTTGGACTGGCGAAGGGCAGGGAAGCGGAGCAGCGCGTGCAGGAGTTGCTTGAGACCGTTGGCTTGAGCAAGCGGTTTATCAAGCGTTACCCGCACGAGTTTTCAGGAGGACAACGCCAGCGCATCGGCATCGCTCGGGCGCTTGCGGTCGATCCGGATTTCATCGTCGCCGATGAGCCAATCTCCGCGTTGGACGTTTCGATCCAGGCGCAGATCATGAACCTGCTCGAAAAGCTGCGTCGCGACAAGCATCTGACCTACCTCTTCATCTCGCACGATCTGCGCGCGATTCGACACGTGTCCGATCGGGTGGCGGTGATGTATCTCGGCAAGCTCGTGGAGATCGCAGATGCGAAGACGATCTATCAGGAGCCATTGATGCCCTACACGAAGGCGCTGATTTCCGCCGTGCCCGTGCCCGATCCGCAAATTGAGGCGACGCGACAACGGATCGTTCTCGAGGGCGACGTTCCGTCGCCGATCAATCCGCCTTCGGGCTGTCCATTTCACACGCGGTGTCCGTATGCAATCGATGTTTGCAAGGAAGTGGTTCCACAGTTGGTCCAAATCAAACCGGCCCACTTTGCCGCCTGCATCCGCATCAGCCCCTCGCAACCTCATATTGAAAACGTTCCACCCGGTGCCGCTCCCGGAATCGAGAGTGGCGTGAGCGCGACCGATGGTTGAGTAACATCCCGACCCCGAAATACCGCCCCTATTGAGCGTTTACGACTAGGGTGAAGTCCTCGTGCGGACGTTTTATTTGCCCAGAGCCGTTAGAACCGTTAGCTAAGTCGTTGTAGCTCACAGAGTTGAAATCTATACTTGCTATGGTTAACGAACCAGGCAGGATGCCCCGAGATAGATGCCAAAACGGTCCCCCATTGCCCTGAATCCTCAGGAACACCGCGAAGACGCTCCGCCCGCCTGGCTGGAGGTCCAGGACGGTCTCGCCGACACGTGCGGCCTGGCTCTTTTGCTGGTCGATGGGCACCAACCTCCCGCGATTGCGGTCTCAAACAACAACTCAATCTGCGAAGCGTTTCAAACCTCCTCGGAGTACGCGACGCTCTGCGATCCATACTGCGGAGCAGCCCACTCGAAAGCCACAAAGGCTGGAGGAACGATCGAATACGAGTGTCACGCCGGTCTCCGCTGTTTTGCCAAGCCCGTCGAGATCGGCAATGCCAAGCGAAAGCTGGCCGTCATCGGCGGACGCGCCTTTGTGAAGAGCACGGACTATCAACGCCTCATGGAGCGCTTTCGCTCGGGCGATTTGCAAAGTTTGGCGACGTCGGAAGATCTCTTCTCAAACATCCTTTTCGCCGAACAACAACGTCTGAACGAACTGGCTGAACGCCTCGATAAGTCGGCGCATCGCTTCCACGCCGCGGGCCCAAACGGGTCCGCGATCACGCTCGTCAAGCCGGCGGCTAAAGAAAAGGACCCACGAGAAGAGAAGCCGAAGCCGGAAGAAACAAGAGGCCACCCCGAACTTGAAAAAGAAGTTCAGCGCCTGCGTCACGAGCTCGAATACCGTTCGCGCTTTACCGACTCGCTTCATCATTTTCTCGAAAGGATCAGCGGGCCAGATCCGTTGCAGACGTACGAGTCGATCGTCGCCAACTCCAAGGAACTATTCGAATCGGAACGTGCATCGTTGCTCCTCCTGAAGGAAGAGTCGAACGAACTGATCCTCAAAGCGGCCAGCGGCTTCGCAACCGATCCCGCGTCTATTGGTCCAATACAAATTGGTGAAGGGGTTTCGGGCGAAGCGATCAACAGCGGCAAGCCGATCGTGGTGCATGATCTGCGCAGCTCGGGTCGTCGCCCAGCGCCGGCGGAACGTTCCTACAAAACAGACTCATTTATCAGTTACCCGATCATTATCGGCGGGCGCAAAGTCGGCGTCCTCAATGTCACCGACAAGAAGGGTGGACGCCGCTTTGACGAAATCGACCTCAGCCTGATGGACATCATCGGACCGCAAATGGCTGTCGCATTGGAACGCGCGGAGTGGCAGGAGCGCGCCACCGAATTTCAACTAATGTCGATCACCGACTCGCTCACCGGCTTGCCGAATCGCCGTTATCTCGAAGAACGCCTCGCGGAAGAATTGAACCGCTCCAAGCGTTACGACTATCCGATGAGCTTCTTGATGATCGACATCGACGACTTCAAAGTTTACAACGATAAAAACGGTCACCAGGCCGGCGATCTCGCAATTCAAATCACCGGACACTGCCTGAAAGCCGCGCTTCGTTCAGCCGACATCCCATCGCGTTACGGTGGTGAGGAATTCTGCATCCTGTTACCGCAAACCGGCATCGTCGAAGCGGGCGCGATCGCCGACCGCATCAGGCAGCGAGTCAACAGCACGCATTACCCGCATGGCAAGGCGCAGCCGTTAGGACGCGTGACGGTCAGCGTCGGCGTCTCAACGTACTCGCAGATGATTAACACGTCGGAGAACATCATTGCCGCGGCCGACCGCGCTCTTTACCAGGCGAAAAGCCTCGGCAAGGATCGCGTCGAGTTTTATTTCGAGGACGGCGGGAGTCACCAGCAGGGCAGATGAACAAGCGCAGCTCCAGCGAGAACTTTCGGCGCATCCTCGGCCGCGTGACGCAGTACGACTTTGTCGGGCGCAGCGAGGAATTGAACCGGATCATGGCCCACGCGGAACCGGCAAACGCCGGGCGCGGGCTGTTGCTCTTGATGGAGCCTTCCGCAGGTGTCTCGGAACTTTTACGTCAGGCTTATGATCAGATCTTCAATAAACGCACCGACGTCATTCCGATCTACTTCGCCTTCACGCGAAACGAAACGACCGCCGTAAGCGCTGCGATCGAGTTTCTGAACACATTTCTCCAGCAATACATCGCGTATCGTCGCGACGAACCGGTCGTTTCACACTCGACGCTAACATTGCAGGACCTGGTGGAGCTTGCGCCACCAGCCGATCTCGAATGGATCGAACAACTGGTTGAATCATACGCACGATTGCGGTTCAGCAACGACGACAAAGCGCTGGTGCGATTCTGTCTCGGTGCGCCACAACGAGTACCTCCCGGCCGCGGTCGTCTGCTGATCATGCTCGACGGCGCGCAACTGGCCGAATACATGAACGGAGTCGTGGTCCTGGGCACGGAGGTTCTGAGAGTGTTCGGACGCGGCGGATTCACTTTCGTACTCGCTGGTCTGCGCCGCCAAATTCTTTCGGCGGCCCATGAAGCGAAGTGCAATTTCGAACTGCTCGACATCCTGCGGCTGCAACAGCTCGACGCCGCACAAGCGGCCTTGCTTGTCGATCACGTAGCGCGGCGACAACATGTCGCGATCAGTGAAGCTGCGCGCGATCTGCTGGTCCAACAATTCGCGGGCAATCCGTTTTTCATCAGCATTTTCCTCCAGGCAGCGCGCGAGAAGAATGCGTCGCTCACGTCATATCTCGACTGTGAGCGTCTGTACGTTGACGAGTTGCTCGGCGGACATCTTCAACGCCATTTCGCCGAGCTATTAGAAGAAACAACACCGCGATTAGAGACGCGACACCTCCTGATCCGTGTGTTATGGGAAGCCGTTGCGGGTGAAGATCAAATCTCTACTTTCGAAGTTTGGCGCAAGCGTTTGCACGTTACCGCCGGTGAGCTTCAGGAGATTCTTCACCGCCTGCACGTGCAGGAGTTTGTAAATTGGGACCAGGGAATCATCGAATCCGGCGTTGGGCCGCAACCGTGGAAAGATTATCTAAAGGTACGGTACCGGCTAGACGTCCTCAACGATCCTCGGGCATTAGTAGTCGCCGACGCGCTGGCCGATTCACTCAAACGCGCGCCACACACGATGGCGCGACATTACAGACAGATCGCCAGCGGCGGGCTGCGTGACCTAATCAGTCGTTTCAATTGCCAGCGCGTCCCCGCGGTCCTTTTTGACTATGCGACTTTCAGCCGCAAGTACAAAGGCGCTGAGAGCGACACAATTGCGGCCGGTCTTGAAGCCGAGTCTGATCTACTTAAGCTACCGCAGACGGTACACCTGGCGAGCTGCGTCGCCTTCAACAGCGACATGCGGCAACTCAGCGACGAAGATCGATGTCTTGTCGCGCACACCTTTGAAGACGGTGCCTACTCCGACGCACTGGAAGTGATCTGGTTGACTGCGGACATAGAATCGAAGCTCGAGGTCGACGTCGACGTGGCGCGGGCTTGGTGCGAACGATTCGAAACCATGGCGGCCCATCTCGGTTTCAGCCGTTACCAGATTTGGCTCATCTCAAACGAGGGTTTTACGGATGACGCGAGCCGCTTGTTGAGCCGTCGCAAAGCGTTAAGTTGTAGCCGTCATCAACTGGCTTTAATCGCCGAACGACTGGGCGAAAGCGTGTCAGATCCTGTCGTGCAAACTACTGAGGCCAATGAGTTTCTCATGGTAGTGCCGATGGGTGAAGATAACGAGCTCATCGCCGCCAGCACGGCCGAACAGATCGCCAGGCGCTTAATGTTCCGACCCGAGGCCATTAACCAGATCAAAACGGCTGTAGTGGAGGCTTGTATAAACGCGTCAGAGCACAGTTTCAGCCCGGATCGAAAAATTTATCAACGATTTCGGCTTGAAAGTGATAGATTAGTCGTCACTATTTCGAGTCGCGGCATCGTACCGGCCAATCTTAACGGTGCGAGTAGCGGTTTAGAGACTTCAGAAGCGGCAGAAGAACGACGCGGTTGGGGACTAAAACTGATTCGAACTCTGATGGACGAAGTCGAGTTTGAACGAGTCGACGACGGTACCAGCCTGCGTATGACAAAATATCTTCGCCAAAGTTCTCCCTGACGCTTCCGACCCAGCTTTACCAGGAATAAAAATCCGAGGCGCGGTTGTCGTGTCGCCTTTTATACAAAACTTCTCGAGGCAGGAGGCGCCCATCGAGTGGATAAACCAAGTGGAAGGTTGGTTCGCTCTCACTGTGTTGGCACCACCGCTGTAGTTTACGCGAGCGATTATTTAAACAAGCTGACCGGTGAAAAGATCGAACGGGAGTGCCGCCGGCAACTCGACTCGGGTTGTCGCGGGCTGGTTATTGACTTCAGCGATACGCAATTAGTTAACAGTATCGGAATTTCTATTCTGCTCGGCATCATCGACGTCGCCGAAAAGAGCGGCGCTCGTGTTGTGTTTTCAGAAGTGAACCGTCAGACAGTCGAATTGTTTGAAATGCTTGGATTGACCCGCCACGTTGTACTCGCGAAGGACGAACGCGAAGCATTACTTAATCTCTCCAATTATGAAGCGTCGCACATAGTCCACTGATTTTAATGGAGCCGTCCACCCAGAAACTCATTCACACGTTCGGTGCTCTTGCCGATCTCGGGCAGGAGATTGCGGGCACGGGCGAATTCGCAGAGATGGTGCGAACATCGTTGCACCTGCTGCTCGGTACGCTCGCATTGCGACGCGGCGCGGTTGCGGAGTGCATCGACGACGGTTCGCTTCGTTGCGTTACGGTATGGGGCCTCGGCGACGACGTGTTGCGCGAATGGACCATCACAGAAACTGAGAGGCGTGAGTTGCTCGATGCGCAGGCATCTGAAGGCTTAGTGAGGTACAGCGAGAAGGGTTTCATCACCCGGAACTACAATGGTCTAAGTAAGTCCGGAATCGAACTGGTGCTGCCGATGATAGTGCGCGGCGAAGTAACCGGTTTAGTACTGCTGGGAGGGAAAGCAAGCGGCGAAGAGTTTTCAAACGCCGACTTTGAAACGATCAAGGCGATGGTCCGTCACATCGGCGTCGGCATTCACACGCATCGCCTGCTCGAAGAGGTGGCCCACCGCGCGGAAGAGAACCGCCGGTTATACGAAGAGTTGCGCGCGATCTATCGCGACACTGTCAGGGCCTTTGCGGCAGCGATCGACATAAAAGATAAATACACACAGGGCCATTCGGAACGCGTCGGCCGTTACAGCGAGATCATCGCGCGTGAGATGGGGTGGAGTGAAGAAGAAGTCGAGGGGATACAGATCGCCGGCTACTTGCACGACATCGGCAAGTTGATCGTGGACCGCGACATCATCAACGCGCCCTATCACATCGACGCCAAACAATCGAGCGATCTCAACCGTCACCCCGCAGCGGGATACGAGATTCTCTCCCCAATCAATCACCCATACGCCGACATTCCGTTGATGGCCAAGTATCACC
The DNA here is from genome assembly GCA_035646355.1 of Pyrinomonadaceae bacterium. Classification (GTDB taxonomy): domain Bacteria; phylum Acidobacteriota; class Blastocatellia; order Pyrinomonadales; family Pyrinomonadaceae; genus PSRF01. Next base: position 8,921 of record DASRPN010000019.1, on the reverse strand, counting down.
ACGAACGTCTCGACGGGCGTGGCTATCCTGATGGTCTGACCGACGAACAAATCCCGATGGGTGCGAAGATCGTTTCGCTTGCGGATTCATTTGACGCAATGACGACCGACCGGCCCTATCGCCGGCGTCGATCGTTCGAAGACGTCATCCGTGATTTACGCGAGAACAGCGGTAAGCAGTTTGATGGAAAAGTAGTTGCGGCGTTTGGAAGAGCGATTCTGAAAGAAGTGAACGGAGAATTGAAGAAACGTCCGATCACGAAGTTGCTTGGCAAGGGTTACCTTGAAGGCGAAAACGTTTCAACCCTGCTCGCTGACTTGATTGCCGAATTAGACCCCGCGAACGCCCGCGTTACTTCGGCTGGATCCGAATAACAAAGTTACAAATCGCGATTTTCTGATCGGGCGCGACTTCGGTTGGTTCCTCACGCATGATTTCGCGGCCGTTTATAAGGGTCGGATTTCTTCCTTTCGCCACCAGCCAGTAACGACCTTCGTTGTCGCGCGACATCACTGCATGAACTCGGCTGACCTCCGGATCACCCTGGATCGGCAGGTCGACTGAAATGCTCCGTGAGCCGCGTCCGATCGTGATCTCGTTTTTGGTGATTGGTATCACTGCTTCACGAACACCGTCGCGCCACACTTCCACGGAGTACAACGCCCTGGCCCGTACCACGGTCTGTTCGTTTTCGCTGACGTCTGAGGCTCGTTCGAGAATAGTGTCGTTCGGATTGAATTGTTGACTCGATTGCGATTGCGAGACACGCGGCGTGACCATCGTGTGACCGCTTTCGGTCTCGTCCCAAACAGCCTGCACGCGAAACTCACCTTTATTCAGCGTACCGTCAACGCGAAGCTCGACGGCGAACGACTTGACCGCGAGTTGCGTCGTGCCACTCAGTTCGCGCGCGCGTTCTGACAAGACATGAAACAAACCCTGTTCGAGCCCGCGACGCTTGTCGCCCTGCCAATCCTTGTCGTCATCCGCACTGAGGTAAACGATGTACTCACGAGGAATGTAGGTTGGACCACCGGGCGGTGTGAACATCTCGCGCTGCATGGCGGCCTCGACTTCGCGCGCGATCTTGACCAGAAACTCTTCCCAGACGCGCCGTGGCTTTGCATGTTCATCAGCCGCTTCGAGCAGGTCTTCGCCGGTCTCACCGTCAATCCATTTTCTTATCGATTCAAGCAGGCCCAATCAGGTAGCTCCGTCTCTTATCAATCAAATTTTATATAACGTTTATTGACCCACCCGCGATCGGAAGAATATGGATCGGACTTGGGCCGGCCGTGTTCGACAACCAGCACCTCAACCCAGTTGTTGTCGCTATTTGCGCTGAGAACTCTAACCTTGGAGCCGGATTCAGCCAAACCAATCGGCTGGTTGGCGCTGCCGCTAGCCGAACGCAGGTTTACGTCGGTAGTCGTGACGCCTTGCCGGCCGACGATAATGATATCCGATGTGCCCGGGATGGACGCCAGCGGATTCCAACGCGTGGTTACGTACTTGTGTGTCGCCAAAAGCATCCCGGAGAAGGCCAGTATCAAGCCTGCCGCGACGAGTGCTCGCTTGGTGCGACTCGGCGGCAAGACTGACGCAACGGTCGTCTTTCTCGGCTGATGAGCATCCGCGAGGTGCTTCTCGACATCGCGCTGCTGGCGCTCACGCAGTTCCATCAGGCGTCGCGCTTCCTCGCTAATCGGCACGACGATGCGCGGACGGCGGATCGAGTCGTCCATCGTCGCGACGCCGCGTGGTTCTGGTATCGTGAAGTGTGGCCGCGGGGGCGCCGCTTCAGTGAAGTCTTCTGGTTCGATTGAAAGATCTGCGCTGGGTTTACGTCGCGGCTCAGCAGCGGCGACCGTCACCATTGTCAGCGGTCGAGTAGGTGGCAAGCTCGCTTCGGCGATCTCGTCCCAGAACTCTTCGACTGTTTGGTAACGCAGTTCGGGACGGCTTTGCGTCGCTTTCTCGAGCACGCGCAGGACGGGCTTGGCCCAGAAAGTTTCCTTCACGGTTTCCGGTAAGTCACTGATCGCGTGTTGCGCGAAACGGCGCGGCGATTCACCGGCGAGCAGCGTATATGTCGTCTTGGCAAGCGAATAGATGTCGGCGGCGGGCGTCAGATGATCGGCGGCCGGTGTTCTCAGACCAGTGGTCATGAGCTGACCGGTATGCATCGACGGATTGTGTTCGGGTGCCGAATAGATGTTGGTGCCTACTCGGGTGATCGCGCCTTCGTTGGCATCGAGACGCGCAACACCGAAGTCTGCGATCTTCACGATCGCTTTGTCAGCGGTCAGCAAGAGGTTTTGCGGTTTGATGTCGCGATGAATCACGCCGCACTTGTGCGCGTGGGCCAGACCGGAACAGACCTGTTCGAGGTAGTGAAGCGCTCGTTGGATCGACAACGGCCGCGTCCGCGTCAGCGCAAACATATCGCCGCCGGGAAGATACTCGAGCACGATGTAATGAAACGTAGTGCCGTTGAGGTCGATCGCGGTGCCATGTCCGAGACGATTGATCACGTTGGGATGTCGCACGCGATCGAGCGCGACGGCTTCGTTTTGAAAATTGGAGACGAGCGTGCGTTCCAGTTCGGGATCGGGGTCGTCCTGCAAGTACATGTTCAGCGCCTTGATAACGACCGTGCGCGGCGCGCCATCGACGGCGGCGTTGTCGTTCGCGACGTAGATTTCGGCGTAACTGCCGCGGCCGAGGCAATCGACGATGTCATAGCGGCTGTCGAGTCTGCTTTGCTGGAGTTTGAGTTCCGACATTAGTTACGCCTCTGCGCAATCTCTGCGTATCTCTGTGTGCTCTGCCTTGAAACATTTGCGACGAAGTGGATTAACGCAAAGGACACAGAGATACGCAGAGATCGCGGAGCCAACACTTCGTTCGCATTACTTAGATGCATTGAAATGGATCAGGGTTCAACGCTAGGGGGCGTTCGAATTGGCGGGAGGTTTCGTCAACTCTTCATATTGATTGAGTGTTTTCCAGCGGTCGCGATTTGTTCGGAAACTAAGTGCCGCCAGGCCAATAATTGCCTCCTTCTTAATGGTGCTGCTTGCGGGCGAAGGAGCAGCGTCGGCCTTGCTAATCGCGGCGTCGAACGCTTTTACCGCCTCTTCAGTGTTGCCGGTTAGCAAATTTGCGCGACCGTAAAGATACAAAAACTCAGGATTTGGCGAGTCGAGTGGGTTCTGAACGCGGGAATTAATTAACTCCTTGCCGATGTCGTTTGTGAGCCATGCACGCGGATCCTGATCCACCTGGCGCCGCGCGCGCTCAAATTGCACGAACGGTTCTTCCGGTTTTGGCGCCTCGGTGTTTACAGCCGCCGGTTGTGCCGGTTGGGCTTTCGACGCGAGGAAAGGAATTCGCTCTTTGTAACGCGCGCCTGCATAGAACGCTCCCGCAATCAGTGCTAGCACCAATAGCAGACCAAGAAACTTTGCGACTCCACTCCCGCCGCCGGGACGCGTGATAGGTTCCGCCACGTTCAATCTCTCCTGGGCCACTGAGGCATCGCTCGCCGGTCCCGGAAAGGCGATACGCGAGGCTGGAATGAAGCTGCCTTCGTTTTGCGCCGTTGCCACCACGGGTTGACCGTTGGGCTGCGGTGCGTAGGCTGTTTGCGTTTCGGGCGAAATCGTCGGTTCGAGATCCATCAGTCGTTCGTCGGCATTGAGACGTTGACCCACACGCACGATGACTACAGTTAGATTGTCTTCCGCACCGCGTTCGTAACAACGTCGCTTCAGTTCGTTGCAAACACCCTCGAGATCTTCGTTTATGACCAGCAGTTGTCGAATTTCGTTGTCGGAGACGTGACGGGTGATTCCGTCAGTGCAGAGTAGAAATTCGGTGCCGTCTTCGACTTCGATCGTTTTCATATCGACTTCGACGCCGTGTTCCGCACCCAGTGCACGACTGATGACGTTCTTGCTCGGATGGTTCGCGGCCTGTTCGGGCGTCATGCGTCCCGCACGCACCTCTTCTTCGACAATCGAATGATCTTCAGTCTCACGATGCAGCATGCCGTCCGGCGTTAGACGGTAGAGACGAGAGTCGCCGACGTGACCAAACGTTGCGACGTTGCCTTTGAGATGAAGCGCGACGATCGTGGTCGCCATCATGGAAAACTTCGCGTGCTCCTGGGCCATCTGGTGAATCGACGCGTTCGCGCGTTGGATGGCTAGCTCCATCAGGTCTTCGACGTCAGCGCCTTCAACCTGATGACGAAACGCTTCATCGAGAACTTCAATCGCAGTTTGCGAAGCGACTTCGCCTGCTTCGGCGCCGCCGACACCATCGGCAACAGCAAACACGTTCCGCGCCGGGTCGTGCAGAAAAGCGTCTTCGTTTAGGGGACGACGTTCGTTCAGACCACGGTCGGAAAGCGCTGAGGACTGGATCTTGAAGGTTTTCCTGTCTTCACTCATTGCACTGCCTCCAGCTTAATGGGAGAGGAACTCTTCGTCTCGGGCATCTCCGCGATCACTCTGTCGCGTGCATTTCGATGTGAAAACGCCATCAACATCCCCAGCATCGCGAAGCTCGTAATCAAACTAAACCCGCCGTGACTGACAAACGGCAACGTGATGCCCGTCATCGGCAAAGCCCGCAGAATACCGCCAATATTCACTAACGCTTGAAATCCTATGAATGCTGTCAGACCAGCCGCGCACAGCTTCGTAAACATATCACGCGACTCAAGCGAAGTGCGAACGCCAGCAATCACAAAAATTATGACCGCGAGGATGATTATGGCCCCACCCGCTAGACCAGTTTCCTCGGCGATTGCCGCGTAAATGTAATCGGAATCGGCGATTGGGATCACTTCGGGAAATCCAAGGCCCAGCCCACGACCCGTGCTTTTACCGGAAGATATTCCCCACGTCGCTTGCGCAGGTTGGAATGCAAACTTATCGAACCAGACGTCGACGTTAACCGTCCTTTGCAGTGCCGGACTCTGCGCCGCGAGCTCTTTCATCTCCGGGTTCTTGTTCAGAGCGTCGTCGTATTCCGGCTTCCACCATGAAACTTCCGGCGACGGCGGATCGAAACCATCGAGCCACAGATGAAAGCGTTGTTGAATGCGAGCGGGAAGCGCGGCGCTTATCGGGCGGGCGATAGTCGGCAGCAGCGGTACCTTCTCTTGAATGTCTCGTGGCAATGCGCCGACGACGAGAATGCCGATCACGAGGAGGACCGAGCCGACGAACAGTAGCAACTGCGGCCAGCGACGAACTGCGACGAGATACAACGTCGTGTACGCGCCACTGAAGATCAACATCTGTCCGAAGTCTTTAAGGGCGAAGAAGGGAACGAACGGCAACATCGCCATGACCAGCAACGGCACGATGTCGCGCGCGCGTGGAATGCCCCAATAGGTTTCGGCGAGATCTTTGTAACGTGCAGTCAGGATTCCGGCGAAGCCGACGAGGAACGGAATCTTCGAAGGCTCCCAGGGCGTCATGTTGCCGAGTGCTTTACCGGCGCTCGATGTAACCACAGCGGCTGCCAAAGGTAACAACGTCAGTAAAACGATCAGGAAACTATTCCGCTGCAACAGCAACAAAAATCCATCACGCACGCAGAATGAATAAGCAATAGCGAAACCGAGAATGGAGAAGATTGGGATCCATGTGTAACTCGAAGTGAGCGCATTCCAGAGCGAATAGTTCGACTCTCTCTTCGGCAGTTGTGCGATGTCGATTGGCTGCGCGGGCGTGGGAGGCAAACCCATCATTTGCTTCTTGACGGGATCGTAGTTCTCCATGATGTAGCGCATGCGAAGCGCTTCCATCTTTTCTTCGCGTGCCGCGGCTTTGTTGCGCGCGTTGTATTCGGGATCGCTGTAGAGGCGGTACTGGATCAGCATGCCGAACCCAAACAGCAGAATCGCCGTGGTAAACAATACCCAGTTTCCCGAGAAGCGTTTCGTGCGCGAGAGCCACAGGGCAGCCATCATCACTGGAATGAACATCAGCAGGTCGCGCACTGCGCCAATCACAGACGTCTCATAACCGCGCAGCAAACCTCCGCGATGAACAGCCATGTAGCCCATGATCTCGAGACCCAGGATGATCAGGATAAGCAGCAGGTGTGATGAAGCGCGGTTCTTCATGTTGATGTCTTTGTACTTTGTACTTTGTGCTTAGTATTTGTCAGTGATCTTGTCAGTTCCCGCTAAGTGGGTGTGGTGCATGTCATCTGCTGACCACTGGCCACTGGCCACTGACAAAGTACAAAGCACTAAGTACCAAAATCATCGAACTCTCAGGTAACCCAGATCTTTCGCCTTCATGACCAGCGCTGCCGCAATCGGCGCGGCGGATCTTGAACCATAACCGCCGCCTTCGACGATCACTGCGATCGCCAGTTGCGGTTTCTCCAGCGGTGCGATACACAAAAACCATCCGTCAATTCGCGGGTTCTCTTCGTCCATGATCACTTCGTCGTACTCGCGGATGATGTTGCCGCGGTTGTCGCGCTCAATGCGGTGTCGAGTCTTTGGCTGGCCCGTCTTCGCATCGTAAACAGGAACGACCTTCTGCGCCGTCCCTGTCTTGCCGCCGGTGTTTATTCCCGCTGCTTTGACGGGTGCGAACACGCCGCGCGCCGTGCCGCTGGCGCCGCCGGTAACGAGACCCATGATCCGTCGCAACTCTGCTGACGCTCCCGGCGTCAGGATTTGATTGAATGCCTGCGGCGCGAGGTTGAATTCAATCTTGGGCTTCATCAACTTGCCTTCCATGTTGCCCACCGTTGCGGCAGCGAGCGCCATTTGGAACGGGGTCATCTGTCCGGCGTAACCCTGACCGTAACCGATCAACGCTAGGTCATATCGAGTCACTTGCTTACCCGTAACGATCGTCGCTTCACGCGGGGCAAGCGCTCGTTCGACGGCGTCGGTGCTGCCGTTCCACAACTCCGGTTCCTTTCGACCACGCAAAGCTTCCGCCGGCGTGTCGTAGGCCCCGATACCCAACAGCTGCGCGGCGCGTTTGAGACGTTCCTGTCCAAGCTTTACACCCATCTGCGCGAAGTACTGGTTACACGAGACTTCGAACGCATGATCGATCCCAATCCTTCCATGCACTTCCGATGGACCAGCGTCGTCGAAGATGACGTTTGCGCCCGGCGCCGCGTAGTAACCACTGCCGCTGCAAGTGAATTCCGTGTCCTGCTCGCCGGCGAGATACGCGGCAATCATTGTCACGGTCTTAAAGGTTGAACCGGGAATGTAGTAAGCGCCGAGTGCGCGGCTTACGAGTGGCTTATCACGCTCGTTTGCATCGAGACGTATCCAATTTGTTTCGTCGGTGACTTCATTCAGGCTATACGAAGGTTCGCTATACATTGCGAGCACTTCGCCGTTCTGCGGGTTAACCACGACGATCGCGCCATGCTTGCCCTTCATCAGATCGACCGCGGTCTGTTGCAGCGTGCGATCGATCGTGAGCCGGATGTCCTGGTTGCCCTTGAACTCTACTGACTTGCCTCGAACAACCTCCCACGCTTCAGGAAGCGCACCGCTTTGCAAACCAAACAACGCCCGCTCCAGACCAGGATCGCCGCGGTCGGATCCAAACAGGTGCGACAAGGCTTTATCCATCGGATACTCGCGACGTATTTCGCCGCTCGCTGTTCGTTTGTAATAAGCCAACGGTTGGTCCAACCGACCGCTGCGATCGAGTATCCACCCGCGCAGGGTTGATTCCGACAACCGCCGCACACGCAAGTCTTTGTAACTAAGCTGCTGAAACTTTTCGTTCTGGTCCGCCGCGTACCTCGCCCAGTAAACGTGAAACCCAAACATGCCGATCGCCAGCAACACAAACAGCCAACGTAACGCACGCAGCCCGCGGTTTGTCGACGTCGAACCCAGTCGCTTGTGAACCGATTTTGGTAGATCTTCCGGAACAGCTGCGGCGACGGATCGCCGGCGATTACGGACGAGGCCCAGCAGCAGCAACAGCAACACTAATCCAAACCCGCCGACGTAGATCAAGGTGAACAGAGCCGGCATTCGTTCCGGGACGTGCGGAGTCTGAAGCGGGGAAGGTGAGGGAGTTTGGAAAAGAAATAGGAGTAACGTGTTTACGGTCATCCAGTTCTACTCACTTTTGCGCAGTCGCACTTCCACATCTCCGAAACCGATTACGTCGCCGTCTTCAATCAGTCGCGACTCGCCATAGGCGATGCGACGACCATTGATGTAAGTACCGTTTGTGGATCCGGTATCAGCGACGAGGAGAGTGCCTTCGGCTGTCATGAGCAGTGCGGCGTGGATCTTCGACACGCTACCGTCGTTGAGTGTCAGTTCATTGTCGGAAGCGCGGCCAACGTTCAATCGTTTGCCGCCCGGTTTGAAGATCAAAGGGATTTCTCGGGTTGCGTTTTGAAGCGTAATGCGCGCGATCACCTGGATGTCCGGCATCGCCGGCGCGAGGGAAGGAATCTGGACCCCCAATTTCGCGGCACGTCGTTCTTCATCCTAGCGGCGCAGATCTTCCTCAAATTCGCCGAACGTTGGATCGACGGAGATGCCGGTCGTAAAAATGTCGACCTCTGCTTCGACGCTGACTGCAGCGAGCGTGCGATAGCGATGGTCGTTGATGTGATCGATGGCGGCGGCGAGAACTTCGTTTTTCAGATCGTGCAGGATCTCCGGCGGCGCTTCGGAGTGCGTTCCCCACTCGACTTTCAGCACGAGATGATGTGGTGCGATCCGTCCTCGCTTACCTTCGTCTCTGACACGCTCATCGATCAGCTTTTTCATCCGTTCGATGAGCTTGGAAGTGGTGAGTCCGCTGCGCGGCTCGACGGTACGACCAAAGCGGCGATCAACCACGTCGCCCATTCCTTCGAGCACGCGACGGAGGATGCGTTCAGGCAGC
>DASRPN010000018.1:0-8700 GCA_035646355.1 Pyrinomonadaceae bacterium | reverse complement strand
ATTTCACTCACGTTTGTCGAGACTCCTTGAGTTAGCGCCAATCAGGCGGCGAGGGGGGTGCTGCGTATTGTCCTTCGCGTTGCCGCTGCGCGTCGTGATCCCACTGCTGGTTGGCCCAGGTTTGCCGGCCTGGTGGTAGCGCATAGTTGTTCTGGTCGAACATTTGCTTGCCCGGTTCGCTGAAGAGAAACCAGAATGTGTAGACAGTGACCGCAGTGCCCATAGGAAACTGCCCACCGGCGAGTACTGCGGAGATTATGGCCCATACTTTTGCCCACTTTTTTCTTTTGAGCAATCCGTACCCGGCGATGAATGACGGCAGCGTGAAGAGACTAAAAATCACCGCCATGAACACCAACATGAACACGAACATGATCGCTGGAGGACCCGTTGGGCCTGGCTCCGATAACAACGCACCAATGATCCCAGCTCCGAACAACAACATCATGAGTCCGAAGATCAGAGCAAAAAACCCGGCGTACGCAATATGGGACCAACCGAGGTATTTATTGTGCTGTTCAGGGGTCAAGCTAGTCTCCTATTTCAAACCCGCTTATTACCTTTCAATCGCCATCGCCACCGCATTACCACCGCCCAAACACAAGGCGACAACACCGCGATGCGCATTACGACGTTTCAATTCATAGAGGATCGTGGTCAACAAACGCGATCCCGACTGTCCGATCGCGTGACCCAGCGCTACTGCGCCGCCGTTAACATTTACACGCTCAGGATCTAGTCCAAGTTCCCGCGTCACAGCCAGTGCCGCAACTGAAAACGCTTCATTCAACTCGATCAGATCGACTTCACTCGCGGACCATCCAGTTCTCTTGAACAATTTCCGCACCGCCTCGACCGGCGCCATCATCACGTACTTCGGTTCAACGCCAGCAACCGCCTGCGCAACGATCCGCCCCATCGGCTCAACGCCCAACTCCTGTGCGCGACTCAGCGAAGTAACAACCACCGCCGAGGCGCCGTCGTTAACACCTGGAGCATTGCCCGCCGTGACAGTTCCTTCTTTCTTGAACGCGGGCTTGAGTTTGCCGAGTGTGTCCACAGACGTATCTTCACGAACCGTCTCATCCGTGTCGAAAATAATCGTGGGTCCTTTTCTCTGCGGAATTTCTACAGCCACGATCTCGTCTTTGAATTTTCCGGATTTGATCGCAGCCGCCGCTTTACGATGCGAACTAGTCGCGAATTCATCCTGCTCGGCTCTACCGACGGAGTATTCATCGGCAACGAGTTCGCCCGTGCAGCCCATGTGATAGTTTTCAAAGGCGCACCATAGGCCGTCGTTAATCATCGAGTCGACCAGTTCTCCATTGCCGAGACGATAACCTTCGCGCGCTTTAGGAATTAGATAAGGCGCATTGCTCATCGACTCCATACCGCCCGCGACAACCATCTCCGAGTCGCCGAGTTTGACTGCCTGCGCCGCCATCATTACGGCTTTAAGTCCGGAACCGCACACCTTGTTAACGGTAACAGCAGCAACAGACGGCGAGAGTCCGCCACGCAGCGCAGCCTGGCGTGCAGGGTTTTGGCCCAACCCCGCCTGGATCACGCAACCCATGATCACTTCGTCAACTTCTTCCGGCTTAACTCCCGCGCGTTTTACACTCTCGCGCACTGCGATCGCGCCGAGTTCCGGCGCCGTAAAGCCTTTCAACGATCCTAGAAATTTGCCCACCGGCGTTCGTGCGGCACTGATTATTACAGCCTCATTTAATTCAGACATGCGCCAATCCTAGCCGATTCTTATCATCAGTGTCATCCGTGTTAGACTTCCGGGCGCATGCAAGCACTCATTCTGGCGGGGGGCAAAGGCACGCGCCTGCGCCCATTAACGGTTTATACCCCGAAACCAATAGTTCCCATCTGCAATCGACCGTTTCTTCTCTACCAAATCGACACTCTACGCCGCGCCGGTATCACTGACATCACGCTGTCACTCTCGTATCAACCAAACAAGATCGAACAGTTGCTCGGCGATGGGTCCGACTACGGTGTGAATCTGAAATACACAGTCGAACCACAGCCGATGGGCACTGCCGGCGCTTACAAGTTCGCCGAAGATCTGATCCGCGAACCGACGGTAGTTTTCAACGGCGACATCTTGACGGATCTCGATCTCAAAGCCGTCATACGCGAACACAATGAACGTAAAGCGACTGCGACGATCGTGCTGACGCCAGTCGAAAACCCTGAGACTTACGGACTCGTTGAAACTGAAAACGACGGCGCCATTCGTCGCTTTCTCGAAAAACCCAAGCGCAACGAGATCACCTGCAACACGATCAACGCCGGCACTTATATTCTCGAACCCAAAGTGCTCGATTATCTTCCCGCCGGTGAGAACTACTCGTTCGAGTACGGACTGTTCCCGGATCTGCTGAATCGTAAAGAAGCTTTTTACGCACACATTCCTGCGCGTACTTACTGGATCGATATCGGCACTCCCGAACGTTATCTACAGGTCCATTCCGATCTACTCGCGAACCGGGTGACGCGAATACACATTAAGGAGCGCCGCGGAAACTTCGACGCGGCCACAGTTGCGGAAATCGATGATCTGTCGATGGTTGGCGACGACTGCCAGATCAAACCCGGCGCGCAGATTATCAACTCGGTATTGGGTCCGGGTTGTTTCGTCGAGGAACGTGCGCGCGTGGAGAACTCAGTCATCTGGCCGCACACGCGCATCGGAACGACCGCGCAGGTCACGGGTGCCGTCATCGGTCGTGGTTGTCACATCGGACGTTCGACGGTTGTGACACCGGGCAGCGTTCTTGGCGATAAGTCGTCGTTGACTGATTACACATTGACGTGAGCGATAGTCTCTGCGTGGCTCTGCGTCTCTGCGGTAATGTCGAAGACAAAAACAAAAACCGCCGAGACGCAGAGCAACGCAGAGATTACACAGAGTGTTTACCAGGAGGATTTGTTGTGGACTGGGCAGTTTTTAAAGCTTACGACATTCGCGGAGTCTATCCCGATCAGATCGACGAAGAAGGCTATTACAGGATCGCAAAAGCTTACGTCTACCTGTTCAAACCTAAAACTGTCGTTGTCGGGATGGATGCTCGTCTCTCCTCACCGCCGTTGAAAGCGTCGCTAATCGACGGTTTCCTCGATGCGGGTGTAGACGTCGTGGACATCGGCAAGGTCACCACCGACATGCTCTACTTCGCCGTCGGCGAATATGATTATTCGGGCGGTATCGTTGTCTCGGCGTCGCACAATCCCAAGCAATACAACGGCATGAAACTTGTGCGCGAGAAAGTCACGGCGATCTCTTCCGATACCGGTCTTTTCGACATTCGCGACGTTATTAAAGAAGGCAAAGACGCCGGTGTGACTTCGGACAAGAAAGGCACACTCTCCGAGCGCGACATCCTCGACGACTATCTTCGCCATGTTTTGAAATCTATCGACACCGGAGCCATCAAACGCTTTCGCTTTGTAGGCAACGGCAATTTTGGTTACGTATCACGCGTTGTGACCAGGCTGGTCCAGGAACTCAATCAGGACTTGATCCCGCTGAACTTCGAACCCGACGGTTCGTTTCCGAAAGGACCACCCGATCCGATGCTGCCTGGGAACCGCACCGAGATTGAAAAAATGGTCAAAGACGAGAAGACCGACTTCGGCGTCGCGTGGGACGCCGATGCCGACCGCGTCATGTTTTTCGACGAAGACGGACGATTCATCTCCGGCGCTTACGTAACGGCGTTACAGGCTGACATTCTGCTCGAGAAGTACGGTCACGATAATGCGATCATCTTCGATCCGCGGGTGATCTGGCCAACGATTGCAGTGGTGGAGAAAAAAGGCGGGCGCGCGATCATCTCGAAAGGCGGCCACGCGTTCATGAAAGACCGCATGCGAAATGAAAACGCGTTGTTTGCCGGCGAGATGAGCGCACATTACTACTTCCGCGACAATTTCTACGCTGACAACGGAATCATTCCGTTCCTCCTTGTGCTCGAACACCTTTCGAAGCTTGGGAAATCGTTCTCTGAAATGATGGCGCCGTATATGTCCGGCCACTACATGTCTGGAGAGTTGAATTACAAAGTTAAGGACATCGAAAAGGTGATCGCCGCGGTGAAGGAGAAGTATCACAGCCAGGGTACTGAAGATTACACCGATGGTTACTCGCTGGACACTCCCGACTGGCGCTTCAACATTCGGCCTTCCAACACCGAGCCATTGCTTCGTTTGAATATCGAAGCGCACAAGGACGGACTTGTCGATCAGATCAAGAGCGAGATCGAGAAGATCATAAATGCCTGAGCTTCCGGAGGTAGAACACGTCGTCCGTGCTTTGCGACCCGTGGTCGTCGGACGACGTATTCTCGTCGCAGAGTTAAAGCTCAAACGAATCGCGCCCGACATTTCCCGCCCGGCGTTCGATCGCGAACTTCGCAACGCGCGAGTCACAGCCGTCGGCCGCCGCGGCAAGTACATCCTGTTTGAACTGGAATCAGATCGAGTATTGGCGACACACCTGCGCATGACGGGCAAGTTTGTTTCGTTGACTGCTGACGACAATCTACCGCCGTACGCACACGTCGTCTTTCATCTCGACGATGAACGTCGGTTGGTCTTCTGCGACATGCGCCAGTTTGGACGCATGCGTCTGATCGCGAACTCCGCACGTCTGCCGAAAGAGTTGCTGACGCTTGCTCCCGAGCCGCTGTCGGATGATTTCACTGAAGAGTATTTCATCGACACGCTGTCCCGCTCGCGACGCAGCCTGAAACAACTACTGCTGGACCAGACACGGATCCTTGGTCTGGGAAACATCTACGCCGTCGAGGCACTGTTCCGTGCCGGTATCAATCCGATGAAATCGGCTCTTACGTTGTCGAAACCGCGCGCACGCAAGTTGTACCAGGCGATTCGTGAAGTGCTCCGCGAAGCGATTGACGCGGGGTCAACGTTGAGAATCGATCTAGCCGACGGCAACGGCAGCTACTTCGAAGCTCCTGAGCGATTCTGGCGCGTCTACGAACGCGAGGGTGAACCGTGCGTTAACTGCGGAACGAAGATTAGACGCGTGGTTCACGGCGGTCGATCCACCTACTACTGTCCTCACTGTCAAAAAAGATAGGCCCATTTCTTTCTCGATAAACTCTGCGATCCTCCGCCTCTCTGCGGTAAGAGAGCCGTAAAAACCTATAAAACGCAGAGGGCACAGAGGTCGCTGAGATACGCAGAGAGGAAACCTGGACGCTTCACCAACTAAAGTTTTAGTTGACAGCCGGTGCACGATTGCGGTATATCCAACTAAAGTCTTAGTAGGTAAACGCGATGCCACGACAGAAAAGCGATCAGATGACGCCGTTGGAACTCGAGATCATGCAGGTCTTGTGGGACAAAGGCCCCGCCAACGTTCAGACCGTTCAGAAAGAACTGAAGCGGGAACTTGCGTATACGACCGTGCAGACCATGCTGACGGTTTTGCACCGCAAGAAACGCGTAAAGCGAGTGCTCAAGGACAAGGCGTATGTCTATCGCGCGGCTGTGAGTCGAAACAAGTTCACCGGACAAGCCTTGCGTGAGTTTGTCGATCGTGTTTTTGGCGGCTCCGCTGAAGGGCTGGTTGTGAGCCTGCTTCAGGAAAAACATCTGACGCCAGAACGGCTGAAGGCGCTGCACGAGCTACTGGACAAGGAAGAAGCAAATGGATAACGAATTCATACTGAACTTTCTGGTGAATTCAGCCTGGCAGATCACGGCGATCTGGGTGCTCGCCGCGGTTGGAACTTATCTGCTGAAAAATTGCTCCGCGCACTATCGGCACGCGGTGTGGATCACCGCGCTGTTCTTGTGTCTGAGCGCCCCGGTGATCACTGCGACTCAGGTAGTTCCAGCGTTGACCTTAAATCCGGGTCCCTACTCCGCATCTCAACCGCCGAACACAACGACCAATGATGAACCGCTGGTTGACCACACTAAGCGACGAAGTTCGAGAGTAGTGATCAACACGAAACCTCAAAACATGCAGCTAGTTGCGGCCGCATATTTCATATTTCTCGGATTGTGCACGTTGAGGTTCGTGCGACTGTGGCGCACGAAGGAAAACCTGCGGCGCTCAGTAACTTTCACCGGGCTTACCGCGCCAATTGAGATCGCGCTGAAGCGCTGTAAGACGGCTTTCGGTATCGAACGAGTTCGACTCGGACGATCGGCTACGGCCCGCGTTCCCTGCACGGTGGGAATCAGACGTCCGCTGATCGTGCTGCCAGACTCATTCTGCGGTGACGTCGATCAGGAAACACTTATTTCGGTAATTGGACACGAGATGGCCCACGTGCGGCGCAAAGATTTTCTGACGAAGCTGGTGTGCGAACTGGTTTCACAGCCAATCTCTTTTCACCCGCTTACTTTTCTCATCAAACGCCAAATCGAGCGCGAGCGGGAGCTCGCGTGTGATGAGTTAGTGACGCAACAGGTATTGCGACCGGAGACATACGCGCGATCGCTGTTGCGAGCGGCTGATCTTTCAATACTTCCCGCAAGGAGGACCATGATGTTGAGTGTTTTTGACGGGCGCATGCTCGAGGAGAGAATCCGTTTACTGATGCATAAACAATTTTCTGCCAACAAATGGTCTGGGCGAGTCATTACCGCCGTTGTCTTAATTGCAATTTGCGTGTCGTCGGTTTTGGGATCGGCGTTTGGCTTCTCGCTACGCACACCGCTCGAATTACCGAGATTGGCGCCGACACCGGCAGCAACTGTCATCCCATCGCAGGAACCAATGACGATGAGTGTCGCTCGCAAACAGGATCCAGCTCCAGTCGCAAGCCAGCGCGAATCGACGACTGCGCAGGAACGCGCTCAAGCTGCATGCGACGCCGGAAGAAAGCGCGATGTCGAAGCAATCCCTTCCCTCGTTGCGATGCTGGGTGACGATCGACAAGTCGAGCCAATTGCCTGCTACACCACCGGCAACTGGACGCCAGCACTCGATACGTTCAAACATCCTTCACCTGGCGAGCAGGCGGCACTCGCACTGGCGTCGCTGGGCCGTAACGCTTTCATACCACTCATGAATCAACTGAGTAATTCCAATGCGGCGACACGCCGGAACGCGGCCTGGGCCGTCGGCGAATTAACGAACATGATTCCCGGCGATCGTGCGCCAGCAGTGCCGCAACTCATCAATTTACTTAGCGACTCCGATCCCTGGGTGCGTATGGCTGCCGCGCGTGCACTTGGCGAAGTGCGAGATCGACTCGCTAGTCCCACCTTGACCGCGACCTTGGGTGACTCAGACTGGCGTGTGCGCCGTGTGGCAGCATGGGCATTGAACGAAATGAAAGAGGCACGAGCAGTGCCGGCGCTATGTGACCTACTGCTCCGCGATGCTCGCGTCGAAGTGCGTGTCGCTGCGGCCGAAGCTCTAGGCGAGATTAGAAGTGTCGCGGCGCTTCTTTCTCTCGAACGAGCTCTAGACGATGCTGACGCCGGCGTGCGCGCAAAAGCCCGTTGGGCGATCGACGAGATTAATTAGAAACTTAAGTCTTTATCTGAAGGAGGCATGCGTATGTCAGGCTCGAAGTGTGTCCTTTTTATCGTGGTATTGCTTTTCCATGTATCCGTCGTGGCCCAACAAAAAGCGGGCACCTTGAAACTCAAGCCGCACGCCTTCGAAAACATTAAAGGTGAGAAGACAGCCGCGGAATTTGGAACGCTTCTCGTTCCCGAAAAGCGAGGCGACCCGCAGAGCAGCTTGATCGAGTTGGCCTTTGTGCGCTTCAAGAGCACTGCACCGAATCCCGGCCCGCCGATCGTCTATCTCGCGGGTGGACCAGGAGGATCCGGAATCGACGCAGCGCGCGGCTCGCGCTTCCCGTTGTTCATGGCGTTTCGAGAGATCGCAGACGTGATAGCGTTTGACCAGAGAGGCACCGGTTACTCGAAACCCAATCTCGGGTGCTACGAACGAATGGCGCTCCCACTCGATGTTGCACCTTCACGGGAATTAGCTATCAAAGAACTACGCGCGAATGCGAAAGCTTGCGCGGAGTACTGGCGCGACGTCCAGCGAGTCGACCTGACTGGTTACAACAGCAACGAAAGCGCCGACGATCTCGAGGACCTCAGAAAAGCACTCAGAGTTCCGAAGATAAGTCTGTGGGGGATCAGTTACGGTACTCATCTCACATTCGCTGCCCTTCGACGTCACCCGCAAAGTATCAGCCGCGCGATACTCGCCGGCATCGAAGGGCCGGACCACACGTACAAGTTGCCCGCCAACATTCAACGGCACCTGGAAGATCTCGCCGCCCTCGTCAAGGCCGACCCGCAGATCGGAAAAGACATTCCGGATCTCTTAGGTCTGATGAAATCGGTGTTTGATCAATTGGACGCGCAACCGCAAACGGTAGAGATCACTGACCCTCGCACGCAACAAAAGGTGCGCGTCATCGTCAATAAATTCGTAATGCAATACATCGTCGGCAACAACATCGGCACGACGGTGACGGCAAATTTTCCGGCATTCTTCTATCGAGCTTCGAAAGGCGACTTCACAAATCCGGCCCAGGTGTGGTTGAACATCTCGCGCCAGGGAATCCCTTCTGCGATGACCTTTATGATGGACTGCGCTTCAGGGCAAACCGCCGCACGACGCGAACTCATCGCTCGCGAAGCGAAAGATACTTTGCTCGAGGATCTGTC
>DASRPN010000017.1:0-7568 GCA_035646355.1 Pyrinomonadaceae bacterium | reverse complement strand
CCTGGG
The DNA here is from genome assembly GCA_035646355.1 of Pyrinomonadaceae bacterium. GTDB lineage: Bacteria > Acidobacteriota > Blastocatellia > Pyrinomonadales > Pyrinomonadaceae > PSRF01. The sequence goes on along the minus strand of DASRPN010000017.1, from coordinate 7,562 downwards.
CCAAGATGCCGATGTACTTCAATTGCCGCGGCAATAATCTCGCGCGTGAGGATGTTAACATGAGTGAACATTGTGAGGTTCCTTTCATAAAAGATCTTCGGAGAATATGTTTCCCGGGCCGAGAATTCCGTTTGGATCGAGCGCGCGTTTAATGGAAGCGAGCGCACGCAGTTGATCGTCACTATAGAACAGACGCAAGTATTCGCGCTTCAGCTTTCCCACACCGTGCTCAGCTGAAAGCGTTCCGCCCGTAGCAGCGGCGTGTTTTAGGAATTGAACGTACAACTCGCGTGCGCGTGCGCCTTCCGCGTCGTCACGTGGCAGGATGTTTACGTGGACGTGGTTGTCGCCGATGTGACCAAAGATCGTGTATCGCAGACCGCTGTCGCGCAGTGTGTCTTGATAAAGGCGAAACAGTTCCGGAAACGCGTCGTCTGGCACCGCCATGTCAGTTGAAACTTTCCGCTGGCGGTAATGCGCAAACCACTCGTTCATCAACACCGGGAGTTGATGACGGAATTCGCGCAGCTTGGACTGGTCGGCTGCGTTGGTCGCGAACCATGAATCGCCGAGCGCGTGATGCTGGTCCAACAACGTCGTCCACTGTTCGAACACGGATTCTTCGCTCGCGGGAGTTGTTTCCTGTTCGAAAAATATCGCTGCCACAGCTTCAGAGGGTATCGTCGAATACTTCTCGCGCAGAAACTTCAAAGACTCGCGATCGAAAAATTCGATTGCTCTGGCATCGCCGTGCGCCCGCACGTCTGCGACGAGAGCAAGCACGTCTGTTTCGTGTGCAAGGAACACAACGCCACTGAGTAACCCTTCGGGCTTGGGCAGCAGCCGGGCGGTGATTTCACAGATCACTCCCAGCGTCCCTTCGCTGCCGATGAAAAGATCGATCGCGTCCATCTCAGGCGCAACGAAATAGCCGGTTGCGTTCTTGCGTGTGGCCGGCATCTGCAACTGCGGCATTTGTAACTCGATCGATCTGCCAACTTGCAGCCTTCCCTGCTCGTCCGCACGCATTTCGCCGCGCTTAAGGTCAAGCACCTCACCCGAAGCAAGCACTATTTTCAAACCTGCGACGTAGTTACGCGTCGGTCCATACTTGAACGTCCGCGCGCCCGAGGCATTCGTCGCAACCGTGCCGCCGAGAAAACAACCGCGCTCTGTTGGATCAGGCGGATAAAGCAACCCTTCACTATCAACCGAACGCTGAAAGTCAGACAGGATCACACCTGCTTCGGCCAGGGCGGTATGATTCGTTCGATCGATTACCTTGATTCGATTCAAGCGATCCGTGGCGAGAACAATTCCACCAAACGGAACCCGCCCGCCAACCGTACCAGTCCCGGCACCCGAAACAGTCACCGGAACGCGATCGCGATTCGCTTCGGCGAGCGTCTGCGCAACTTCCTCGACACTTTCCGGAATCACAACCCGCTCAGCATATCCATCACGGATAAAACTCGCGTCCGTCAGATAATCTTGTAAGTCGTTCGATTTAACTAACACGGATTAACTCAATTGCAGCTCGCGTTCGCGCAGCACCTTGATTCGATCGCGCAACTCCGCCGCCCTCTCAAACTCGAAACGCTTCGCTGCTCCACGCATCTCCAATTCCAACCGTGCAATCGTGGCTTCAAGGTTCTGCGGCGAGTAGTCTTCAATCTCTTCAACCTCGGAAGGCACTTTGAAGTAATCAGCTTCCGACGCCGTGATTAGAGTCGCCTCAATCGGCTTCACGATGGTTTGCGGCACGATCCCGTTTTCACGGTTATAGACTTCCTGAATCACCCGGCGCCGTTGCGTCTCATCAAGCGCTCGTTTCATCGAATCAGTAATCCGATCGGCGTAAAGGATCGCTTTTCCACGTGCATTTCGCGCCGCGCGACCGATCGTCTGAATCAACGACTGCTCGGAACGGAGAAAACCTTCCTTGTCCGCATCGAGCACCGCCACGAGTGAAACCTCGGGCAGATCGAGCCCCTCACGCAACAGGTTAATACCAACCAGTACGTCAAACTCACCCCGCCGCAAATCACGCAAAATCTTGATTCGTTCGAGCGTTTCAATGTCCGAATGCAGATAACGAACTCGCACGCCGACTTCAGTGAAGTACTCCGTCAGATCTTCAGCCATGCGCTTCGTCAACGTCGTAACCAGCACGCGCTCATGCCGTTCAACCCGCTGACGACACTCTTCAAGCAAGTGATCGATCTGCCCCTTCACCGGCTGCACTTCAACTTCCGGATCCATCAAGCCTGTCGGCCGGATGATCTGCTCGATAACTTCGCCACTCGCCTTTGTCAGCTCGTATGGCCCCGGCGTCGCGGAAACGTAAATGGTTTGCCCGATGCGCGCCTCAAACTCCTTAAAATTCAGCGGTCGATTGTCCAACGCCGACGGTAAACGAAAACCATATTCGACCAATGTGCGCTTCCGGGATTGGTCACCTTCAAACATGCCGCGCACTTGCGGGATCGACTGGTGCGACTCGTCGATCACCATCAACGTATCGCGCGGCAGGTAGTCAATCAGGGTTGGTGGCGGCTCGCCCGGTTTCTTTCCCGTCAGATGCCGCGAATAGTTCTCGATCCCGCGGCAGAAACCCATCTCTTTAATCATCTCGAGGTCAAACATCGTCCGCTGATGTAGCCGCTGCGCTTCGACGAGCTTGCCTTCGTTAATTAACTTCGGTTCCCACCACTCGAGCTCTTCGCGAATCGTCTTGATTGCCCGTTTGATCGTCGGCCGCGACATTACGTAGTGCGTTTTTGGATAGATCGGCACCCGCGAGGTGTGCTTCTCGATCACTTCACCAAGCAGCGGATCGATCGTGGAGATCGAATCAATCTCGTCGCCCCACAACTCGATGCGATAAGCCTGGTCCTGATAACTCGGATAGATCTCGATCACGTCGCCACGCACGCGAAACGTTCCACGCTGGAAGTTCGCGTCAGAGCGTTCGTATTGCAGTTCGACCAAACGCTGCAACAGCACCTCGCGCGACATGCGGCCGCCGGGTTCGACGAAGAACAGCAGACCGTAATACGCGTCTGGGTCGCCAAGACCGTAAATGCACGACACACTCGCGACGACGATCACATCACGCCGCTCGAACAACGCGCGCGTCGCGGACATCCGCAAGCGATCGATCTCCTCGTTGACGATCGCTTCCTTCTCGATGTAGACGTCTGCCGCCGGGACGTACGCCTCGGGTTGGTAATAGTCGTAATAGGAGACGAAGTATTCGACCGCGTTCTCGGGAAAAAGCGTGCGAAACTCTTGAAAGAGTTGTGCGGCGAGCGTCTTATTGTGCGCCAGCACGAGCGTCGAGCGCTGGACGCGCTGAATCACGCTCGCGATCGTGAATGTTTTGCCGCTGCCGGTGATTCCGAGCAGCACCTGATCCTTCGCACCATCGGTAAGACCGCGCACGAGCGCGTCGATGGCGGCGGGTTGATCACCTTTGGGTTGGTATTCCGAACGTAACTTGAATTGCACGTAAAACAGATAACACGGATTACGCGGCGGATGAAGTGGACTCAGCGGCGACACGCCGCACTTCGGGAGGGAGTGAGCTATTTGCTGCGAGGCGGTGAAATGCGGTGGCGACTTCCTGCTCCCCGCTCGATGCGAGCAATCTGATCAGTGCCAGACTCAGATCCGTACTCTGATCGTTTTCGATAACCGAAATCAGTGGTTCAACCACGCCGGCCTTCGCGACGAGAAACAACAACGAAAACGCGCCATAGCAGCTTTCGTGGTTCTCGGCTTTCAGATCCTCGATCGCCTCATAAAGCAGACCCGAATCGGCCAACGCGCTACCGATCCGGCGTCGTTCTTCGGGGGAGCCATCGCGGAGTGCGTCGTTGACAAGGGTGGCAGCGCGGTCGGGATCGAGTTCGTACAATTCCCGAACTGCCTTTTCGCGGACTTCCGGAGAAGGCTCATCAAGCGCCTGCGCAATTTGTTCAAAAGGAGTGAGGACTCTCGGCTTCTGCAATACGGTGCGTCGCCGCGCCAACTCTTCCGCGGCTTGACGCAAAGTCGCCACGTCCCGACTCCAACGCTCATCATCGGTCATGATCGGTGGTCAGTCTTCAATGCTTCGCGATCTCAGCGTGAACTCTGCGTCCCTCTCTGCGGTAAATAACTGTTTCATTACAACTACCGCAGGGCACGCAAAGGAACGCAGAGGTTCGCGGAGTCTCGTCAATGCTCGTGGTTCAAACTCAGGTCATCACCCACAGCAGCCGCCAACGTCAAGGGGCCTGCTGGTACGGAAAACTCCGGCTCACTTTCTGTCACGACCTCCGGGCTCGTTTCCACCGCCCGTGCTCGAAGCAAGTTGAACTTCGTCAAGACTAAACGACTTACCGACAATCCCAGACTGTTATCCAACACACATAATTGCTCGGCGACGACACGCTGCGACACTCGTTGGAGCGCCCCCGCCAACTCCCGACCCGCGGTGCCCGCATCATCGGCGAGGATCATTTCGAAATCCTGACCACCACTGACGCGCCGGCGCGAGTGGTTCTGCAACAACACGGCTGCTTCGCGATGAATCCGGCCGGTGGCGACGATCACCAGGTGCGACGCTTCAGTGTCGATCTCGAGATCGATCGCCCAACGCGCAAACGACGGCGTCAGATCGCCATCGCGCGTGACCATCAGGAAAGACTCACCGCAAATGTTCGCCATCAACTGTCCATAGCCGTTGCCTTCTGATGGTCCAACCGCGATCTCGCGTTCCGGAACGCCCATTTCGCGCAGCAGGCAATGAAGCCGGCTGACGATCCACGACCCGTCTTCCAACAACGACGACGCCAACTGCGTCGGCGCGATCACTTCTTCGACGTTTTCATCGGCGACGGGCGCGCCGCACTCGCTGCATGTCGCATCGCTAACGGTGACGACGGCGAGCGCGTGTGGATTCGGTAACCGAAACAATGCGTGACCAGTTTTGCGACAACTGATCTGGACTTCGCGTTCGACGAGACCGGCGTCTTCGAGTCGCTGAATCGGAACGTTGCCGGAATCTGAGCGACCGGTGAGCAGTTTGGCCGCGTAACCTTCCTGGTGCGCGTTGCGGGCAGTGCGCAGAAAAACGCGCGCGCCTTCGTCTTCGAGTTTTGACGCGGCGAGGATGCGCTTGCTCATGGTTTCTTTGCGCAAGCTGGTGAAGAGCGAGTCGGCATCCTGGCGTTCGACGAAGGTGCGGAAGCCCTGTGGCATCGATGCTTTACCGAGCTCCCAGCGCGGGAAGTCGCCGTTCAGCCCATACATATCGCCACTTAGAATGCTTCGAACCTGTTCGCAAAACGAGTCGAGTTTGCGGAAAGGCTCGGGTGTATCGGCCTGGTAGACGATTCCGGCGCGAAGGAACGAATTGGCTTCGTTTTCAAAAATCAAAAAGAGGATGTAGTCGTGAAAGCAGAACAGATCGCCGCGAACGTAAGGCTCGTCGATCGTGGACTGGTTCCAAGAAGCGAGCGACGACTCGACTTCGCTGACCTGGTCCACGTTCAGCAACACGTCTTCGAAGCAACGGAGACGGGTCGAGCGAATCAGCGGTGTGAGCTCTCGCTCCTGGAGTTCTTGCAGGAGTCGAGTTCGAGCATCGCCTTCAACTGCGTAGTTGAGAGTCTTGCATTCAAGAAACAGCATCGGGATCTACCTTTCTTTGGCCACGCTGATCGTTACTGTCTCACCGCCATTCACTGTGGTTGCGAAACGACGCTGACGAGCGATGCGCAGAGCGAGCGCTTCATAACTTTCCATTCCGGGTTTCGGGTTGGCGATCGAAGCCTTCAGAACACGACCATTTTCAACCTGCATGACGACTTTGACTGACTGAGCCGAGGGTTCGGAAACCGCGGGTTCAATCGTTTTTTCTGTTTTCTTCTTTTTAGAAACAGATGGACGAGCCGGCTTCACAGCGGGTCCCGGTTGCGGAACGGGCGGTAATGCGGAAATTGGTGTCGCAGGCGCGGCCGCAGCAACCGGGGGCGCGTCGGCGCTCTTAAACCCTCCAGTAACCGCAATCACCGTCGACAAACCCACTCCAATCAACACAGCCGTAACCAACAGCACCGAGCGTTGTTGGACCAACGACGACGTTCGCACTGGCGCCGGCGGCAGAGCTAGCGGTTCCGGTCGCGCTGCTACCTCCCTCACTACCGGCATGGCTTCGATTTGCAACGCGCTCTCATCCCAACACCCGAGCAGTTCCGAAACCACTCGTTTCAACGACGGTTCGATTGACCGTCGCGAACTCTGAATGAGCGGATTGAAGTTGAACGCTGCTTCTGGTTGGGCCATCGCGACGACGATAGCCTGAAGCCCTGTGAGCTCATTCATCCGCGCATCGATCAGCTCACCATTCTGAAAGAAGAACGTCGCCGGACCTTTTGGGTATTCGATGAGTAATCGTCCCGACTTGCGCTGGTGACGAAGAATCCCGATCAGATCTGGCAGGGGATAGTTGTTGAGGTGTCCAGTCAATACGACAAAGCGATCGTTCATTGCTACTCCTTCGAAACCTGCTTCACGGACACCCGTTTAAGAGCCGGCACGAAAAGTTGTACTGGGGAAACGTTTGCGCCAGCTTTTTCGCAAGGCTGGAGTCGAGTCTCTCGAGGATTCGGTACTCAGCCAGTAATCCGTGCGTGTATCCGGTCTCCTGGTAGGACAGGGCGAGTCCGTAATGCGCCTTCGCCATTTTCGGCCTCAACTCAGTCGCCTTCCTGAAAGCATCGGCGGCATCTCTGAATTTTTTCGAGCGGAAACTTGCGAAACCCAGCCCGTAATGGGTCTCCGGGTTTTCGGAGTTTAGCTTGACGGATTCCCTGAAGGCCTTGATCGCTTCGCGGTCCTTTTCCAGTTTCAGGTACGCGTGGCCGAGGTTTAGGAATACCTCGGCGGAACCGGGTTCGAACTTGATCGATTGTAGGTACGACTCAACCGCGCCACGTACGTCGCCCGCCTCGAACTGACCACGACCGTTCAGGTAGAAATCGTTAGCCAGCTTCTGGACCGAAGAAACCGTCACCGGTTGTAAAGCTACCGTTACCGGCTTGGATTCAGGCTTTGCTTCGAACTTCGGCTCAGTCTTCCGTTCAAGCTTCGTTTCAGGTTTCGGTTCAATGTTTGATTCGGGCTGGAGAGCAACGGGCTCGGAATTCTCAGCGTTCTTGTTTTTGCGGGCCGCGAATGCTGATTCGACCTTCGTAACTCGTTCAAGCGGTGGCGGGGGTTCGCCTGTGTCAGCGAGCGAACCCGTTGATGATGGAGCGAGTCCTACCTCCAACACTTCGACGTGCTGAATGTCTTGAGCCGGCTCCGGCACGGCGGCAACAAGCGTTTCACGGGTTGGTTCGGCAGCAACTGGCGGCGCTGGTTGCTCGACATCCTTTGCGACCGGCTGCTTAACAGCCTTTGCCACGTTGTCGTTGAAATAGTAAGTCAGCGTTCGGTAAGTGACCTCGACCGGCTCGCGCTTCAGTTCCCCGTTTTCGAAAACAACGAGACTGGTAACCATCCTGGTCCAG
>DASRPN010000016.1:0-32356 GCA_035646355.1 Pyrinomonadaceae bacterium | reverse complement strand
CGACTCGCTTGCTGCGTGCGAACAGGATTCGCGACAGGGCGATCCTGATTTAAAGGCACGTACGTCAATGGTAGACGGCTTCCCTTACAAGGAAGAGGTTGGGGGTTCGAATCCCTCCGTGCCTACCAAGCCTTCAGTTTTGCGGAGTCGTAGTTCAGTTGGTTAGAACGCCGGCCTGTCACGTCGGAGGTCGCGGGTTCGAGTCCCGTCGGCTCCGCCACTAATTTGCAGAGTTATTCATCGCAAGACCTGCCACGTGGCAGGTCTAACTTTTTCTGCTACGCAATAAGAGCCTTGATCTTTCCACGGACTTATTCCAACTCGTCCGGCGCCACCACACCCTTCCGGATCGCTTTTCGAACACGGCAATCACCCGCGTCAGGAGCATAGCCGCGCGCCATTACCAAGCCTCTTTACCAACCGGCGCTCCAAAGTCGATAGGACAATGCTGGTTCTTAGCGTTAATGCCTTTCAACAATGCGTTCAGCTCAAATCTTTTTGACGGACAGGTTCAATCACAGAGATAGATCCCCGCCTTTTTTCCGAGGATTGCGGCGGCAATGAACAAGACCACTAATCCAACGACAATTTCCTTTGGAAATGGGAACGGAAGGATGAACCTCCTAATGCCCATGGCGAGCACCATCAGAACAGCGGCTCCGACACCGACCGCGGCGCACAGCACCGCGACCGACCGTCCAATGCTTCCACATCCATGCTCCTCGTCGTTCAGCATCGCTGCCTCCTAAGGGTAGCCTTACAAGGAAGTGAAGCTACAAAACAACTACGATTTTCAGGCCGTTTGTGTTCGCCCGCGTACTTAAGAATTAAATACTCAATCTCTATTGACCCGCCGCGCTTTTTGACTAAAATTCCCGTTAACGGTGAATGTGGTTGCCGGGGTGAGGACGGTGACCAATCGAGGCTGAATGTCTCCGCCAACCTTGAGAGGCCGGTCCAAAACCGGCCTTTCGGTTTTTAATCACAAGTGGCACAAAAGATACAAGAAGCACAAAAATGATTTCCGTAGCTGAAGCAGTTCAAATAGTACGGCAACAGACGAAGACACTCGGGACGGAGAAAGTTGATCTGCCCAACGCGCTCGGCCGGGTGTTGGCCCAGGACGTCGTCGCCGACTCCGATCTTCCGCCGTTCGATCGTTCACAGATGGATGGATACGCCGTGCGGGCCGCCGACACAACCGCCGCGCCGGTTAGTCTCCGAATCGTCGGCGAGTCGGCGGCGGGAAAAGGCTGGCACCAGCAAATGAACGCCTGCGAGGCGGTGCGCATCATGACCGGCGCGCCCGTCCCCGAAGGCGCAGACAGCGTGCAACAGGTCGAACTCACTCACGAGTTGAAAGACGGTACCGTCGTGGAATTGCTCGCGGCAGTCGAACCCGGTCGATCGATTGTGAAACAGGGCGATGAGATCAAAGCGGGTGAAACCGTGTTGCGTGGGGGCGTCACGATTAACGCCGCGATGATGGCAGTGCTTGCCGCGTTTGGTTACGCGCAAGTGGAAGTATCAAAACGTCCGCGCGTCGCAGTTGCCGCAACCGGAAGCGAGCTCGTTACCGTAGCCGAACAACCCGGACAGGACCAGATCCGCGATTCCAACAACTATTCGATCAGCGCTTACGCAGAACTCACCGGCGCGGTGGTCCAACGTCTCTCACTCATACGCGACGAAACGTCACTACTCAAACGCCAAATCGCCGAGGCCGCAAATAATTTCGATGTGGTCGTGACGTCGGGTGGCGTGTCCATGGGCGTCTACGACGTCACCAAGAATGCGCTCAAAGAACTAGGCGCTGAAATCTTTTTCGAACGCGTCGCACTACGACCAGGCAAGCCAATCGTCTTCGCACGACTTCCAGGGGGCGCACTCTTCTTCGGCCTCCCGGGAAACCCCGTCTCGGTTTCAGTGACGTTCAATTTGTTCACGCGTACGGCAATCCTCGCGATGCAGGGAGCGAATGAACCCGTGTTGAAACAGGAAACGGTGATGCTTGCGCGTGCTGTTAACGGGACGATGGACCGTGAGAGTTATTTGCCCGCGCAGTTGATGACAAACGACGACGGCGAGCTAATCGCGTTTCCTCTGAAGTGGGGCGGATCGTCAGACTTCGTTTCGTTTGCGCTAACGACGGCGCTCGTGATTATTCCCGCCGGAGTGAAATCGGTAGAAGCGGGATCGCTGGTGAAAGCGATCCCCTTACCATAAACGACCTACACCTGAACAATCGGCGCGACGCGCTCCGTCAATCCTTTGAACCCGAGAAAACCAGGCAGGCGTTCGATACGACTTCCGATCTTTTGATCGAACAGGTCCAAACCTTCTTTGCCGGGAAAGAGAGTCGCCATCACGTAATTCGCTTCACCTGCCGGCTTCGCGCCCTGGCCCACGGGAGCCCAGAACTTGCCGATAATGAACCGCGCGAGGTCACGCGAAAACTTTGTCTCTTGAAGTTTTACGCGCGCGACGTTCCAGTAGAAGCTCGAGTGGATCGACTCTTCCTGCACAATCCCGATCAGCAACTGGTTTAACACAGGATGGCCCGCCAACTCCGCCAATCGTCGATAGGCGTTCATCGCGGTGATCTCGTTGATCGCGCCCCACACCATGTGCGCGCCGTGAAAGTATTTGCCGAACGGTCGTGAAGCCTGGTCCACCAGGTAACTTCCGACGATGTAAAGACGTGGGATCTTTCGCGTCGCTTCTGCTTGCCAATTTTTTCCTTGCGGCATGCCGGCTTCTTCGAGAAACCGATTGAGCAGGTTGCCGTGATGCAACTCTTCGATGCTCCAGCGGTCCATAAACTTTCTAATAATAGGATCCTTGCCGGTCGGGGTGCGTCGCAGCTCCTGGTAATACATGTCAGTGAAGTACTCAATGTCGCGCATGTAGGTCAGCACGGGCACAAACGCAGGATTGAGGGGATAGTCTTTGACCTCATTCCAGCGAATACTGCTTACGTACTCTTTCGACAGGGCGCGTGGCTGCCGCTCGTACCAATCAAGCACTTCCTTATCAGTCTCAAACACGAAGGAGAACCTCCATAGGGGGATTAACTCGCCGCTTTAAACTACGATTACAAACTCAAATCAGATTTCTTAAAAACAATACCCAGGCTCGAATTGGGTCGAAGTGGTGAGACCAACTCGAATCAGGCCTTCGTCCCGGTGCCGCGCAGGATAGACAAAAACGGCGTCGGATGTCGAGTTCTACTTGCTGGGGAACCGGTTTTTGTTATCTACTTCAGGGCCATGACACAGCTTTCGCACGTCGACGAACAGGGCCGGATTCGCATGGTCGACACTGGCGACAAACAGGTCACCCAGCGGCGCGCTGTGGCTTCGGCGAAGGTGTTGATGAAGCGCGAAACAGTGGCCGCACTGCGCGAACATCGCACGCCAAAAGGCGATCCACTCGAAGCGGCGCGTTTGGCCGGGATAATGGGCGCTAAACGAACGGCAGACCTGATCCCGCTCTGTCACCTACTCCCGCTAACGCACGTCGAAGTTCAGGCCACAGTCGAAGACGACGGCGTCGCGCTGACGGCAGAAGCAGCGACGAATGCGCAAACGGGCGTGGAAATGGAGGCTTTGACGGCTGTTTCCATCGCCGCGTTGACTGTTTACGACATGTGCAAGGCTCTGGAAAAAGGGATGACGATTACCGAAATCCGCCTGGAGAGTAAGACCGGAGGGAAATCTGGGGATTATGAGAGGAAATGATTTCCCGCAAAGGCGCAAAGACGCAAAGAACTAAGCCGAGTGACGGTGTTTACATGATTTCTTCTTTGAGTCTTTGCGCCTTTGCGGGAAACTCATAGCCGGATCCAGGCGGTGACCCGGAACATCCTCTGACGGTTGTGCGTTATTGATGGCGACCTTTAAAATACGCCCCAGAATCCGCCGCTTTACCGGAGAGTAAGAAATGAATTTAAGGCTTTCAAACGATGCGCGACCCCAGGCAATGACATTGCTCCTTGCTACCGCAGTTTCATTAGTGTTGTGGTTCATTCCGTTCGCCTGGCTTCTTTATTATCCGTTCGAGCTCTTCGTTACATTTATCCATGAGGGCGGACACGCACTCGCTGCCTTACTCACCGGCAACTCGGTTCGATACCTGTGGGTCGCGACGAACACAGAGGGCGCCGTTCTATCGACCAAAGGTGGCCTAATCTCGCAGATATTCGTCTCAAGTGCGGGTTACCTGGGTGCGATGGCTTATGGGGCGTTGTTGCTCGTGTTGATTCGTAAGGCTGTGGCCGCTCGAATCGTCTTGCTGGCTTCGGGTTTTTATGTTCTGGCGCTAACAATTGTCTTCGGACTCATTACACCACTTTACAATCTCGACGGTTTGTCCGGAGTTCCATTCACAGTTCTCGCGGGAGTTATTCTCTCGGTCGCGCTCGTGCTCATAGCAAGATTCGCAAGTGCTCGTGTCGCGACGTTCTTCATGAGTTTTCTGGCAGTGCAGTGCGTGCTCAACGCGCTCTTTAGTCTGAAGGACCTCTTTACACTCTCCACACCGTTTGGCTCGGCATTCGTTCATACCGACGCCGTCAATATGGCAAAGGTCACCGGCATCCCGGCAATCTTCTGGGCAGCGTTCTGGATAGTCTTAGCGCTCGGAATTTTGTGGTTCGTGATGCGACTCTACGTTGCTGGACGCGACAAGAGTTTTCAACCCGATCTGCCGTTTGAGGAAGCTCCGCCGTCAGGTTTCTAAAAAGTATACCGGTAGCGAAGCGTGACACCGCGGCCAGCGCCGTCGATACCCCAACTGATTCCGCGATACGACTTGTCGAAGATGTTTTCGAAGTCTGCGAATATTTCTGAATGTTCGTCGAACTTCATCCCACCGCGAACACCAACCAATCCATAGCCTGCAAGATAGTGATGCGTCGGAACGATCGTGTCGCCGTTCTCTACCCGCACGCCGTTGATGATCGCACCCAACGGAAGTAAGCGGTTCTGGACCTGGGCCAAAGTCTCACCCGTCGAGATCAAGATCCCGCCGGCAGAACTACAGCCACTACCTCCCGGTGTAGTTAGACCACGCACGCAAGCACCACGTCGGAAAAAGTTTTGAATGTTCGTGCGGGAGCGGCCACCTCCGGTCCTGCGATCGCCGAGATCAAGCGTGGACAGACGATTCTGGCGGCCTGCTAGTATCGAATAACCTTCGATGTAGAAACGTGAGCGAGGTTGGTAACGCAAGCTGACAAAGGCAGTCGCCGGCGGAATGCCACCCTCGACGTTTGGCGGTAAGCCGTTGAGCAAACTGTGCGCGCGGATGTAGGTGAAGTTTGCGTTAGCGCTCCACTGGTCGGTCAGTCGTGCCTGTCCGTTTAGCTCCACGCCATTGAATCGTGCGTCGTCGAAGTTCACGCGGACGAGTACTGGAGTGGTGGGCGCAATATCGACAAAGACAAGTCCATTCTCGTTCTGCCTGGAAATTCTCTCGCTGCCGAGAAAGAGCCCCTGCGCGCCGGGCGGCAAAACGAGCGCTTGATCGAAGTAGACGTTGTTGAGTTTCGTGGTGAAGCCGGTCAAATCAAATGCAAACCGCTGGCTCGTATAACGGAAGCTAAGATCGAAACTGTCGCTGCTTTCTGGTCCAAGTTCGGTAACCGGAATTCCGGTTGAAACTGCATCGCCGAGCGCGGTTGTACCGATGAATCCACCCAGGGCGACGGCCGTGGTGGCGTCGACTTCGAAACCAGTGCCGACGAGCCCGATGATCCCCAAATCAGTTGTGTTCGGGCCACGAAAGCCACGCGTGTATTTCGCAGCGATATCGAAACCACCGCCAACCGTAACGACGCCTCCGAACCTTCCCGAGAACGCACTGAACCGCGCGCTGTCATCCGGAAACAGCGGTTGTCCGTCTGGACCAGGCGCTGAATTCGCTGCGCGAGACTCGTAAGACGCGACGCTGTAACGAACCGCGCCGTTCAAGCGAAGGCGATCGGGAATGGCCGTGAAACTGTCCTGCGCGAAGAAACCGTACGAAAGATAGCGGGCGCCATTGGGAACGCGAGGACGCGAATTCTCAGTGACCCCACTGGCGGGATCGAAACTAAATGCCGGAGCGTTGATCTTATCGCGATAAACGTCCGCGCCGAAAAGGAGCGTATTGTTGTCGCCGATCTGTTTATCGAGATAGAAGTTGAAACCTAAAACGTTCGTGCGTTCACGTTGATTGGTGATCAAGCCCGTGGGATTTCCCTGTCCACCCTGGTTGATTCGTTCCTCGCGCTGTCCGTTGTAAGAAAAGGTGAAAGATCCGTTGTCGAAGATCCAGAGGTTCTGCCTGAACAGGCGCGTATAGAACGTGTCGGTCATCAAGTTGCGCAGGTCGGCGATGTTGTTGCCGTCGCCACCTAACAACTGGTCGTAACGTTTTCCGTTGTCCTGTTGGTTGCGAGCGTAACTGAAGAGAAGCTGTGTCCTCTCGTCGAGGTTGAAATTGGTGCGGAGCAAACCGCCGTACTGGGTGAATCCGGTGTCGGGAAGTCGCGTGCCGAAGATGTCTGACGGAAGACCGAGGTACCGCGTGACTGCGGCGTGATAGTCAAGTCCATCCGCGGGTCGCAGCGTGCTGATGCGACGCGCGTTAACGTTCAGAAGCAAACCGTAGTTGCGTTTGCCGTAGCTCAAAAGTGTGTTGCCACCAAAGCCGTTCGTGGCTGACGTATAAAAGACGTTCGTATGTCCGTGGATTTCGCCGTCGGCGTTGCCGTAACGTGGCGCCTGCGAGATGAAGTTAACGACGCCGCCGTGGACGTCCGATCCGTATTGCGAGCTGTTCGGACCACGCAGGACTTCGACGGTTTCCAGGCTCGACGGTTCGATCAAACTGAAGAATGTGCCGACACCACCACGCTGTGCGCTCGTGGTGTATCGCACGCCGTCGACGAAGATCGCGACGTTGCGGCCGGTTAGTCCGCGCACAAACACCGCGCTAAGCGATGGACTGGTTCGTTGCAAGTTAACGCCAGGTTCTTCATCGACAACCTGGGCCACCACTTCCGGAGCGCGCTCGAGAATCTTCCGTTCGTTAATGACGTTGACCGCCGTATCGACGTCGCGAGTGCTGGCGATCTGTCCTGTTTCGGCAGTGATAGTTACCCGTTCGGCGATCGGATTGACTTCCAGGATAATGGCCAAATCCTTCGTATCACCCGGCGTGATCTGCACGGCGGAACGGTACGGAAGGAAACCTGTTCGCTCCACGACAATTTGATATGTTCCGGGCGGAACGTCGTCGAGACCGAACTTTCCTTCAGCGTCCGTAACGGTAGCGCGCGCGACAGCCTGGTTTGAGAGCTCAAGTGACACGTTGACGCCGCTAACGATTGCGCCGTCCGCATCTTTGACTGTTCCCGTTATTTTGCCTTGTGACTGCTGACCCATCGCGAAAAGTGACGTTGCGAGGGTGAGAACAATGGCAGCCACAATTCTGCTTGGAAGTGGGCCCATATGAGCGCACGACTTTATCGCCCGGTGGTAACTACTACCAGCCGTCGTAAACACTTGTTATTTGATGTGAACTAGCTGAGAAACGCGAACGGCGTGCTCGACAAACTCATGCACCGAAGCAAGCACCTGCGGACGGCTTTCTATTGAAACACTAATGACGACCACGAGCGTCAAGACAAACCACGGAATGAAGCGAACTAGCGGCGCGCTGCTGCCAAGGTCGCGGGGATCTGTAGCGGCGAGTTCTACCAGACGACTAACTCTGACCTTAACCCCTGGCGTGTCGGTACCGATCAGAAACCCCGACACGGCAGCCGGCAACGTCTGGCGTTGACCTTGAGGGATCATTCGCGCGATGCGCACCAACGCGGAGGCGAGATCGAGAGCGACCTGCGAACTTCGTTGCGCTGCGTATTCATCGGCAGCGGACTCAGAGGCTTCGCTCCAGGTGCGGTCGAGCCATCGGCCGCACGGGATTATCAATAGCGCGGCACGGCTGATCCGCATGACGGAACGTTTGAAGTTGTCTTGCGCGGCGAGGTGGCCGTACTCGTGCGCAATCGCCGCTGCGAGTTCTTCGTCGCTCAACTTTTCGAGCACGTGACTCGCGATGAACAAACGCGGCCGAATCGCTCCGACAACGGCGATGATCGGAAATGAGTGTGGCAGAACGAACGTGGGTACTTTGACCGCTTCGAGATGGATTGGTGTCGATGCGCTCAACCACTCTTTGAGCAGCGACCGCGTCGCGAGCCACGAACGCAATCCGCGCAAGATCGCGAGCGCGACGCCGATCGCGGAAATCGCCGCGAGCACGCCGAGTTTCAGGGTGACGGTTTCGTTTGTTGTTTGGGGTTCGTGTTTAAGGTACGACGGGATCAGGAGGGTCGCGATTGCGACGATGGCGATCACCGGTGGTCCGATGCGCATCACGAACAGTATCTCTGCTCGCGTCCTGGCGGAACACTTCCACAGCAGTCGTTTCGACACACGGGCGATGCCGGAAGCGACGAGTGTGGCGGTGGCGTTGATGGTCAACAGCAGCGCCAGAACGAGTGTTATTCCCAGCAGTTCGTACATAGATTACTCGAGCGCGCCCAGCTCCCGCTTCTTTTCCTGCACCAGACGATCAAGCTCGTCCAACAAGTCGCGATCTCGTTCACTGATCGTGTCGACGATACAAGCGAGCACCGGCTCAACTCCGTCCGCGCCCTGCCCTAGCAATCCGTCCACGACATCCTCTTTAATGCCGCGATCGAGATCCTCTCGCGAGACGCGTGCGGCGTACACAAACGCGCGGCCGTCTTTGCGACGCGCCAGCAGGTTCTTTTTGAAAAGCCGGTCGAGCGTCGTCATCAGGGTGGTGTAGGCGATCCGTTCTTCGAAAGCGCGGTGAATGTCGCGAACGCTTACTTCACCCAACCGCCAGGTGTGCTCGAGGACCTCGCGTTCAAGTTTTCCGAGTGCGAAACAGGCTATCTCGCGTGGGCGTCGAAACCCGCGCAGCAGGAATCGTGAACTATTCATGTCGCGCGCATTGTCATTCAGCGCAGTTGAAGGTGTCAATTAAATCCGTGTATCATTCCGAGTTTGCGAAGTGCGCAATATTCGGATCTATATGCCTGAAGAAGCCATTGAAGTCAGGGGAGCACGCGTTAATAACCTCAAGAACGTTTCCTTCTCTATCCCGATCAATCAAATGACGGTGGTCACCGGCGTCAGCGGCTCGGGCAAGTCGTCGCTTGCCTTCGACACGATTTACGCCGAGGGTCAGCGGCGCTACGTCGAGTCGCTATCCGCGTACGCGCGTCAGTTTCTCGAGCGAATGGACAAACCGGACGTCGACGAAGTTCACGGGATCGCTCCTGCCATCGCCATTCGACAGAAAAACGCGACGCGCAATCCCCGTTCTACGGTTGGCACCCAGACTGAGATTTACGACTACCTGCGCCTGCTCTTCGCGCGCGTCGGTCAAACGTTTTGCAGAGTTTGCGGGCGCCAAGTCTATCGCGATTCACCGGAATCGGTCGCAGACGAAGTGCTGGGTACCCTCTCCGAAGGCACACGGTTTTATGTCCTGTTCCCGGCCGGGGCGGGCGAGACACGGGGACACGGGGACGCGGGGACGCGGAGACGCGGGGACGCGGAGACGGGGAGACGCGGGGACACGGGGACGCGGGCACGCGGAGAGAAGGAAAAATCCCCGCGTCGCCGCGTCGCCCCTTCACCGCGTCAATGGCTAACGGCGCACCTCATGAGCCTCATGCAGCGCGGCTTCACGCGTCTTTACGCCAACGGTCAGACTATCGATCTCAGTTCACCCGACGACTACCCTCGCGATGATTTCGACGACGTCTACGTACTTGTCGATCGTCTGACCGCGCGTCCCGATGTGCGCCAGCGACTAGTAGATTCGCTCGAGATCTGTTTCCAGGAAGGCCAGGGCAGCGCCGTCATCGAAACAGCCGGGACCAGGCCTCAGCGACTGCCTTTTTCAGATCGTTTCGAGTGCAAGTACGACGCTACTGTTTACGCCATACCCGAACCTCGACTCTTCAGTTTCAACAATCCGTACGGCGCGTGCCCAACGTGCCAGGGATTCGGCAATACGATTGGACTCGATCTCGATCTCGTAATTCCCAATCCCGGCCTATCGTTGAAAGACGGCGCGATCGAACCATGGACCAAGCCACAGCACGAGTGGGCCATGTCGGAACTGAAACAGTTTTGCCGCTCGGAAAAGATCTCGATGACCACGCCGTTCAACCAGCTTTCGCGGTCGGAGCATCATGCGATCATCGAGGGCCGCGGCGACTTTGGCGGCGTGCGCGGGTTCTTCGATTGGATGGAAACGAAGAAGTACAAACTCCACGTCCGCGTTTTCCTTTCGAAGTATCGCGGCTACACGTTGTGCCCGGACTGCAAAGGTGGGCGCCTGCGCCAGGAAGCGCGCGACGTAAAAGTCAGCGGCCAAACTCTTGCGGACATCTGCGGCAGGTCGATCCGCGAAGCTTCGAAGTTCTTCGACGAGTTGCAACTCTCAACCGAACAAACAGCTATTGCCGACAGAATACTTTTCGAAGTTCGCCGGCGGTTGCGATTTCTCGTCGAAGTCGGGCTCGACTACCTGACGCTCGATCGACTCGCATCAACACTCTCCGGCGGCGAAGCGCAACGAATCCAGCTCGCAACGAATCTCGGATCGTCCCTCGTCGGCGCCCTTTATGTTCTTGATGAACCGTCGATTGGACTGCACCCGCGCGACAACGATCGACTGATTCGTCTGCTCAAGAACCTGCGCGACATCGGCAATACCGTGCTGGTCGTCGAACACGACGCCGAAATGATGCGCTCGGCCGATCACATACTCGACATCGGCCCCGCGGCAGGTGAACTCGGCGGACGCGTGATGTACGAGGGCGACTTCGCGGGCCTTCTGCGCGATGAGACTTCGCTGACCGCGCGCTACCTGCGTGGCGACGCCGAGATCAAGGAACCAAAGCAACGCCGCGTCGCGCAGAAACGCAGGCTTACGATTCACGGCGCTTCGGAACACAACCTGAAGTCGATCGACGTCGAGGTTCCGCTCGACATGCTCGTCTGCGTCACCGGCGTCAGCGGTTCCGGCAAGTCGACGTTGATTCACGATTGCATCTATGCGGGACTCAAGAAGCAACGAGGCGAATGGACGGGTCACGTTGGCGCTTTTACGAAGCTCGAAGGCGGACACTTTATCGACGAAACGATCCTGGTGGACCAATCGCCCATCGGCCGCACACCTCGTTCGAATCCCGTGACTTACATCAAGGTCTATGACGCGATCCGGGAAGTATTTGCGAACACGCGTGAAGCGCAGGCGCGCGGGTTTGAGCCATCGCACTTCTCGTTCAACCTACCGGGTGGACGTTGTGAGGTTTGCCAGGGTGATGGAACGGTCACCGTCGAGATGCAGTTTCTCGCGGACGTCGAGTTGGTTTGTGAAGAGTGCAAAGGGACGCGCTTCAAACAGCAGATCCTCGACATCCGTTATCGCGGCAAGAATGTACATGAAGTGTTGAGCATGACGGTGCGTGAAGCGATCACGTTCTTCCGCGAGGTGCCGAAGATCACGAACCGTTTGCGCGTACTCGACGATGTCGGGCTTGGTTACCTGCGATTGGGCCAGTCGGCGACAACGTTGTCGGGCGGTGAAGCGCAGCGCATCAAACTCGCAGCGCACTTGTTGAAGCGGACCGGCGCTAAAACGCTCTACATCTTCGACGAACCAACCACGGGCTTGCACTTCGACGACATCAACAAATTGCTCGCGGCGTTTCGTGCGTTGATCGATGCGGGCGGTTCGCTCCTCGTGATCGAACATAATCTCGACGTCATCAAGACCGCGGACCAGATCGTCGATCTCGGTGCGGAAGGCGGCGACGCGGGTGGGTATGTTGTCGGTGTCGGAACGCCAGAAGAGATCATGCGTATTCGCGAGTCGCATACCGGCAATTTCCTGCGCAGTTATCTCGCGAAGGCCAATGGAGGATCTTCAAAATGAGTTTGAGTGAACAGATTGTTTCCGATCTGACGGCGGCGATGAAAGCGCAGGACACGCAACGGACGTCAACGCTGCGCATGGTGAAAGCGGCGATGATGAATCGCAAGATCGAGAAAGGTAGCGACCTGACTGACGACGACGTGCAGAAACTGTTGCGCTCGCTGGTCAAGCAACGGCGCGATTCGATCGAGCAGTACGAGAAGGCCGGGCGACAGGAACTCGTCGATAAGGAAACTGCCGAGGTCGCAGTCATCGAAACCTATCTGCCGCAGGGTGCTTCAGCGGCGGAGATTGAAGCGGCAGTGAACGCCGCCATCACCGAGACCGGCGCGACGTCGATGAAAGACATGGGCAAGGTCATGAAAGCCACCCAGGCCGCGTTAGCTGGTAAAAACGCGGATGGCAAACAGGTAAGCGAGATAGTGAAATCGAAGCTCTCATAGTTCTCTTTGCGCCTTTGCGGCTTTGCGGGAGAATTTTTAAAAGCAGGTCTCCGGCAAACGCGCAAAGGCTCAAAGGAAAGCCGTGCCTCCCAAGTTGCCTCTATATAGTGGTTTCCGTATAATCCACAGCTTGCTCGAAGGCACGGGGTCTCGTCCGGTGGGTTTCGCGCCCACTTTTTTCTTTGGGCGACAAACTTCCGAAAGGACGAACCATGGGAAACGATTCGATTGCAGCGCGGCTTCAGGAGATAGCTGAACGAGTAGCAATCGACCACGGACTCGAACTGGTTCACGTTGAAGTCGCCGGCCCTGATAACAAGCCCATCGTTCGGGTTTTTATTGATAAACCGCAGGGTGTGACCCACGACGATTGCTCCGAAATGAGCACTCATCTCGGGACGATTCTCGACGTCGAAGACTTCATCCACGCTTCCTATACATTGGAAGTATCGTCGCCCGGGTTGGAACGTGGGCTTTATAAGCGTGCGGATTACGAGCGCTTTGCCGGCAGTAACGCGAAGATGAAGACGCGGCAACCGGTTGGCGGACAACGCAACTTTCGCGGTCGCCTGGTCGGGCTCGAAGGCGACGACGTGATTTTCGAAGATCGAACCAATGGGCAGGTGCGGGTTCCCCTGGGTTTGATTACCAAGGCAAATATAGAAGTGGATGTTGAAGAGGACCTGCGGCGGGCCACTAAATAGGGATTTAGAGAAACTTTCATGAGTTCATCGATCGCACAAAACATCGAGGCGCTTTGTCAGGAGCAGGGTATCGACCGCGATCTAGTCATAGAAGCAATGAAGGAAGCCGTTCGCGCCGCTGCCAAAAAGCAATTTCGATCAGGCGAAGACATCCAGGTCGACTGGAACGCCGAGACCGGAATAGAGCTTTCTGCGTCTAAAGTCGTCGTTGACGACGTCGAAAACCCGGCGACCGAACTCTCTATCACCGAAGCGCGCGAGCTCGCCGGCGACGAAGTTGAACTTGGCGACGCGCTGCTGCTGCCGCTACCGATGGAAGAACTCGGCCGCATCGCCGCCCAGACAGCCAAACAAATTCTTTTTCAGAAAGTCCGCGACGCCGTCCGCAGCAACGTTTACGAGCAATACATCGACAAGATCGGCGACCTCGTTAACGGTTATGTAAAACGGTTCGAACGCGGCAACATCATCGTCGATCTCGGGAACCTCGAAGCGATCCTGCCGCGGTCACAGCAATCGCGCGGCGAGCAGTGGAACCAGGGCGAACGAATTCGCGTCGTAATTAATAACGTCTCCAAGGAATCAAAAGGACCCCAGGTTGAAGTTTCCCGCACCTCGCCGGAACTCTTACTAAGACTTTTTGAAATGGAAGTGCCGGAGATTTACGACGGCACTGTCGTGATCAAGTCGGCCGTCCGGGAGCCCGGCGAACGCGCGAAGATCGCCGTCATGTCGAACGAGCGCGATGTCGATCCGGTCGGCGCTTGCGTCGGTATGAAAGGATCTCGCGTCCAGGCAATCATTCGCGAACTCCGCGGCGAGAAGATCGACATCATCGAGTGGTCTGACGAACCTTCAGTCTTTGCCGCCAACGCGCTTTCACCCGCCAAGGTAAACCAGGTAAGAATCACCGACATCGAGAACCGCCAGATGGAGGTCATCGTTAACGAAGACCAACTTTCGCTGGCCATCGGCAAACGCGGCCAGAACGTGCGGCTCGCGACCAAACTCGTCGGTTGGAACATCGACATCCGCAGCGAGGAAGAGATCAAGCGCGAAGTCACCGAACAGATGGGTGCTCTTATTGCTTCCGGCGAGTCAGTACCGCTTTCGGTTATTGAAGGTGTGACTGCACAACAGGCTGAAGCATTGGCAGAGCACGGCATCAACGATATCGACGCGTTGTCTCAAACCTCCGTTGACGATCTAGTCGAATTCCTTGATCTGAGTCTCGACGAAGCGGAAGTGATCCTGAGCGCCGCGCAAGCCGTAGTTGCTCTGCGCGACCGTAGTCTCAGCGGAACCGAAGGTGAGACCGACGCAGACGGCGGCGAGGAATACGTGCCGGAAGAGCAACACGCGGTTTCAGCTGAAGCTGACGATTCGATCGAGGCGGCTGAAGTTGAGCCGAACGACCATATGACGGCCGCGGGCTACGATGAAGCGGTCGAAAACGGCGTTCCGTTCACTGCCGAACAGGACATCATGGCGTGGGATTCAGCCGACCCGGTCCCCGTGACCGAGGCTGAGGAGATTCCAGCCGACGAACTCGCTTTGCTGGAATCCGGTCGCGACTTGCGCCCGGACACCATTACGCCATCACCTGACGTTACCTCCTCGGCCGTAGAGGGCTACGAGAACATCGAGGAACAGGTGGCAGAAGCGTTGGCGTCAGAAGAAGAATTTGCTTCCGAGGCATCGGCTGAAGAAGCAGAAACAGCTCCCGCAGTTTCGGAAGATGCTGCATCAGGCGGGAGTGAAGACGAAGAGAAGCAGTGATGCTCCAATGATGCAGCAAAAGAGGAACAACACAAGACCGGTTTATTCGGGCCGTGTGTGTTGCCCGCTACTCGCCCACTGTCACGCGCCGAACTTCTGATTCGGACGTTCTGAAGTGGTTGGGAGCGGCCAAGTTCCTAACCACTATCAAGACCGTCAGGACGCACGGGTAAGCGTCGAGAAGGAGTGCATGACAGTTACTTCCTCGAAAGTTCGTATTTACGATCTCGCCAAAGAGTTAAAACTCGACACCAAACGTCTCATCGAAGAGGTTCGTCGCGAGGGCGTCGACGTCAGTGTTCCTTCCAACTCTGTGTCAAAGGAACTGGCGGAGAAGATTCGCAACAAGTACTTCCCGAAAAAAGAGACGACGGCGAAGCGCGTGGTGAAAGTGGTCAAGCGCGCGGCGCTGCCCACGCCGGAAGCCGCCGTCGCTGAAGCGGAGCCCGAGGTTCACGAGCCCGAACCGGTAGCTGCTGCGCCATTGGCAACCGCGCCGGAACCGGTCGAGACGCCCACACCAGCCACTGCCGCACAGCCGAAGCCCGCGGCGCCGACGAAGCTCGTCAAGCGCTTGACTCCGGCGGTACGCGCCGAAGCGCCGGCTCCACAGGTTGCCGAGGAGGCGCCGGTGCCGGACGATTTTGCGCCTGAGGCGCCGGAAGCTCCGGTTGCGCAGGAAGCCGCCGCTCCAGCATTGGAGATGCCAGCGACCCCCGCCGTGCCGACCAACGGTGCACCGGAAGTGAGGCGGCCTGCACCTGCCGCCGCGATTCCGTCGCGACAGGTCAGAGTGTTGCGTCCCACTGCGGCGGCGCTGAACGCCGGTATCAGACCCGGCGAACGTGCTCCTGTACCGACTCCGCCGCCACCCGCAGCTCCAGCGAAAGAGCGCAGCTCGGATCGCAGCAGCCGGCTTCGCGAACGGCCTTCCCTGCCCCGCTCTGAGCGCATGGGAACGCCCGGCGAAACCGCGACGCCGCAAACCACCTACATTCCACCTCCGGACGCTGGCCGCCGTCGTTCACGACGCAGCAGCCCCCGCGGTGGCCGGAAGATCGAAGGCAAGGCCGGCAGGTTCGACAAGGGCGATTTCATTCCACCACCGAAGGCCCTGTCGCTCGAAGACCGTATCGCCGGTCGTCTTGAAATGCCTGGCTCAGGCGAGTTGAAGTCCGTGCGGTTGATCGAAGGTTCGACGGTCAAAGAGTTCGCCGAAAAACTCGGCATCAAGCCGAAAGACGTCGTGACGTTGCTGCTGCAACGTGGCGTGTTTGCAACCATCAATCAACCGCTGATGGACGACGTCGCCGCCGATCTCGGCAAGCGCTTCGGTTACGACGTCTCGTTCGTCCCGTTTGAAGAGATGGTCGCGGAGGAAGAGTTTGAAGAACTGATCGCCGCCGACGCAGACGACGTCGAATTGCCGCGCGCGCCAGTGGTCACCGTGATGGGCCACGTCGATCACGGTAAGACTTCGCTGCTCGACGGGATTCGTACAACTGACGTTGCCGGCGGTGAAGCCGGCGGCATCACACAGCACATTGGTGCGTACAGCGTCCAGGTGCCCAATCCGGATAACCGGGACGAAACTCGTCGCGTCGTGTTTCTCGATACGCCGGGTCACGAAGCGTTCACGATGATGCGTGCCCGCGGCGCGAAAGCGACCGACATCGTGGTGCTCGTTGTCGCGGCTGACGACGGCGTCATGCCGCAGACGATCGAAGCGATCGAACACTCGCGCGCAGCAGGTGTTCCGATCATCGTGGCCATCAACAAGATCGATAAACCTGACGCGAATCCCGATCGAGTTCGACAGGAACTCGCGAAGCAAGGACTGTCGCCACTCGACTGGGGCGGCGAGACGGAAATGGTCCAGGTCTCGGCGAAGAAACGCGAGAACCTCGACACGCTGCTCGAAACGATCCTGCTGACTTCAGACATTCTGAATCTGCGCGCAAGTCCGACTCGTTTGGCGTCCGGCGTCGTGCTCGAAGCGAAACTCGATCGTGGCCGCGGCGCGGTCGCTACCGTTCTGGTCCAACAGGGGACGCTGAAGATTCACGAACCATTCATCGTCGGACAGATCTCTGGCCGCGTTCGCGCGATGTTCAACGATCGTGGTGAACCGATCACCGAAGCGGGACCCGCCACACCGGTTGAAGTGCTCGGCCTGCAAGGTGTACCGCAGGCGGGTGAGAGCTTCCAGGTGGTTTCCGACATCACGAAGGCCCAGTCGATCTCGCAACATCGACAGATGTTGAGCCGTCAGGCGGCGTTGTTGCAGACGACCAAACGCGGTATCGAAGCGCTGGGCGAGAGTGAAGTTAAGGAACTGCTCGTCATCATCAAGGCCGACGTGCAGGGCTCGGTCGAAGTTCTCAAATCGACATTGCAGAAGCTGTCGACGGATCGCGTGAAAGTGAAAGTGATTCGCTCAGGTGTGGGCGCAATCTCCGAATCCGATGTGTTGCTCGGTACGGCTACGCAGGCCGGATCGTCGTCGTCCGCCGTGGTAATCATCGGCTTCAACGTGCGTCCCGAAGCGCGTGCGGCTGATATCGCGAAGCAGGAAGAAGTCGATATTCGTCTCCACTCGATCATTTACAAGGTCGAGGAAGAGATTCGCGCGGCCATGATCGGCATGCTCGAAGCTATCGAGAAGGAGAAAATTCTCGGCAAGGCTGCGGTGCGCGAAGTGTTCCGTGTGCCGAAGGCCGGAACGGTCGCCGGTTGCATGGTCATCGACGGACTCATCAAACGCAACGCACGCGCGCGGCTGATTCGCGACGCTGTCGTGAGTTGGGAAGGCAACATTGCTTCGCTGCGCCGGTTCAAGGACGATGTTTCCGAAGTTCGGGAAGGGTTCGAATGTGGTATCAGTCTGGAAAACTTCAACGATGTGAAAGTTGGAGACCAGATCGAGGCGTATGTCGTGGAACGGGTCGCGGCGACGGAGTTGTAAGTCATGCGGCGGGCAGAACGAGTCGCGGATGTTCTGCGCGATGAAATCTCGCAGATCGTTGGTTATGAACTCGAAGATCCACGTCTGACTGCGGTAACCGTAACAGACGTTCGCCTTTCGTCGGATAAAAAAGCCGCGCGTGTTTACGTCACGATTCGGGGTGATGAGAAAGAACATCAGGAGGCGTTGTCTGCTCTGAAGCACGCGGCGCCGTACGTTCGTAAGCAACTCGGTCTTTCGTTGAATCTGCCCCGCACTCCCGAAATACACTTCGTGCGCGATCGCGTTGAGGAAGAAGGCGAGCGAGTCGATCAATTGCTCGAAGAGATTGAACGAGAGTGGCAAAGACAAGGAAAGGACGAACAATGAATTTCGAAATTCGAAATTCGAAATTCGAAATTTAAGATTATGCTTAGTCAAGTAGTCGAGCTGATCGAGGCAAAGCGTCGTTTCGCGATCACCTCGCATATCCGTCCCGACGGCGACAGTTTAGGATCGTCGCTCGGTCTTTACTGGTTGTTACGCGCTCTCGATAAAGACGTCGAAGTGATCATGCGCGACGCGGTGCCGCACGCGTATCAGCAACTCCCGGGTGCCGGCGACGTTCGTGTTACACCTTCGGTAGATCCTTCATATCACGCTGTTTTTGTCATCGAGTGTTCTGACATCACGCGGCCTGGTCTCGGGGACCTCGAGAAGCAGTTCGTCGTCAACATCGACCACCACTCAACCACCGCACTCTTCGGCACGATCAACTGGATCGACTCAACTGCCTCGGCAGTCGGCGAGATGATCTACAACTTGTGCAAAGCGACCGGAGTGCGCGTGACGCGAGAGATAGCCGAGTGCGTCTACACGGCGCTGATCACAGACACTGGATCGTTCCATTACTCGAACACGACGGAACGTACGTTCAAAGTCGCGTCCGAACTGGTCCGCACTGGTGTCAAACCTGCGAAAACGGCGGAAGCTGTTTTTGCGAGTTACCCGTGGAGCCGGATCGAGTTGATGGGCGCTGTTTTGTCCACCGCAAGACGCGATGAAAGCGGACGCGTGGCGTGCATGCGCCAGTCGCTGGAGATGCAGCGGCAAGCAGCCGCGTCTGACGAAGACGCCGACGGCTTCGTTAACTATCCGTTGACGGTGGGCGAAGTTGAAGCGGTCGCGATGCTGAAAGAATGTGAGCCGGGAATCTATCGCACTAGCCTCCGATCGAAAGGGGATGTGAACGTTGCGAAGGTCGCGGAAAAGTTTGGCGGGGGTGGACATCGCAACGCCGCAGGCTGCACGCTCAAGGGAAGCTGGGAAGAAGCGGAGGCGACGATCGTCAGGCTGTTGCAGGATGCAGTGAAGCGCGCCAATGGCGACATCACTGAAGATGCCCTCAAAGAATCTGTCGCCTAATCGTCGTGGTTGAACGAAAGTATAAATGGCGACGCGAGGACTACCAGGAAAACACCCATGGACTCCTGATGGTCCATACCGGAAACGGTAAAGGAAAAACCACCTGCGCGCTTGGCCTCCTGATGCGCGCCGCCGGACGCGGTTTGAAGTGCTGCATGATTCAGTTCATGAAGTCGCGCAACGACCGCTACGGCGAACACGAATCCGCTGAAAAACTCGGCATCGAAGTTCACACGATGGGCGACGGTTTCACGTGGGACACCAAGAATCCCGAACAAGACATCAAGACTGCGCGCGAGACCTGGGAGCTGTGCGTCGAGAAATTGCGCTCCGGCGATTACGACCTGCTCGTGTTTGACGAGCTCGTTTACGTGCTCAGTTACAAGATGTTGCCGGTGGATGAAGTGGTCGCCGAGTTTCGCTCGATTCGTGCCGCGCAACCTGCTCTACACATTGTAGTTACCGGCCGCGACGCCCCGGCTGAGCTGATCGAAGCGGCTGACCTGGTAACGGAAATGACCGAGATAAAGCACCCATTTACCGCGGGAATTCGGGCCCAACAGGGTATCGAGTTTTAGCCGCAAAAAGGCACAAACCTTCGGACACAAAAGCCACCAAAAAGCAGGTGCCGCAATCAGGTAACTCTTCTTTGTGCCTTTTCGCGTCTTGTTTTTGTGCCTTTTGTGGTTCCGTGCTAACCTTCCCCCCATCCAATGGCTTGGTTCAACAAGAAATCAAAGCGCATCGAATCGGTCCCGCCTGAAGAACGCGTCGTGAAGACTGAAAACGTCTTCGTCAAATGCGACGGGTGTGAAGCCCATCTATTCAAAGGCGAACTCGAAGACGGACTTCAGGTCTGTAAACACTGCGGCCATCACTTCCGTATCGGCGCCCGCGAGCGTCTGGCTTTGTTATTCGACGACGGAAGGTACGACGAGCTCGACGCGGAAGTGATCTCGATCGATCCGCTCGAGTTCACCGACAGCAAGCCCTACACGGAGCGTCTCGCGCAGGCTACGGAGAACTCCGGACTGCCGGAAGCAATTATCAGCGGCCGCGGAACTGTCGGCGATCATCCAGTGCTTGCCGCGGCGATGGATATGAGCTTCATCGGCGGCTCGATGGGATCCGCGGTCGGCGAGAAAGTGACCCGGTTGATTGAGCGGGCGATGCGCGACCACAGCGCCGTCGTGATCTTCTCCGCTTCCGGTGGCGCACGCATGCAGGAAGGCACACTGTCGCTCATGCAGATGGCCAAGATTTCAGCGGCCCTCGCGGCGCTCGACGAAGCGCACCTGCCTTTCATTTCGGTACTAACCGATCCGACGACTGGGGGCGTGACGGCGAGTTTCGCGATGCTCGGCGACGTGATTCTCGCGGAACCAAAAGCACTCATCGGATTTGCTGGACCACGCGTGATCGAACAGACGATTCGACAGAAGTTGCCAAAAGATTTTCAGCGCTCAGAGTTCCTGCTGGACCACGGCATGGTGGATGCAATCATCGATCGACGTGAGTTGCGTGCCCACATCATCAAGCTGTTGAACTTCATGATGAACCCCGAGATCCATGGCGAGTCGGACATTGAACGGGCTCGCCGTCGCGCAGCTTCGAGAGGGTGATTCCCGCAAAGACGCAAAGGCGCTAAGAAGAAGTTATTCTGTAAACCCCAAAGACCCCTCTGCGTCTTTGCGCCTTTGCGGGAAACTTATATGCGTTTTGCAGAGTCGGTTCAGTATCTTCTCAGCTTGGGCCATGAGACTCTGACAATCAAACTCGGCCTCCGAAACACCGAACTCCTTCTCGAATCACTCGCCAATCCGGAACGCTCATTCCCAGCTGTACAAATCGCAGGCACTAACGGCAAGGGTTCGACTGCGGTGATGCTCGATTCGATCTGTCGTGCCGCAGGGATGAAGACCGGGCTCTACACTTCACCACATCTGGTATCGATTACCGAACGCATTCAGATCGCAGGCGAGCAGATCAGCGAAGAAGATTTTGCGCGTCACACGGCGACAGTGCGCGACGCTTCGCACCGGTTGCTCGAAAACAAGCAGATCGAAGCGCTGCCCACTTTCTTCGAACAATTGACCGCGATTGCACTGCTTGCATTTCGTGAGGCGGCGATTGAGTTGGCGATTCTCGAAACAGGCCTGGGCGGAAGGCTCGATTCGACAACGGCCGCAAACGCAAGCATCGTTGCTATAACACGGATTGCTATGGACCATGAACAGTATCTCGGTCAAACGATCGAAAGCATCGCGACTGAAAAAGCTGCGATCATTCGTCCAGGCGTAACTGCTGTCATCGGCAAGCAGGATCCCCAAGCGTTATCCGTGTTGATGCGCCGGTGCGAAGAAACTCGTGTTCAGCCAATTATGGCAACGCCTCCCGACGCATTAATTCGGCTCGGACTGCGCGGCAGGCATCAGCTTGAAAATGCAGCGATCGCTGTTCGTGTTGCTGAAAATCTCTCGGTCTCACGTGACGCAATCATGACTGGACTCGAAACCGCGCACCACCCGGGGCGGCTTGAGTTGATTCCATCCGAACCGCCCGTTCTTCTCGATGGCGCACATAATCCTGCGGGTTGTCAGGCCCTTCGCCACTACCTCGACGAGTTTGTGCGCCGTCCTTTAACACTCGTGTTTGGCGCAATGAGCGACAAAAAACTCGAGCGCATCGGCGAAATACTCTTCCCGCTCGCCGATAACCTCATTCTGACCGCGATCGAAAATCCACGCGCTGCCTCAGTCGAGACTTTAGAATCGATAGCGACGCGGTTTGCCCGCGGATCCATCACAAAATCCACAACAGTGACTGACGCATTCAGCACGGCTCTCCGCATCACTCCACGTCACGGTATGATCTGTGTCACCGGTTCGCTTTACTTAATTGGGGAATGGAAACAACAACATGAGTAGTCCACACGACGAACTGCCAAAGATCGTCAGCAGTCAAAAAGTCTTTTCAGGACGCGTCTTCGACGTCACAGTCGATACCGTGCGCGAAGGCGAGCTCACGTATCAACGTGAAGTGGTCCATCATCACGGCAGCGCCGTCATCCTGCCTGTGTTTGACGATGGCACCGTCGCGCTCGTGCGGCAGTATCGACACCCTGCCGTCCGCTATCTTCTCGAAGCTCCGGCGGGAAGCCTCGATGACGGCGAACGTCCGGAAGATGGAGCGGCGCGCGAACTCCAGGAGGAACTCGGACTTACCGCTGGGCACTTGGAGAAGCTGTCGGAGTTTTTCGTCTCGCCTGGTTTTTGTGAAGAGAAGATGTGGGTGTTTCTCGCGACCGAGTTAACCGAGGGCGCACAAAACCCCGAGGAGGACGAGGTGCTTGAAGTCGTACGCCTGCCGATCGACGAAGCGCTCGAGATGATCTCCAGCAGTGAAATTCAGGACGCGAAAACAATCATCGCCCTGATGCTCGCGGCGCCGCGTGTCGGCGCGCCGTTTTTGGACGTTGAGTACCCGGCAGTGTGATTGTTGATTTGTATTCTTAACTCCCCTACACTCGTTTCAGTGATTACAAAAGAGCCATCACAGCATGTGACACCGCTCTCAGACGAGCAAGCAGGGTTTCCGGCACAAATCTCTCTCGATGGTCTAACACCGCCGCCCACACCGCAGTCACAGTCGTACGCGTGGTTGGAAGTAATCAAAGGGTTTGTCGTTTGGGTACTCAGCGTCGCGATGCTGGCCTTCGTGCCGGTAATCGTCGCACTTCCTTACATCATTTATCAGTGGAGAACGGTGGGATCACCGCGACCGGACGCCATCCTCACCGACAAGACGCTCATCTTTCTTTCAATTCTCGGCATTCTACCGGCGCATGTCCTGACGATTGCGCTCGTCTGGCTGTTTGTTACCGAAGGCGGAAAGAAACCGTTTTGGGATGGTCTCGCCTTCCGATGGCCACGCTATTCATCGCCTCTGGTTGCGACGCTGCTTTGCGTTCTGCTCGCTCTGGCGTTGCTGGCGATCGGCCTGGCGATCACAACTCTATGGGGCGGCAGTAAGACGCAGTTAGACGCGCTCGTTGAAAGTTCGATGGCCGCGCGTATCGCAACGGCGCTCGTTGCCGTGCTTACCGCACCCCTCGCCGAGGAACTGATCTATCGTGGCGTGCTGTATTCATCGCTCGAACGCGCCACGAATCGGGCCATCTCGATCGTGATCGTGTCGTTACTGTTTGCCGGCGTACACGTCCTCCAGTATATGCAGAACATCGGCGTCATTCTCGTGATCACGCTCCTCAGTTTTACGCTTACTCTGTCGCGGGCGTACACTGGATCGCTTATCCCACCTTTCATCATTCACCTGGTTTTCAACGGTATACAGGCAATCGTTATCGTCCTCACTCCGTATATCGAAAAGAATTTTCTCCAAAAAGGCGAGCAGATCACGCCGACCACTCCCGGTCTTGAACTCGGCAGCCGTCTCTTCGAAACAATCAGTGTTTATTTATGTCGTATGACGTAGTGGTCGTCGGTGGTGGTATCGCCGGGTTGACCGTCGCGGCACTGCTGTCGGCACGCGGAGTGAACACGTGTCTGCTCGAGCGGAATTCGCAAGTGGGCGGGTGCGTTGCGCGTGTCGAGTTTGCCGGACATGATTTCGAACCGGGAATGGGGCTCTACACTTCGTTCGGGCCGGGAGAGATTTACGATCGTGTGTTCGCGGAATTGCCAG
The DNA here is from genome assembly GCA_035646355.1 of Pyrinomonadaceae bacterium. Lineage (GTDB taxonomy): Bacteria > Acidobacteriota > Blastocatellia > Pyrinomonadales > Pyrinomonadaceae > PSRF01. Next base: position 8,321 of record DASRPN010000016.1, on the reverse strand, counting down.
TCGATCTTCCGGAGACTTCGCTCATCGCCGGCAGTGACAGCTTCTATTCGATCAAAGGTGGACCAGCCAACGTCGCCGAACGGCTGGCGGAGTCGATCAAGAAAAGTCGCGGCACGTTGCGGTTGAATAGCCCCGTGCTGCGTATCGCTTATGACGAGACGGGTCAACGCGCGATGGGCGTCGATCTACTTAGCGGCGAAAAAGTAATCGCTCGCAAAGCAATCGTCAGCAACCTCACGGTTTGGGACACTTACGGAAAACTGATCGGACTCAATCGAACACCGCTAGAAACAAAGAAACTTCTGAAAACGCTGCAAGGCCGCGGTGCTTACCTCGTGTACGCAAGTTTGGAAGAGTCGGCTCTTTTGCGCCTCCCCGGCGAGCGATTCACGATCAACGAGTTCACCGTGGCCATTGCTCCGGCAGGCTCAGCGCCGCCGGGCAAACGCGCCGTTACAATAAAGACCGATACGGACCCGGAAGATTGGTTTGCCTTCCAGGCGAGCGAAGAAGAGTACGAAGAACGCGATCAGGCTGCGTTAGAACAGATTTGGTCTCGTCTGCACGAGGTGCTGCCTCAGCTTGGCTCGGATATTGAAATCATCGAAACCGCCAACCCACGAACCTTCTACGAGCTTACCCGCCGCAAACTCGGCATGGTCCTCGGCGTCGAACCAAACCCGACAGCCGCCTCCAGCGCCGCAATAATCAGTCACGACACGTCGCTACCGAACGTCTTTATAGTCGGTGACACCATCACCGCCACCGCTCGAATGGACGCCGTCGTCGAATCCGCCCTGGCCTTAGCCAACAAGCTAACAAAATAAAACCTCTTGACGGGATATAGTTATCTACAAGGAATGATCCCGATGAGGCTTTGATGCCTCAGAAGTCTCTTGCTGAACTGCTTCTCTGTGCATCCTGTTTATGACTTTAGGGCAAAGCATCCCCATGACGATCCGCTACTGACAATCAGCAACGCGAAGCCTCGCTTGTGACTTGACAGAGAACGTATGCTAGAGCTGCTTATCAAAACAATCCAATCCGTAGTTAGGAGCACGACAATGATGAAAGGGTCGCGCGCGCGCTTTGGATTAGCGCTTGCTCTGTTGTGTTTTAGCAACGTCGAAATGCTGGCCCAAAACGCCGACAGTTCGAAAGCCAGCGACGAGAAGTTGGTTTATGCAGACTTCCAAAAGCTCGAGAACGGCCGCCTGGTGAGTTCACGTGGTGGCCGCACTCAGCTAAACCGCTGGGCACAAAACATGGGTGCTGCGCCGAAAATGCGGGGCCTCGAAAATGCTGAACCACCAAGCCCAGCTCCGGCACGAGTAACTGATGAGGATACCGCGGCCGCATTTGAGTACGAGATGCGTATGCCCAACGAGTGGGCTGGTGTTAGTTTGGAGGTCTTTGGTCACCCTGAGAAGGATGGCAAGCCCGTCGCAGACGATATCAGTAGCTACAAGTTCATCACTATGCGCCTCTTCGGCAAAGGCCCACAATCAGTTCGAGTTGAACTAATATCACGAGGTGTGGGCGTTAGCCTCGAATCCGGTTATCCGCAAATGACGTTTCGCCTCTCTCCGGGATTCAACACCTACAAGTTCAAGCTAGACTCATTTCGCCAGCCCGAATGGGCCACGCACCTTGATTTCAAGCGCGATGTATTGATGAAACTAACCTCTGTGACTATCGGAGTGTTCTGCGACAAATGCCGCATGGAGTCAGGCACGGTGGTGGTCGATAACCTCGCGTTCGAAAAGTGATCTTCACGGTTCAAAGGGTTACCCAATAAACCCCTGGACACGCCGGAGTTGTCTATTGTATACAATCACCAGACAATTATGTTTGTAACAGTCGATGAACGAGACGCACGGCCGCTCTACCAGCAACTGGTAGACGAAATCAAAACCCTTATTGCGCGCGGAGAATTGGCGGAGGGGACGCTATTGCCGCCCGTTCGACAAGTGGCCTCAGACCTGGGCGTGAACCTGAATACGGTCGCTTTTGCTTATAGGAAATTGCAGCAGGAGGGGCTGATTCGGGTCAGGCATGGCTCAGGAGCGGTCGTCATCTCCCAAACGCTCACGGAGAAACCAGACGACCGCCTCAGAACTCAATTGCGCACCGCGCTCACACAGTTGATCCTGGCCGGGTTGAAGCCGCCGGAGATCAGGATACTGATTAACGAAGAGTTGGAGGAACTCAAGGCACCGCGCCAGAATTAGGGTCTCCCCGGCTCCATGCTCTTCCGAGGCATCGGCCGGCCCGAGTCGGAATCGACACCCCTGACCGTGGTAGGCATCGAAGGCGATCCGCCATTTCCGCCGCCGTAACCGCCGCTCGGGGTTATCGGACGGGGTGCCGAACTGCCGCCACTGCTTGGATTAGAGTAGCCACCGTTGCCGCCCGATCCCGTTGACGGAGTAGATCCGCTGCCACCGCCTGTATTGCCACCAGAACCATTGTTACGCCCTGCCGACCAGGCGTAAGGGTTGTAAGTACCGGTCGTATACGACGTGCCGTAAGGTGATCTCCAACCGTAGTACCACGGAATGAACGTGTAGCAGCCAGCATGTGCATTGAAGAACCAAAGACCATAGCCGCGAGAGTAACGCCAGCTGCGGAATGGATCGATGTTCGACGAAAACGCCGTGGCCAGCATCCCGTGCGTGGTGCGACGATTGGCTTTGGCCAGGGTCTCAGCCCTTTCCTTGCTCCACGCGTCGATCTCTTCCTCAGCCTTCTTGTCTTCCTTGGTCAGCTTGGCGACGGAGGTGTTGGTTTGACTGAAAATCACCTTGTTGCCGCCCTTGACCTTGGTTTGATTGTCGCTGAGGACAACACGCCCTTTTCTCACGATAAGCTCGGTCGTATCGCCAGGAACCACGCTCACACGATAGAGACCGTGGCGCACTATCGCGAGCTTCGTGTGCGGCGTGCTGATGTTGATGTTGAGCTCCAGGTCATCGACGCCGGTAGCTTCAACGATGGCGGTCCCTTTGATTAACCGCAGCGCGAGATTGTCGAGGGAGTTGTTGGACATCTCAACCTCGGAATTGCCGCCGACCCGGAGATAAGAACCTGGATTCAGCAGGATCTCTACACGGCCATCAAAGTCTGTGCGTACGCGGTCGCCGGCCCTCAAATCGTCCGTAACCATGAGCTGTTGCCAGTCAGAATCGCCTTTACCAAACACCCGAGCTTGACCCGTAATCGTGTTGATTCCGCCCGCCTTGGCCGAAATCACGTATTTCTCACGGTTTTGAGCAAGGCTCAGCGCGGAGCAGCAGAGGACAAGTGCCGCTGCAAAAAGAGACAGCACTGGGAGGCAGGTTGTTTTTCTCACGGGAAAGTCCCTCCGATATATCGCGATTAGAAAGTGACCGGCCGGTTAATCTCTCCAGCATTATAGACCGGTTACGGACATTTACAAGCTGTGAGAAACACGGGTTACTTCACAATTTTGTTCGCGGTGGTTTCTGCCGGCTTGGCGTAGTAGCCGCGCTTGGTGCGGGCGAGGAGATCGGGGCGTTGGACGAGCCTGACTTCAACTGAACGCCACTTGCCGTCGAGTGCCTTGTTGGTCGGGCTGTAACCGATGCTGTAAACGGTGCTGAGATCGCGGACAACCTGAGCGTAGACCTTTTCCAGATCCGCTAATTTCGCCGCCCGGTACATCGGTGTGCCACAAGCAGCGGAAATCAGGGTGAGCTGTTCGCGCGCCAAGGCGTACGCCGTGCGTGGGACGTGATGCTCCTTCACATTCTCTTCTTCGGTATCGAGGTAGATCGGAAACACGATCGTTTCTGAGTTGCGGATATTCTCCAGCAACGTATTGAAGTCAGTGCGAGAACCGTCGCCGTAAACCTCGGGAAGCGCATTGTCTACTCCGTCGGTCATCACCACAACAGCATTCCGACGTCCGGATCCCTGCGGGGCGAGCACCTTGACGACCCAATTAAGCGAATCCCAGAAATTGGTCCCGCCATACGCGTCGTCCATTTCGTCAATGCTCTTTTTTAGCTTCGCCCGATCGAGCGTGAAAGACGAATAGAGCGCCGGCTGATCAGTAAACGAAACGACAGCTACCCGATCGGTCGGACGCGTTGCCTCGACGAACCGTTTCGCCGAGTTTCGAATCATCTTCAACTTCTTGGCATTCGATCCGGAGAGATCGAGTAAGAGGACGAGATCGAACGGAGTATCGGCGGCGGCGAAGAACGAAATCTCCTGTGGCGCACCGTCTTCAAGCACAGCGAAATCTTTTTGCTCAAGTGCCGGCAGCGCGGTGTTATTGCCGGCAACGCCAAGCACGCTCACTTTTAGATCGACGAGATCCGAGTCGATGCGAATCGTCTCGACCGGATCCTGCAACTGCGTCTTTGGTAGGTCCTGGCCGCGAACAAGACCGAGAAAAAGCACACACATAACCAGACCCGCTGCCACTAAGAAACGAGCACGTGATACGGATCTGATTTTAGTTTGCATAGTAGCCACGTTTGCCGCGCGCTACAGCGTTTGAGCGACTAACACCAATCTTAATTGCTCGCCATTGTCCATTGCGAGCATTGTTTGAGGGACGATACGCCAAACTATAAACCGTTCCGAGGTCGGCGACCACCTGTTCGTAAGCACCCGCCAGATCGGTTAGACGTTCCACCGGATAAAAGACTCCGCCGCCGGCCTCCGCCATCTCCTTCATCCGGTCATGACCGGCATCGAACGCTTCCGGCTGCGTGTCCTCCGGACTCATCGCCTCATACTCTGTGTTCAACCATAGAGTATAGAGCACACCGTCAAACTCCTGAATGTTGCGAAGCGTCTCGCGATAGGACGTTTGCGAACCGATCTGACCGCTGATGCCGGAAATAGTTCCATCCAACCCGTCGCTCATCACCACGATAGCGGCACGACGCGAGTTGCTGGCGTCTTTCCTGACCTGGTTCATCGTGAAGTTTATCGCGTCATACAGCTTCGTGTCGCCCCTTAAGGTGTCGATCGTTTCGATTCGCTGACGCAGCAGATCGCGATCGGCGGTCAGTCCCGATACGATCGTCGACGTTCCGGCAAACGTGATCACGGCGATGCGATCGGCGGGTCTTGCCGCGTTGACGAAACGCAACGCAGCGGCACGGATAAGTTTCACGACGTCTTTCGTCGAACCTGACAGATCGATCAGAAGCACGAGATCGAACGGCGACGACGACGATTCAAACTGCACGATGCGTTGTTCCTGACCGTCCTCAAACAGGTTGAAATCTGATTGGACCAACCCGGCGAGTCCGCGACTAGTGCTGCGATCGATAACGCTGATGTTCAGAGTAACGAGTTGCGAGTCGACGCGGATAATGTCGCCTTCGCTAATCTCGACGTTCTCGGCTTTGTCGGCCGGAGTTCCTGACGGTGCTTTGGCAGCGTTTGTCCCAATAAGCTTGGGTGGGCCGTCAAGATTTGGTGGGGTGTCTGTGGAAACCTGGATCTGCGGTTTGACGAAACTCGAACCGTTCCATGCGGTAATCTCAACGTTAGCCGGAATCTTCAGTTTCAGATGCACTGCAATGGCCGGATCAATCGGACGTCGAATAACTGAAACCGTTACTAACTTGCCTTGATTGTTGATCAGGATCGGGGAACGAGTGAGTGTTGCCACACCCTCAAATGTGTACGAGACGGTAGCGTAATTCTGGTCCCACTGTTCAACGCTCAGATCGCCGTAATCATTTCGGACCTTGAGCTGAGTGCCCGCAGGCAATTCGATTCGAATCTCATCGAAAATGGTGCCTGGAACTGTCGTCGGGAGAAGAAGCGCTGCGGCTAGAATTAGAGAACGCAACATAGCCAACTGACGACAGATTATACAGGTCAGGGCTCAATGAGATCGAGCATCGACGTCTCATCCCGCGCCGGAGCGCCCGCGTCACGCGGTGGCGGCGGGGCGCCCGCGAGGTCGGAAATCTTAAGCAAAAGGTTGTTTTGATTGGTTGCGTAGGACATCGCGGCTTCGATGCTAACGACGCCCTCGCGAATTAACCGTTCAATAACGGTGTCGAAAGTCTGCATGCCGTCCTGGCCGCCTTGCTCCATCGCGTCGATCAGCGACTTCCCTTCCGACTCGCCTCTTTCGATGTACTCCCGCGTCCGCATCGTCGACTTCAGAATCTCAATCGCGGCGATACGTCCTTTGGCATCTCCAAGCGGTATCAGCCGTTGCGAAACAATGAACCGAAACGATTGCGCGACGCGCGTCCGGATCACCTTCTCCTCATTCTTGGGAAAGACGCCGATGATGCGATCCACAGTCTTCGAGGCGTCGATCGTGTGCAGCGTCGACAGCACGAGGTGGCCTGTTTCCGCGGCCTCGAGCGCGACTTCAATCGTCTCGCGGTCACGCATCTCGCCGACCAAAATCACTTTCGGCGCCTGACGCAGCGCTGCGCGCAACGCGATGGAGAAGCTGGGCGTGTCGGAGTGGAGTTCGCGCTGGTGAATCGTCGAGTTCTTATGCGTATGCAGAAACTCGATCGGGTCCTCGATCGTCACGATGTGGTAATAGTGCGTTTCGTTAATGAGGTCGATGACGGCGGCGAGTGTCGAGCTTTTGCCGCTGCCGGTTGGACCAGTAACCAGCACGATGCCGTTCTTCAGATCGACGATCTCCTTCAACGTTTCGGGCAGATTGAAATCGCTGAACCGCGGCGGACGCATCGGAATCACGCGCATGATTATCGCGTGTGTCCCTCGTTGCCTAAAGATATTGACGCGAAAACGAGCGTCGCCCGGGAGGCTGAACGACAGGTCGGCGGAACCGGTCTTTTCCAGACTGTCGACCGCGGCTTGCTGATTCCCGAGAATTATCTTCGCGATCCCCGCGGTGTGCGCAGGGGTCAACTTTTCCAGGCCGGCAATGCGCACTGGAACGAGTTTGCCGGCCAGCTCGATTTGCGGCGGCCGCCCGGGACTAAAAATCAGGTCGCTGACCTTGTCTGAAGCCCGCAACATCTCTCGCAAGACACCGATGAAGTTTAGTGCTGGCGGAGCTGGTGGTTGTTGAGTGGAAGAGGTCGTCGGTGGTTGGCTGCTCATTTTTCCTTTTGGAACTTTTCACCCTGTTCGCGCGTCAAAAGGAGGGTGAACGACAGTGAGAATATTTGCACTCCGAAGAACAAACTACTTTTCACTTGCGTACATCAAAGTGTTGCTTGACAAGAACACGGTAAGCGAAAAGTTGGACCGTGTACTTGATTTTTAAAAGAAAGGCGCTGGACACATGGCAACGTACAGAGATCCTGTCAGCTGCTTTGCACCACTTGAAGTAATCGAGCGCCTGCTGGAAATTCGAGTTGAAGCGGGTTACTCGCCTGCCGTATATCTGCTTTCCCCCGATGATTTGGCAGACTATCTCGATGCATATGGCTTCGACGTCTATGCTTTATCGGAGGCGGAAGCTGAGTTTCACTTTGGCGACTATCGAGCTCCGTTAGCACCGGGCGGCGATCACGCCCACTGCTCGTTGACCGCACACTAGTATAATCCGTGTTCCCACCACACGGATTATTTCAATGCCTTAATAACAAAAAAAGTTACGTCATCGGTAGCGCCCGCACTCGCCGTCCATTCCAGTACAGACATCTGAATAGTCGCAACCATCTCGCGCGCCGGTTTATCAAGTGACGCTTTCACAGCTTCGATGAGACGTTCGCGGCCAAACTCCTCGCCTGTCGGACTCTGTGCTTCCGTTGCTCCATCGGTGTACAGCACAAAGACATCGCCCGGTTCCAGCACTACGTGATTCTCGTGGTAACGCGTGTCCCGAAACATCCCCAGGGGTTGTTCGCCCTGATCGAGGAAACGAATCTCGCCGCCGGCTTTGATCAGCAGCGGTGGATTATGGCCGGCGTTCGAGTACGACAAAGTCCTGTTCGACACATCCAGAATTCCATAGATCGCGGTCACAAACTGGTTTCGCTCGATCGACTCCCAAAGCAGATAGTTCACCTTCGCCATCGAGATGTGCGTCGCGTAACCGATGTGACTCGCGGCACGCAGACTCGCACGCAGGAACGCCATCAGGATCGCCGCCGGCACGCCTTTGCCCGACACGTCGGCGATGACGATGCCGATCTGGTCGTCGTAGATACGGACCCAGTCGTAGTAGTCGCCGGAAACTTCCTCGGTGGGAAAGTTGTAAGCACTGATGTCGAATCCCGATAGCGCGGGATCGTTCGGCGGCAGCAGTTCCAATTGGACCTGGCGCGCGACTTCGAGTTGACCTTGCAGTCTCTTCTTCTCGATCAACTGCTCATGCAACATAACCT